>CAZSVI010000061.1:0-22168 GCA_964610205.1 uncultured Oscillospiraceae bacterium
TTAGAGCGAAAAAGTTTGCAAAAAAAACAAACTTTTTTAGAGGAATTATATATATGTTTTTATATGGCATGCAATATGTTCTGGAAAAGTATATCATTGTCCATATGATGAATCTTGTCCCTTCATTTGTATGGATGAAAAATCGTATTAACTGTTGGGGGAAAACAGGGAGCCTATTCCGATGAACCCGGTACTGTAAAGTTTGAGGACAGTGAATATATCCGTAATGGCACATGCAGCATATTTATGTTTACTGAACTACTCAAAGGGTGGCGGACTGTCTCCGTTTTAGAACACAGAACCAGAAAAGACTGGGCAAATCAGGTAGCCGAGCTATTGGAAGTGCATTATCCTGATGCTCCAAAGATTTGTCTTGTGATGGATAACCTGAATACACACTCTGCTGCGTCTCTATATGAAACTTTTTCAGCGGCCAAAGCTCGTAAACTGGCACGACGGCTAGAAATCCACTACACACCGAAACATGGAAGTTGGCTGAACATCGCGGAAATAGAACTCAGTGCAATGACAACACAGTGTTTGGGATGTCGGATTCTTGATATACATAGTTTGTCCAAGGAACTTACTGCCTGGAACATTGCCCGTAATGAAGTTTCCATAGAAGTGAAGTGGCAATTTACTACTGAAGATGCAAGGGTTAAGTTACATAGATTATATCCAAACATTTAATTGACGCAATGTAGTTCTAAATGTGTCATTTTGAACGCATTGAAGAATCTTTACGGAAATACTCACTAGAAGTTAAAATAATTAAGCAGGCTTATATGGTTGTCATGTGCATCATGATATACTATAATAAAAATGATATAGCGTGTAGTTCTAATAGAATATAGACATATTTTACCCTATAGGCTGAAAATTGCGCTTAAAGAAAAAAATCCGCTTCGTGATACCCGCAAACTTTTAAGATGATAGTGCCTATTACCGGAATTAAAAATTGTGAGGGGTTATGTTAAAGTTTGATAGCAGAAAAATTATAATCGCAGTTTTCCCCTTTATAATATTGATTGCAGCCTGGATACTGGCAATGGGAACTCTGGTATCCTATAACAAGCTGAATGTTGTTTTTGTTACCCTTCCTTATATACTCGCTTTTTTTGCGCTTGTTTTAAGCATATGGTTTCAGCATAGCCGAATATTTTACGCTGTTGCCGTTCTTTTTTTCACCATGGCCGTATTTCCGTCCGGAAAAGGTCTGCATCCGCAGGCTGTTATCAATGGTATTTCTCTTTTGGTTCCTCTGGTTTTTATAATACTGGCTGTTGTTGAAGAACGGGGGATAACCAGCATACATGGTTTGGTAAAAGGTATTGTTTTTCTTTTTTTCTGTATTCTTGTTGTTATTGATGCAAGCGGTCAAAATTCGGTGCTTGCAGGTATGAAGGTGTCGGAGCTGGTTTTCAAAGGTTCTGAGAATGTACCCGGAATACCCGGTTGGAGTGTTTTTCTTTTTATACTATGCCTGTGTATTCTTCTTATAAGGTTTTTATTGCGATCATCCGCAATGGATATGGCCTTTACAGGAGCTTCCCTGGGCTGTTTTGTTATTCTGCATTTTTCTGGATATACCGATGTTTTATCCATTTTTTATTCCGCCGTCTTTCTGATTTTTATTATGGCTCTGCTTGAGGCATCATATTCCCTGGCTTTTCATGATACTTTAACTGGAATTTTATCACGCCGGGCAATGGAACAGGAGATATTAAGGCTTGGCAGCAAATATGCCGTAGCCATGATAGATATTGACCATTTCAAGAGGATAAATGATACATATGGGCATCAGGTCGGCGATGATGTCCTGAAGATGATTGCCTCGGTGATAGAAAAAAACGTGGATGGGGGAAAGGCTTTCCGTTACGGCGGTGAAGAGTTTGCCGTTATCTTTCCGAGAAAAACAACGGAGGATGTAATTGAACAGATTGATCGGCTAAGGATATGTATTGAAAAACGCCCTCTTATTGTAAGAGGAAAAAACAGGCCGAAAAAAAAGCCAAAAAGAAAAACCGCCAGAAGGAGAGGAAATGGTACTGTCAGGGTTACGGTAAGCATCGGAATAGCCGATAAAAATGAAAGGATGCAATCTGCGACAGAAGTAATGGATGCTGCCGATAAAGCCCTGTATAAAGCGAAAAGGAACGGCAGAAACTGCGTGGTCTATTAAGCTTGTACAGGCAATGACAACGGTCAAGCCCGTAAACCTAAAACAGCGGGGATTCAGTGTTTGACTATAATGTGGCTGTAAAATACAGCTAGAAGTGTATACAATACACATAAAAATGCTGGAAGCGCCATTCATAGGTGACTATTCAGGTATGATATATAAAAGTAAACTGAATAGTTACATTCATAGGAATAAACATGCAAAGAATAACATGAATTTGTTGTTAAACCATTCAATCGTGGTATAATATATAGAAAATGGGGGTGAAATCATGGCAGTTGCCATTTTAAAAGAAATAACTTCCACGGAAGAGCAGGCTGAACAGATTGAATTGCTTGCCCAATTGAAGGCCAGGGATATTGTTGCTTCCGCAAGGAAAGCTGCCGCCTGTTCCACGGAAAAATCAGTCGAACAGGCAGAGCAGGAAGGCCGTAATATTATAATGGCGTCTGAGGAGAAGGCTGCCGGAGATATTGTGGATATGAATGTAAAAACCCGGGCACGGTGTCAGGAGATCAAGGAGAATTCGGGTAAAAAACTGAAGAACGCAGTGGATTACATTGTGGGAAGGATAGTGGAACAGTGATTGTCAGTATGAACAAGATAGCTCTGCTAGGCATGGAAGAACAGCGGGAAACGTTGATTAACAGCCTGATGGAGCTTGGGGCGGTTGAAATCAGCAGTATCGATGAAACAGAGTACGAAGAAATTGCTTCTCATCCGGTAACACAGGATGAACTAACCGTTATAGAAGGAAAGCTTTCCGATGTGCATGCCGCGCTGGATAGCCTCAACAAATATTCTCCTGAAAAAAAAGGCATGTTTTACAGCCGGTGTGAGATTAGCGCGTCTGAATTTAGTTCTGTATTAAAAAACCAGGCAGAAGTCTGGAGTTCGGTGAAAAAAGTAAGGGAACATGAACAGTCCCTTACTGAACTCAGAGCTGAAGAGAACAGACTGAACAACTTATATCATTCCCTTCTTCCATGGAAAGATCTTTTGTCCCCGCTGGAGGTTACCGGCACAAAAAAGACCGGTTTTCTGCTGGGAACCATACCTGGAATGATGGATTGGAAACAAATCGAAGAAGAGTTTCAGGAGAAGGTTTCCGATGCCCGGATTTATAAAATTAACAGTGACAAGGATCAACATTATGTTTATGTAATATATCACTATGATATGGAACAGGATTCTTTATCATATTTAAAATCCCGTGGGTTCAACAGGGTTTCTTTCTCAGGACTCCTGGGAACGGCGGAAGAGAACCTGAAAAGGCTTGAAGTGCGGACAAATGAATTGACCATGCGGCGTGAAGAGATTATAGAAAAAATTATAGACATAAAAAAGAGTCGAAGGTCGATGGAAATACTGTATGATGCGCTGAATATGGAAAAGAGCCGTACTCTGGTCATGGGAAAGGTTTTGAAAACCAGAAGGGTTTTTTTCATAATGGGATGGATTCCGGAAAGGAACGCCGTTTCCGCTAAGGAATGGCTGGAGGGAAAATATACGGTCAGTGTGGATATCCGGAAGCCGGAAGATGGTGAAGAATTCCCAGTCCTCCTTGAAAACAGGGGAATAGCAAAAGCGGCCGAACCTGTGATGAATATGTATGGTGTTCCCAATAGCAGAGAAATCGATCCTAATGCGATAATGGCTCCTTTCTTCATTCTGTTTTTTGGCTTAATGCTGTCGGACGGCGGTTATGGCCTTATTATGGTTTTACTGTCGGCTTTTATTCAATGGCGTTTCAAGTTGGAAGAGAATACGAAAAAATTCATGAAACTGATGATGTATTGCGGGTTTTCCACTATTTTCTGGGGTGCCATGTTTGGAGGCTGGTTCGGAATCAGTGTACTGGCTCCGTATGCGCTCTGGTTCAACATGGTGGAAGAGCCTGAACTGATGTTAAGCTGGTCACTGCTCTTTGGTATAATTCATATGTTTGTGGGTATAGGAGTTAAGGGGGTTAACCTGATCCGCAGGAAAAAATACCTGGACGCGCTTTTTGACGCTGGTTTCTGGTTTGTTGTATTTACAGGGTTCGTTCTGTTTCTTCTGCCTTTCGCTCCAAGGGTTGACCCGATAAAAACCGCACCTTTGGTAAATGTCGGAAAGTACCTTTTAGTTATCGGAGCCGTGTTGCTGATATTGACACAAGGGCGGAAGAAAAAGAATCCCGTGTTAAAATTTTTCGGCGGTATTTCAAGCCTGTACGATCTTATTGGGTTTTTCAGTGATGTGTTGTCTTATTCCCGGCTTCTTGCGCTGGGCCTTGCCACATCTATTATTGCGTCGATTGTTAATCAAATGAGTGTGATGTTTGATCTTCCCGGCGTTATAAAAGTCATTCTGGCCATAGTGATACTATTGGTGGGGCATGGCATCAATTTTGCCATTAATGCGTTGGGGGCCTATGTGCACTCATGCAGACTCCAGTATCTGGAGTTCTTTGGTAAGTTTTTCAAGGGCGGAGGCGAAGCCTTCAAACCTTTAAAACCCAAAACAAAATATATTTACGTTAAACCGAATACGGGGATTTAGTTCTGATTAAATCAGGATCCCGTATTGTCGGACAGAAAAATGGAGGTTTTAATAATGACAGAATTTTTTCAGAATCTAGACGGTCAGTTTTATGCTTTATTGGGGGCTGCGGTAGCCTTCTTTGTTGCCGGTATCGGTTCGTCTCGAGGTGTTGGAATTGCCGGACAGGCCGGAGCGGGCGTTTTAACGGAAGATCCCGGCAAATTCGGGTCAGTCATGTTATTGGAGGCGCTTCCAAGCACACAGGGGATTTATGGTTTTGTTATCGCATTTATGATTATTGTTAATATTAATGCCGGATTAACCGTGCAGGACGGGCTATATCTTTTTGCTGCCGGTCTGCCGATTGGTTTTGTCGGGCTGGTTTCGGGTATATTCCAGGGTAAGGTTGCGGCTGCCGCCATACAGATGATAGCGAAACGTCCGGAGACACTGGGGAATGCTATTATTCTCACGCTTATGGTTGAATTATTCGCTATATTGGGTCTGGTTGTATCTTTATTCATGATATTGATGATTTGATTTTAACCAATCCGGAGTTTTGTTCCCCATATGATAAGAATTATGGGCTGCAAAACCGCATAATTGATAATCCCATAGGAAATTGCCGTCTTATTGGGAATCTGCCGTGATTTTGATTTATTCCGCGGCGGAATGAACGGCAGGAGAACATATAAAGGAGCTTCCAAATGACAGGAACGGAAAAAATAAAAGCAAAGATATTGGAAGATGCCCGCCTTAAGGCCCAGGCAGTAGAAGAAGAGGCAGCGGAAGAAGCCCGCTGGATTACCGATGAGGCTGTCAGGGAGGCAGGGTATAAAAAAGAAGCTATCTTAAAAAAAGCCGAATCCGACGGTGCAGAAACATACCGGCGCCTTCTGGCTGTCGCAGGTCTTGAAGGACGGAAGGAAATTTTACGGGCAAAACAGGATATGGTCGATGCCGCTTTCAAATCTGCTATGGAAAAGGTTATCGGGCTGCCGGACAGGGAATATCAAAATCTGCTGGAAGGTATGGCAGTTAAGGCGGCAACAAGGGGAACGGGTGAACTGTTATTGTCCGAAAAGGACCTTCTCCGTATGGATAACACGTTTATTGATAATATTAACCGAATACTTATAAGCAAAGGAATGGAAGGCAGTATTTCATTGTCGGCAGAGTGCATACAAACAGCCGGTGGGTTTGTATTAAAGTGCGGAGATATGGAAGTAAACAATACTTTTGAGATTTTGTTCGATATGTTAAGGCCCGAACTTGAAAATGAAGTGGTTAAAATCCTTTTTAGTACCTGAAAACGTAATGAGGAAAAATGATGATAAAAATAAACGAAGGCGATTACGCATATGCCTCTGCCCGGATAAGGGCTATAGAAACAAAACTGCTGGATTCAAGCCGGTTTGACCGGATGATTGACGCGCCTAATGCCGAAGAAGCCTTTAAGGTGTTGCTTGAGGCGGAATACGGGTTTTCAGGCGGTTCAGGGAATGTGTATTCCTTTGAAGCGCTTTTGGCTGAGGAAATGAAAAGGTGCTATTCTCTATTATTGGATATTGCACCTCAGGTTGAGGTGATTAAGGCTTTTCAGCGAAAACATGACTTTTTTAATCTCAAGGTTCTTCTGAAAGCCGAGTTTTCCGGTCAGGAAACACCGGATATATTATTGGATACCGGAACAATAGACACAGAAAACATTAAGAGAATCATCCGTGAAAGAGAATATGGAGAACTAAGCCCTATTATGCATAAGGCTATCATGGAAACCCATGATACGTTTTCAAAAACGCAGGATCCTCAAATTGTCGACCTTCTGCTGGATAAGGCTTCCTACCATCAGTTGGCGTCGGATTTGGGAGAAACGGATAATCTGTTTTTGCACAGGCTTACGGAAATTTTAATAGACATAACGAATATAAAAATGTTTATAAGAGCCAGAACCATAAACAAGGCATGGGATTTTCTTAAAAAACTTCTGCTTGAGGGCGGTACGATTCCCGAAAGGACATATTTTGAAAACTGTGACAAGTCACTTGATGCTTTTGTGGAAGAAATACGCTTTGGAAGCTATGGAGATGTCGTTCGTCAGGGCTGGGAGCTTTATAAGATAAAAAAGAACATATCGGGGCTGGAAAAGCTTTTGGACGACTTTTTGATGGAATATGTCAGAAAGGCAAGGGTTGTCACTATGGGAGTCGAACCGCTGGTTGCCTGGCTTTACGCAAAAGAGACTGAAATAAGAAATGTCAGGATTATTATGACAGGTAGGATAAACAGGCTTTCAGCCGATATAATCCGGGAAAGGTTGCGTTTGGGATATGTATAAAATCGGTGTTGTAGGAGAAAAGGATGCGGTATTGGGCTTCAAGGCGCTTGGTTTTTCCGTATTCCCCGTAGAGAACAGGGAACAGGCAGGCAAGATTTTAACGGATCTGGCACGGGATAAATATGCCGTTATCTATATCACGGAGCAAACAGCGGATATGGTAAAGGATGAGATAGAAAAGCACAGGGATGAACGGTTTCCGGCCGTCATTCCAATTCCCGGTATTCAGGGAAGTCTGGGTATTGGCATGCGGGGTGTGAAAAAATGTGTTGAAAAAGCCGTAGGCGCGGATATACTTTTCAGAGACGAATAAACAATGGTTTTACTGCGTAGTCTTGGTTTTACTGCCGCGGTAAATTTTTTAATACGACAATGTAACTGAAAGCGAGGGATATGGTTTGAGCCAGGGAAGAATAGTCAAGGTATCCGGACCTCTGGTAATTGCAGAGGGAATGCGGAATACGAATATGTTTGATGTGGTTCGTGTCAGTGAGCATATGCTCATTGGTGAGATATTGGAAATCCACGGAGACAGGGCATCCATACAGGTTTATGAAGAAACCTCCGGTCTGGGGCCGGGAGGTCCTGTGGTAACCACAGGAGCGCCGTTGAGTGTGGAGCTGGGGCCGGGGCTTCTGGAGAATATATTTGACGGTATACAGCGTCCTTTGGAAACCATGCGTGAGGAAGTGGGCAGCAACATTACCCGTGGAATCAACATTGCCGCTCTGGACAGAAAGAAAAAATGGCCGTTCAAGCCAATTGTCATAAAAGGTGACAGGGTAGTTGCCGGGGATATACTTGGAACCGTTCAAGAGAATAGTGTATTCGAGCATCGCATCATGGTGCCCTTCGGAATTGAGGGAATCATTGAAAGTATCTCGGAAGGCGAATTCACTGTTGAAGAAACCATTGCAGCGGTAAAAACCCCGAAAGGTACGGTTGAAAAACTGACGTTGATGCAAAAGTGGCCGGTACGCAAGGAAAGGCCTTATAAGGAAAAGCTGCCTCCCAATGAACCCTTAATTACAGGGCAAAGGAATATGGATACGCTGTTCCCAATTGCCAAGGGAGGAGTTGCTGCCATACCGGGGCCCTTTGGAAGCGGTAAAACCGTTGTGCAGCACCAGCTGGCTAAATGGTCCGATGCGGACATGGTTGTGTATATCGGCTGCGGTGAACGCGGAAATGAAATGACAGACGTTTTAATAGAGTTTCCCGAGATTAAGGATCCGAAAACAGGAGAGTCCCTTATGAAAAGGACGGTTTTAATAGCCAATACTTCAGATATGCCTGTTGCCGCCCGGGAAGCATCCATTTATACAGGGATTACCATTGCGGAATACTTCCGTGATATGGGCTATTCGGTCGCGTTAATGGCCGATTCAACCTCACGCTGGGCAGAAGCCCTCAGGGAGATGTCGGGACGTTTGGAGGAAATGCCCGGTGAAGAAGGATATCCCGCATATCTGGCTTCACGTCTGGCTCAATTTTATGAACGGGCGGGAAAAGTTATTACATTGGGTTCGGAGGAACGGATCGGCGCTTTATCTGCCATCGGGGCGGTATCTCCTCCCGGCGGGGATTTGTCGGAACCGGTTACACAGGCAACCCTGCGTATTGTTAAGGTGTTCTGGGGGTTGGATGCGAACCTGGCATACCGCCGTCATTTTCCGGCTATCAACTGGCTTATCAGCTATTCCCTTTATGCCGATCGTATGAAGGAATGGTATGCAAATAATGTCTCAAGGGATCACAGCAAATACAGACAGGAAATGATGAAAATCCTGCAGGAGGAAGCCGAACTGGAGGAAATTGTCAGGCTGGTCGGCGTGGACGCACTGTCGGCAAGAGACAGGGTTACACTGGAGGCTGCCCGATCAATACGTGAGGATTATCTTCACCAGGATGCCTTCCATGATATTGATACCTATGCTACTCCGCATAAGCAATTCCGGATGTTAAAGATGATTCTGTCCTATTATTATCTGGCAATGGATGCCGTGAAGAAAAATGTGAATTTGAACGAGCTTTTCAGCCTGCCGGTAAGAGAGAAAATAGGACGCGCGAAATATATTCCGCAGGACATGGTGGATAAGGAATTTTTAAAGATTGAAAAGCAACTGGCGGACGAAGTGGAAGCACTGATAGCAAAGGGGGATGAATAAATATGTTGAAGGAATACCGTTCCATAGCCGAAGTGGCCGGCCCTTTGATGCTGGTGCAGGATGTTGAGGGTGTTACGTTTAATGAGCTTGGGGAAATTGAACTGGTAAACGGTGAAATCCGCCGCTGCAAGGTGCTGGAGGTGGATGGAAATAACGCCGTTGTACAGTTGTTTGAAAGTGCCGTTGGAATCAATCTTTCCAACAGCAAGGTTCGTTTTTTTGGGCGCGGAATGGAACTTCCGGTATCCATAGATATGCTCGGCAGGGTATTTGACGGCCTTGGAAAACCCATTGACGGGGGGCCCGAAATAATTCCGGATACCCGTCTGGATATCAACGGAGTTCCCATTAATCCATCTGCCCGGAACTATCCTTCCGAATTTATACAAACCGGTGTTTCAGCCATAGACGGGTTGAATACATTGGTAAGAGGCCAGAAACTGCCCATATTCTCCGGTTCCGGCCTGCCTCATGCCCAATTGGCTGCCCAGATTGCCAGACAGGCAAAGGTTCTTGGTACCGACAGCAACTTCGCGGTTGTATTTGCGGCAATAGGGATTACCTTTGAGGAAGCGGACTTTTTCATCAGTGATTTTAAAAGGACAGGCGCCATAGACAGGGCTGTTCTTTTTATGAACCTTGCCAATGATCCTGCTGTTGAACGTATTTCCACTCCGCGAATGGCTCTTTCCGCAGCCGAGTTTCTGGCCTTTGAAAAAGATATGCATGTTCTGGTTATTATGACCGATATCACAAACTATGCGGAAGCGCTGCGCGAAGTATCCGCCGCCAGAAAGGAAGTACCCGGACGCCGTGGATATCCGGGTTATCTGTATACCGACCTGGCTACCCTCTATGAGCGTGCCGGAAGAAAGAAGGGATTAGAGGGCAGTATTACATTAATCCCTATTCTGACAATGCCCGAGGATGACAAGACTCATCCGATTCCTGACCTGACGGGTTACATTACCGAGGGGCAGATTATTTTAAGCCGTGAATTATACAAGAAGGGCGTTACGCCGCCTATTGACGTTCTTCCCTCGTTATCCCGTTTAAAGGATAAGGGGATAGGAAAGGGAAAGACACGGGAGGATCACGCAAATACAATGAACCAGCTTTTTGCGGCTTACGCCCGGGGCAAGGAGGCAAAGGAACTTGCCGTTATTCTGGGGGATGCCGCCCTTACCGATACCGACAAACTTTACGCGAGGTTTGCCGAAAACTTTGAAGCCGAATATGTATCTCAGGGTTTTGAACTGGATAGACCAATTCTCGATACCCTTGAGATTGGATGGAAGTTGTTATCAATTCTGCCGGTAGGCGAGTTGAAGCGTATCAAGCAGGAATTCATAGACAAATACCTGCCGCAGAAGTAGGACACAGAGGGGAGGAGAAATCTTAAATGGCCCGTTTGAATGTGAATCCAACCCGGATGGTTTTGACCGGACTTAAAAAAAGGTTGAAAACCGCCCGCAGAGGACACAAATTATTAAAGGATAAACGCGATGAGTTAATGAAAAAATTCCTTGAGATTGTAAGGGAAAACAAGCGTCTGCGTGAAGAGGTGGAAGAAAAGCTGAAAATTGTGCACTCCCGCTTTGTTATGGCCCGGGCATTGATGAATTCCGAGCTTGTGGAAGAAGCATTGATGTTTCCAAAGGTTGAAGTAAACCTTAAAGCATCCACCCGCAACATTATGAGCGTGGATGTGCCCGTACTGGAGTTTTCCACAGGAACCACCGGAGAAGGGGACATATATCCGTACGGCTTTGCCAATACCACAGGAGAGCTGGATGAAGCAATAGCCACATTATCAGACCTTACCCCGGAGCTTTTAAGGCTTGCCGAAATGGAAAAATCCGCTCAGCTTCTGGCCGATGAAATTGAAAAAACCCGACGCCGGGTAAACGCGCTGGAATATGTGCTGATTCCAAACCTTGAGGAAACCATCAAATATATTGTCATGAAACTGGATGAAAATGAACGCTCCAACCTCACCCGTCTAATGAAAGTAAAGGATATGGTTTTAAAGGAAGCACACAAATATTGAAGGGGACACAAGGGGACGGTTCTCCTGGACAATAGGGGACGGTTCTTGCTTGCTTCCTTCAGGAAGCAAGCAAGAACCGTCCCCTACTATTGTAAAAAAACAAACAAATCTAAAGTTATTCAACCTTTTCAAAATTATCAATGACTGATAGGATCTATATATGAGCTTCAATTGCAGATTTACGGTTTTCTTATTCCGATATTAGGCTGGTTTTGTCATTTTTCTGCCGAACTCAAAAAAGGAGAAAAAAATGCACATTTCCGTTGACACAAATTTTATTGGTGGTGCTGCTGAGAATATCCATTTTTTAAGTAATAACACTATTGCCTTTACCGCACCCCAGGACGGGAGCACTTCCCAGAGGAGCCTGTGGTTCTACTTCAGGGTTACCGGAGCAAAAGGAATAGGTCTTACTTTTGTTCAGGAAAATATGGCTCACGTTCTCGGTATTGATGAAACCAAAAGCTATACACTGGCACGTCCTGTAATCCGGGAGGGAAAAGACGGAAAATGGGACAGACTCCCGGCTAAAGCTGTTTACTTTACAGCCAGACCGCACCGCGCATGCTTTCACGCTATACCTAAAAGTGATGAAACCTATATTGCTTTTTGTTATCCATATTTTTATTATGATTTTATTAAATTCACTCAACGGCATAAAGAAGATGAAATATCACTGAAAATAATTGGAGAATCAGCAGAAGGACGGCCTTTTCCCATGCTGCTGATGGGATCGCCTGACGAGGGCAAGGAACTTTTAGTCTGCACCTGCAGACACCATGCGGCTGAAACTCCCGGCTCCTACGTGTTGGAGGGTTTGTGTGATGCATTCTTATCCGAAAGTCCGGCAGGTTTATATATCCGACAGCGTGCAATTATAGCTGTATTCCCTTTTGTTGACATTGATGGTGTACATAGCGGACGTTATGGCAAGGATACCTCACCTATTGATTTTAACCGGGATTGGACCGAAAATCCCCGGCATGTTGAGATCCGGATGATTCTTAAGGAAATAAATAAACTCCGTCAGAAATTTACTTATAAAGGTTTTTTCGATTTTCATGCGCCTCAGCCCGGAGCGTTTTCCTATATAGTTCCTCTCAGACGTTCCATATCCGGAGATTTAAAATCTAAAAAGGTCAGTGAGCTTGCCTCCCGTTTTGCGGCTAAAAGCCAGAATTTTGCAGCATGCCGGCCGGAGGATTTGGATGATAATCATTTAAATTGGGGGCAGGAAAACTATCAATCTGTGGCGACCGCTTTTAACACTCTGGAATTTGGTGTGCCTGCGGTTACACTGGAAACTTCATATCATATGGACTGTGAAAACCGAATCCTGACACCGGAACTTTATCATCAAATGGGTGCAAGTTATCTGGAAGCTATTGCGGAAACTTATTTTGATATGCCGGGAGCTGAATATCGGAAACTAAGTTATCGGGACTTTGAAATTACATGGGCGGATTGGGAAATGGTCACAATACCCAAAAATATTACATGGCAGGAATCCGCAAATTCACTGATATTGAAAAGCCTTGAATATGATAATGAAATATGGGTTACTCACAAGAAAATTATTGAACCAACAACTGAAAGCAGCAGGTATATGTTACAAGCTAAGGGCAGCGCCCGCATACGTATTTATGTCTACTTTTATCCGCGAGGGAAGAATACCCCTTTTGGAAGAAGTAAGGCTGTCAACATGTTTGTTGAGGAATGCGAAATACCTTTTTTCTGTTCCGAAGCAGCTCCATTATTGGATTTACAGCTTAGGTATTCAATAAAGGTGGAGAAGCTTGACGGAGAACTGGTCATTTCCCATTATTGATACAAAATAAAAATATTATTGAAAGGAAAGGTAAAAAATGAAAAAAGTTAGTAAAGAAGTCATTGTAAGTCTACTCCTGTTTGTAATGGTATTATCTCTAGTTGCATGTCAGGGTACAAATACTCCTTCGGATGCAACAACCGGTTCGAATGTCGTCGTAACAACAGCACAGGAAAAGATAACCCTTGATTTTCCTTCCTGGCAGGCAACAGAGCCTGGATTCGCCGATTTTTGGGTAAAACTCATTGAAGATTTTAAAGCTAAACACCCAAATGTAACGATTAATCTATATCAGGTACCGTATTCCGGCTATGTTGATACTTTGGTTACCAGATTCAGCAGCAATACACCACCAGATATCTGCCATATTCCTACCGCTTTCTTCGATGCTTTTTACGGTCAGGGATGGTTTGATACTCTAGACGATCGCTTTGCCACAACCGATATTCTAAAAAAATGGACTCCCCTTCAAAGCACCATGCAAAGAGAGGGTAAAAACTATGGCTTGTTGTTGATGGGATATGGCTACTCCATGTTCTACAACGAGAAAATATTCAGTGACGCGAACGTTGATGTGCCAACAGACATGGAAAGTTTTGTTGCTGCCGCCAGAGCTTTGACAAAGGATACTAATAATGACGGCAATATCGACCAGTTTGGATGGGGTACATGCTCTATTACCTCGCCCAGCCTGTATTACGGTGTTTCCGCTTTACTAATCGGTAATGGCTCACACTGGACTAAGGGTGATACCACCGAGTTGAATTTTGACGATCCGCTTTTACTGGATGCTGTTGCAACATACAAATCAATGTATTCGGAGAAACTCATTCCTATGGGTCTATCCATTGAACAAATGCGTTCATTTTTCTTTGAGGGAAAAATTGGTATGATTTTTGACGGTCCCTGGGTCTATGCCATGAAGAGCACTGCTCCGGCAGAACTTCAGGATTCCTTTAAAATTGCACGTGTTCCCTTTAAAAGAGTTGTTGGCGCGGCGAGTAATAGTATGCATATTCCGGTAATTCTTGAGGATTCCAAAAAGGATCTGGTTTGGGATTTTATCAGCCAGATTACAACTGATGAATATCAGGTACAGTATGCCAAGCTGACAAACTCCACTCCTCCAAAGTCAGGTATTTTGACCGACGAGTTTATTGGTGAATATCCACAATTCAAGTTCTTTACTGAAGCTGCGGCTGAAGCGGTAAACAATGTTACTGCAGGATACCAGTCTGTACATACCGAGTTTTCAAAAATCATTGTTGACGGCATGGTAGATATGGTTACCAATAATTTGACACCTGAGACAGCACTGAAGAAAATTGAAGAGACCATTAAAAGAGATATTGATTTACCTTAACAAAAAAGATTGGGAGCTGCTCCGGATTTTCCGGACAGCTTCCGATACTTATTGTTTTCTCCGCCGCCAAAGGTGAGTTCTATTCAGAAAGGAGAAAAACCTTGTCAAAGTTTAATATTAGCGTAAAGAGAAAGCTCGTATCAGGTGTCTTCCTGCTGCCGGCGGCATTTGTTTCTGCTCTTTTCATTGCCTACCCAATTTTTTTAGTTACTAAACTCAGCTTTCAAAAAGTAAAAATGATTAGTTCCAATACGGCATATGCTCCGTATACTTTGGCAAACTATATCAATATTTTTTCCAACCCGGATTTCTGGGACTCGGTATGGCTGACTCTGCTTTTCACGTTTTTAGGAACCGCTATATCGTTTATTATTGGCATGTATACCGCTTTATTGCTTAATAAAAAGTTTGCAGGCAGAGTTCTTGCCCGCTCTTTGATTATGTTACCCTGGCCGATACCGGCAATTGCCGTATCAATTATTTTTATATGGATGCTGAACGCGAACTTTGGAATCGTTAATCAGGTTCTTTATTCGCTGAAAATTATTCCTGAAAATGTCGCATGGTTGACTACAGTGAATACAGCGTTTTTTTCTGTTGTTGCGGCTTCGGTATGGAAAGCCTATCCATTTTTTACTCTGATGTTGCTGGCGGGATTGCAGAATGTCCCTCTTGAACTATATGAAGCTTCTGAAATTGATGGAGCTAACGTTGTTCAGCAGTTTACCCATATTACATTTCCCGCTCTGCTGAATGTATCAACGGTTTCATTTTTACTTAACGGGGTATGGTTTTTTAAGAATTTTGATATCGTTTACGGCATGACCGGAGGCGGTCCTGCCCGCTCTACGGAGCTATTATCCGTAAAGCTGTACTTTGAAGCGTTTCAATATTATAAAATGGGTATGGCATCCGCAATTGGTGTTGTTTGTCTTATTATCTGTGTTTTGATGATAATTGCGCTGTCGCCATTTCTGAATAAGGAATTTTATTAACTTAGGCGGTTGTATGTTAATTGCAACCGGTATTAAACATATATCTTAAATACTGTTAACGAGGAGATACGGCTGTGAAAAAAAAATCTAACACTATAATAAAAAAATTACTGTTTTATGTTTTTGTGATTATTACATGTGTTATTCTGACATTTCCCTTTTATTGGCTTGTTATAACATCTTTGACCAAAAAGGGGAATATGCTTAATGCCTCAGGTGTATTTCCGCATTTATCCACACTGACAATTGATACTTATATTAACATATTCACACAGCGCCCGTTATCTGTCTGGTTTAGAAACTCACTGATTATCACCTTTGGAACAATAATCGCTGTATTGCTGATTTCAACCTTTGCAGCCTACAGTCTGTCACGCTTTAGATCCTCAGTTAACAAAAAAATAGGCTATTCACTGCTTTTGGTGTGTATGATGCCCAGTGCGTTGTTTATTATACCACTATATATAACACTTTCCAAAATGGGTTTGATTAATGATTCTCTGTCGGTAATTATAGCAAATTCTGCCATTACTATTCCTTTTTCCACGTGGATGATGAAAAGCTTTTTTGACGGAATATCAATCAACCTGGAAGAAGCGGCACAGATTGACGGCTGCGGTGTGGTTTCATCAATTTTCAGGGTTGTACTTCCATTGTCTCTTCCAGGGCTTGCAGCTACCATTATATATACGGCTGTCCTTTCATGGAGCGATTTCCTTTTCTCCAGGACATTCCTTAATACAGAGCCAAAATGGACAATTACAGTAGGGGTATATTCCATGATTGGAGAGCATGGCATCCTATGGGAGGAAATTTCAGCTGCGGCTGTTATCTCAATAATGCCTATCACCCTGCTTTTTATATTTATGCAGAAATATTTAATTACCGGCATGACATCAGGTGCCGTAAAACAATAATATTATTTACCGTATTGCCTTGAGGTTGAAACCTTCTGAAACGACTGTTATCCGGAGATTGCTTCAGGGTATTACGGGAGAAGCTAAAATAAATTTGCCGTAACAAAACCGGCAGAGGGAGGTCAATATGAAAAAGATATTATTAACAGGTGCTACCGGAAGAGTAGGTGCAAATCTCGTTCCAGCTTTATTGAAAGAGGGTTATGAAGTAAGGGCTTTTATTATGAAGAACGACCAGCAGAAAGCAAAGCTGACAAATTTTGATGTGGAAATTTTTGAGGGCTGTATGTGGGATAATAATGATGCGGATAAAGCCGTTGCTGGCTGTGACATACTAATCCATCTTGCGGCGGCAATGCTGGTGGGTAATCTTTCAGAGCGTAAATTCTGGGATATCAATGTTACATCAACCTTTGAACTGGTAAGAGCTGCAGTGCGCCATAAGCTATCCCGGATTCAACTTGCTTCCACCGATGCTACCTATACGGCATGGAACTACAAATACCTGCCTATGGATGAGAATCACCCTCAGGAACCTTTCTTTATTTATGGTCTTACCAAACAGGTTTGTGAGAATATAGTTAACGAAGCGAAGAGGGAATCAGGCATTCCATCAGTTATTATGCGATTTGTCAGGGTAGTGGCGTGCGATGAAATTCTTCGTAATTTCCGTGTGTGTGATTTGTATAAAAAACTTCACGGATACCCGGCTAATCCCTATTCAATAGCTTATAACCCTAAACAGCCTGAGCCCTGGAAGCAGCTTGAGGATTTAATGGCTAAAAATCCTGACTCCTTAATTATACCTCTTGCAAAGGATCTTCGTTCATGGCGCGAACAATATGTGGATGTCCGCGATTTGGTTACCGGTATCATGCTCTGCCTTGAAAAGGATGAGGCGGTTAATGACGCCTTTAATTTAACTGCGCCCGGTGCCACGACGTGGTCTGAGGGAGTTAAGTATTTGTCCTCTAAAACCGGCGGTCAGCCTTATATTGAACGCATTATTGAGAACTATTGGGATTACGAGGTTAGTCATGAAAAGGCAAAGCGGATTTTAGGCTATCAACCACAGTATGATATCACCCGAATGATAGATGACGCCCTAAGATTTTCGAAGGGTGAAGACATCGGCGTAATTCCGCCGCTGGTGTAATTCGGTTTGTTACGGGTGGGAGGAGGTATGAAATGAAAGAAAAATTACACAAGGTCGATTTTTGTGTTGTTGGAGGCGGGCTTGCGGGGATGTTGGCATCAATTTCGGCAGCGCGACGTGGAGTAAAGGTGCTTCTTATGACCGACAGGCCGGTGCTGGGGGGTAACTGCTCGTCGGAAATAAGGATGTGGCCGTTGGGCTGCAAGGGAAAAGACAATAGGGAAACCGGCATTTTGGAAGAAATTTTTATTGAAAATATGTACCGTAATCCCGCCCGTAATTTTTCCATATGGGATAGTGTGCTTTATGACAAGGTAAAAGCAGAGCCAAACATTACATTACTTTTAAACTGCAGCTGCAATAGCGCAGTAATGGAAGGCTTAAAAATTTCATCCATCAGGGGATGGCAGCTTACCACCTATACATGGCATACTGTCCAGGCCGATTACTATGCCGACTGTTCAGGCGACAGTATTCTTGCTCCTTTAACCGGCGCGGAATACCGGGTTGGAAGGGAAGCAGCTTCGGAATTCAATGAGGATATCGCTCCGGAAACGGCGGATAAGCGCACAATGGGAATGTCCTGCTTGATTCAGGCAGTGGAACGGGAATATAAAGTTACCTATATTCCTCCGCCGTGGGCAAATGTGTATCCGTATGAGGAGTCTCTTCCCTGCCGGGATCATGATCTCAAAGATCCGCTCACAAACTTCTGGTGGATGGAAGTGGGTGGTGAAAGGGACAGTATTCATGATACCGAAGAGCTTCGGGACGAACTTATAAAAATAGCCTTTGGCGTTTGGGATCATATTAAAAACAGAGGAGATCACGGAGCCGACAACTGGGAGCTTGATTGGGTAGGCTTTTTGCCAGGCAAGCGGGAAAGCCGCCGTTATGTCGGAGACTATATCTTAAACCAGAATGACGTTCGCAGCGAGGGCAGGTTTGACGATCTGGTCGCATACGGGGGGTGGCCTATGGACGACCATCACCCCGCAGGAATCCGATACCGCGGAGAGCCTACTATTTTTCATCCCGCACCGACACCATTTGGTATTCCTTACCGCTGCCTGTATTCACGGAACATTGAAAATCTGTTTTTTGCAGGAAGAAATATCAGCGCTACCCATACCGCGTTAAGCTCCTGCCGTGTTATGGCGACATGTGCCATAATGGGGCAGGCTGCAGGAACAGCGGCATCTATCGCAGTTCGTGATAAAACAACACCAAGACAGATTTATGAAAACAGCATAAGGGAGTTGCAGGAAATATTGATGGATGACGATTGCTATCTGCCGTTTTATACCCGGAAATGCACAGCTCTTTCTAAAGATGCTGTGCTCTGGGCATCTGACGGAGATCCCAAACCTGTACTTAATGGTTGTGACCGGGTTATAGGCGGCAACCTCAATGCATGGCAGGCAACCACAGGTTCCACAATTGGTTTTGCTTTTGAAAAGCCGGTTCCTGTTCAGCAGGTTCGGCTGATATTTGACAGTGACCTTCAACGTGTTTCCTGCGGAGGAAACCCGGTTTTAAGGTTCTATCCCACTATCTGCAACCGAAGCCTTAACCTGCCGCTGTTTAATTTTCCTGAAACAATGGTTAAGGAGTTTCTTATAGAGTATCAGAATAAGAATGGGGCATGGAATCCAATATTAGAAGTAAACAACAATTACCAAAGGCTTGTAAAAATCCATACGGATGTTATAGCCCGGGGGATTAAGATGACTGTGAACGGCACATGGGGATCGGATAAGGCTTTGGTCTTTTCTTTCGATGTATCATAACAGGTGGGGCGGGGGCCCATTTTGGTTCCTCGTTATAAACGGAAAGGTTAATATGAAAAAAATAGTCGTTGAAAAGAAATCAAGTGAAAACAAGTATCTGCATCGCAGCTTTCATATCAGTTGTGATGAAGGTCTTTGTTATCTGGCACAGAGGTTTGGGCCGGAGGGTGTAATAGAGTATCTTCAATTTGCGGCCAGCCGTTATTACAGTCCTCTGTCGGATAAAATGAGCAAAGAAGGCCTGAATGCCATGAAAACCCATTTGGAGGATATTTATGAAACCGAAGAAGCAACAGATGCTCTTTATACCGAACTTAGCGGAGGTGTCCTTCATGTGGTTATCAAATGGTGTCCCGCAATCCGATACATGAAATCCAGGGGACGAACACCATCACCATGGTATATGGAAACAACCAGAACACTGTATCATACCATTGCTAAAAACGCAGGTTATGGCTTTGCGCTTGACAGTTATGATAATGATACGGGTGCAGCCGAATTCCGTTTTTTACAATAAAAAGGTTAATGAGGTAAAATGGGGAAAAGCTCTGGGGTTTTGTACTCCTGCTGGATCAGCATATAAAACCCCTGCTTTCACGATAAGGTGCTAAAATAAGGAGGCAATACATATGATTTCCTGCACGGAGTTTATTCCTGCTTACAGTCTGCTTTTTGAATACCTGGATCGGAAAAACGGGCATGATGAAGTTGTCCGCTACTGGAACTACATATCCGATAACTCTATAAGCAATGGGCTTGGAAAATTGGTTGAAGAAAAGGGCCTTGCCGGCTGTTGGGAATACTATAACGAGGCTCATACCTCCGAAGCTGCTGATGTGACGCTGACTTTGGATGAAGAAGCCCGGATTATGACTATTAATATGCACTTTTGCCCTTCAAAGGGTAAATTAATAAACCTTCCCCATATGAAGCCCTACTACGATTATTGCGGACACTGCATGATTATTTATAAAAAGGTACTAAACAGATATGAAATCGATGAGGTTCGTGATCATACACATATTGATGAAGCCCGCTGTTTTCGTACCTTTAGTTTGCGTAAATCGTTATCTGACTCCTAATGAAAATAAATCCGTTTAAAAAAGGAAATACAGTGTATTCGCATAGCGCAAATTTTCTAAAGAACCGGGCAGCAACTGTAGTCATAAAATCTATATTCAGAAGGTATACGGGGAGAAAATGCCATGAAAACTATATTTGACGGCCATATCCATATAGCAGAACCAATGCAGATTGAAACTGCTAAAAAATCGCAAAACAAGCTGCTGGATGAAATGGATAAAGCAGGTATCAGCGGAGGCATAGTGCTTTCGCCGAATCCAAACATATATGGGAACAATTTTTCTCCAAAGAACATTATAGATCAGGCAAAGGCTTTATGCGCCGGGCAGGATCATCTCTATCCCTTTTACTGGATAGATCCTGTCTCGGAATATGCCGCAGAGCATGTAGAATTGGCAGTAGACGCCAATATAGCGGGATTTAAAGTAATATGCAGTAACTTTTATCCCGGAGATGAACGAGCGATGAAAACATATAATCTAATATCCGAACATAAAAAGCCAATCCTGTTTCATTCAGGTATTTTATGGGACGGAAAGCCCTCTTCTCAATATAATCGGCCGGGTGAATTTGAGTGTCTTCTGGAGATACCCGGACTAAAATTTACTCTTGCTCATATATCATGGCCCTGGTGCGATGAATGCATCGCTGTGTTTGGAAAGTTTATGAACGCTTACAGCCACAAACCGGGCTTATCCACCGAAATGTTCATAGATATAACACCGGGTACGCCAAGATTGTGGCGCAGGGAAGTATTTGGGAAGCTGTTTCTCGGCGACTACGATGTTACCCATAATGTAATTTTCGGAACTGATTGCAACATCTCAGGGTATAATTCAAAATGGGCTGTTGAATGGATTGAGCGTGACATGCAGTTTTTTGAGGAATGCGGCCTTGCGGTAAAGGAGGGTTTTCTGGATCACATTTACCATGATAATATGCTTCGCCTCTTAGGTATAAAAAACGAGGATTTCGACAGAACCATCCCTGAAATTGCATTATAACGAGTAACCAAGATGGGCCACCGCCCACCTCTATAGGCGGCCTGTATGTATGCTGTTTATGGCATACGGGCCACAAATTAATTTTATATTCTCTTCATACAGCTTCTTCTAAAGGAATGATTCTTTTGTCAGGTACTGAAATCATGTTTTTTTAAAGGTATTTCCACAGTATTATTAAGGGAATGCCTTTGGAATCCCACCGGCGTGAATCCGGTGTAACGTTTAAAGAGTTGGCTGAAATACCGCTGGTCACTGTAACCAACCATCCTGCTCACCTCATAAATCCTGTATTTACCTGAAAGAAGCAATCTTTTTGCTTCATCTATTCTTACCCGAATCAAATAATCCTTGAAAGTAACCCCGAATTGCTTGCTGAAAACACTGCTGATATAGCAGGGAGAGAAAAAAGTTTTCCCGGAAAGCCAGTCTAATCCTATATCCTCGGCATAATGCTCATGAATAAGCGATTTCACCTGCTGTGCGATATCCCTGTTTTTATTCATATGAAGGGTATGAATCTGTTTTGTAAAACTTGTAACAAATGAAGTCATAAAATTCAACAGTTCTGTTGAATTTTTTTGTTCGATTTCAGACCACAGGTTCAGCTCCATTATTTTGTGGCCCAAAGAAGAGTAAATTTCGTTAACCGCTGTATACATATGTGTCAGCAGTTCCTTGCAAATTGTTTTATGATCATCGGACTGGAAGTTTTTTGCGGCACTTAATATTTCGGTAATTATTCCACAGGCATTATTCCCATCTCCAACC
>CAZSVI010000062.1:0-21577 GCA_964610205.1 uncultured Oscillospiraceae bacterium
TGATCGCATGGATACTGACATTATTGCCGGAATTGAATCGGGAATCGATACAGTTCTGGTTTTAAGCGGGGTTACTTCAAAAGAGGGAATTGAACAATTTCCTTATCGGCCTAATTATGTGCTAAATGGTGTTGGAGATATCGTCAGATCTGATTTTCTGATCAATAATTGCTGAATACTTGTGTATCTGAACAGCATAGGCGGGCAGCAAGCTTTGCTTGCGACCAGCGCATAATGGTTGTGTGAGATATTGATAGTCTCCTCTCATTTCTATAATATATGCTTTTGTATAAAACAAAAACAAATTCGGAACAAGCACTTGAATCGCCTGATATTCATAGGATGGAATATGCACAGGTTTATTTTCTTCTAAAATAAAACAATAACAGCAACTATACAAAGGGGGTATTTGAATGCAGAAACCAAAGTACCTTATCATAGGTGGAGATATGCGCAGTTTATATCTGGCCGATTTATTGAAAAAGGAGTACCACCGTGTTGAGATATATGGATTTGATAAAAAATTTTCTGAAGCCGCAAACCTAAATCCGGTGCAAATGGCTGCCGATACAGACATAATCATTTGCGGAATTCCACTGACGACAGGGGGGGGGGTTGTTAATATGCCTCTTTCGGAAAAGTCTCTTCCGGTGAATACATTAGTTGAAGCAATATCGGCAGATACCTTATTTGTGGCGGGGAAAATCGAGGATGATGTCAGAGCTGCCCTGGAAAACAAGGGAATCACATATATAGATTTGCTTGAAAGGGAGGAGATGGCTATTCTGAATGCTATACCAGCGGCAGAGGGTGCGGTTGAATTAGTTATCAAAGCAATACCCAGAACCATACACAACAGTAAAATATTTATTCTTGGTTACGGTAGAATTGGAAGGGTTTTGTCAAGGATACTGCATGGATTTGGTGCCGAGGTATGGGTTGAAGCCAGAAAATACTCCGATTTAAGCTGGATTGAAGCTTGCGGGTACAAGCCGGTTCATATCAGGGATTTTGAGAGGTACGTTACAGATATGGATGTTATTATAAATACCGTACCATATCCTTTACTGACAGAAGAAGTACTGAATAAAATCCATCTTGATTGTTATCTTTTAGATCTAGCTTCCAAGCCGGGCGGTATTAATTTCGCGTATGCTGAAAAACTTGGGTTCAAAGTGGACTGGGCATTAAGTATTCCCGGTAAAATCGCTCCGTTGACGGCAGCTCAAATTATTAAAAGAACCATTGATAATGTAATCCTGGAAGGAGGCGTAACAAAATGAACATTTCGGGAAAAAAAATCGGTTTCGGACTGACGGGTTCTTTTTGCACTCTGGAAAAATGCCTGATTCAGATGGAGAAGATTGCGTTTCTTGGAGCCGATGTAATTCCTGTGTTATCATACATGGTTGAGTCCACTGATACCCGTTTTGGAACGGCACAGTATTTCCGGAACCGCATAGAAACAATTACCGGGAAAAAATGTATTTCTACAATCGTTGAAGCAGAGCCCTATGGGCCAAAAACCAAACTTGACCTGTTTACAATATTGCCCTGTACAGGGAATACTCTGGCCAAGCTTGCCAACGGCATAACCGATACACCTGTCACTATGGCGGCTAAAGCGCATCTCAGGAACAACCACCCGGTTCTTCTTGGTATTGCTACAAATGACGGGCTGGGAACAAACGGAAAAAACATTGGTATGCTGCAAAATATGCATAATATATATTTTGTGCCATACCGGCAGGATGATCCTGAAAAGAAATACAATTCTCTCGTATGCCGCATGGAGCTTTTTGTCCCTGCGGTGGAAGCCGCACTGGAAGGATTGCAGCTTCAGCCGGTAATTGTGTCATGAGTTCCCTGTAAACCCAATTTTAAACCAAACATGATATTTCCACTTGTGGGTTTCTAAGGGGTGTGTTAATCTTAAAATAGAATTTTAAAGATAGATGATACATCGGAGGTTTCTATTGGGTTCTCTCGCGGAAAACAGGCCAATGTGGGTATCCATCCCCGGGATGGATAAGGGGGATATCAGAGCAATCTTTACAACACGTCACGGCGGTGTCAGCAGCTTTCCTTTTGGTACATTGAATTTAAGCTTTCAAAGAGGCGACAGCAGGGAAATTGTAATTGAGAACTTCCGCAGATTATCCGAAAGAACCGGTATATCAATGGAGAAAATGGTTTTATCCAGACAGGTACACGGTTCAGAAATTAAAATAGTTAATAAGAGGCATTCGGGTATGGGTCTTGCCACAGAACACACGCTTGGGGAAACTGATGGCCTGATTACAGCCGAAAGAGGGGTTGCTCTGGTTACCTTTTATGCCGACTGTACTCCCATATATCTGTATGACAGAGTAAAAAACATTATTGGGCTTATACATTCCGGATGGCGGGGTACGTTGTTGAATATATCCGCAAAGGCCGTTGAAACCATGAAAAGGGAGTTCAATTGCAAAGGAGAGAATATTATTGCGGCATTGGGTCCCCATATACGCAAATGCTGTTTTGAAGTTGGAAATGAGGTTTATCAGGATTTTTTACGGGTTTTTCCTGATTGCAATAGTTTGATGAGACCGCTTAATCGTAAATGGGTGATCGATTTAAGCGGCATAATCATTAGTTCTCTGGTAAAAGCAGGTTTAGACGAAAACCAAATCCAGGATATCGGACGGTGTACCGTCTGTGAAAAGGAACTCTTTTTTTCCCACAGGGGAGGGCCGGGTAATACCGGAACAGGAGCCGCGCTGCTTATGATGGTTGAATGAGGTTATGTGCCATGCAGGTGAAAAAGTTCATTACGTTTATAATAATGATAATAATTTTAGTCTTATTTTCAGGCTGTGAATTAAGGCAGACTTTCAGTGAAGAGCCTGGAGATGTTAATCCGTCTTTGGACAAGCAGATTAAGCTTATCGACGGGGGACCCTCGGAAGGAGGAACCCTGACACTGTTCACCACTCCTGTAGACACCTTGAATCCATATATGACAAAGAACCGTTATGTTACGCATATTGCATTTTTTTTATATGAATCATTGTTTATACAATCGGATGAGAATAGTGTAAAACCATGGCTGGTATCAGATTGGAGCCATGAAGATTATCTTACATGGAATTTTATAATAAATGAAGACGTATTTTTTCATCATGGACAGGAATTAACCGCATATGATATCAGACATACTCTCAGGGTGCTTGAAAATTCCGGCAGTTCTTTTTACTATGCCGATATATTTCAAAATATTGAGGAGATTAATATTATAAAAAGCACTCAATTTGAAATAAAGCTTAAAGAGCCTGATTCCACATTTATTAAGAAATTAGTGTTCCCGATCCTTTCCCAGACAATGGAGGCCGGGGATGCTGTTTTTATCTCGGGAACAGGCCCATATAGGTTCGAAAGCATGGACGATTCCACAATTATGCTTGTAAGAAATGAGAAATGGTGGTATGGTCACCCTCCTTATCTGGATACCGTGCAATTCAGGGTTTACCAGGAAAACGAGATGTTGGATGCCTTTCAGAACAATGAGATTGATATAGCCTTTATTAAAAATGTCGATTTTTCCAAATATCAATATAGAACAGATATATATTACCAGGTATATCCGGACAATAAGGTAAACTTTCTATATGTAAATCCCGGCAGCCTTTTTGGGAATTCCAACCGCCAGGAATACCTGTTCCGGTATGTGGCTTACCGTATTCGCGATATGAATCTGGGACAGGTTCAATACTTTGAAGAATACAATGAAAGCCCTATGGACATTGAACAATTCATGGATGCATTAATTAAGTCCGGCCTGTCATGGAATAAGGACAGAAAGCTCTTTACTGAAAATAATAAAGCTATTAGCAAAGTTTCTATTTTGGTATCGAAACAGGAAATGCAGAAAATTCACACTGCGAATTTCCTGGTCAATATACTTGAAGATGCCGGAATACAGGCTCAGATAATAACTGCCAGTGTGCAAAATGTTCAAAGAGCATTACGGAACGGAACATATGATTTATCCCCTGTAAGTGATGAATTAAGACCATGGGAATTATTAGACGATACATTGAAGAGGATGCAGAATGAACTGGGGTACGGAAGAGAGCGGTCCTATATTTTTCCCCTTTACCGCAGCCAGCAGGCGATTCTGTTTAAAAACCGAATCAGGGGGGAGAAAAACTCTATTTTCTGGAATCCATACCAAAATTTCTATACCTGGTATATGTCGGTTTATGTTGATGAGGATTTGAAGTAGTAACCGGGCTGGGGCTGTAGCCTGATTTGTCCGGCTTTCTAACTGCGATAAATAGAGGAAGTGCATTATATAGAAATATGGATATAAAAATAACCGGAGAATATGTTAAACTGAACCCAATTGAAAAAAACAATCTTTCACTAATAAACATATGGTATTGTCAGGTGGATGCTTTCGGATATGCGACAGGCGGTAAGAATCCTGAAAAAATTCTCTTAAGGATGAACAACTCAGACAGGAGTTCGGCCTTTATATCGGGAATAAATACCGCAAAGGAAGATAATTGCATAGGGCTTATAGCCGGAGAGTTTAAATTTACACCCTGTCCTCTGTTATGGATTGATACTTTTCTGGTAGATACCCGATGGCAGAGAAGGCATTATGGAACCCATGCATTTTTATTATTATCCGAGTACGCCTTCCGCCACTGTCACGCTGAGCGTGTATATGTTTCTGTGTTTGAGGAGAATAAAATCGGCAGGGCGTTCTGGACAAGCCTCGGCTTTTCCTGTGCCCGTATTTTAACCGAAAAAAACAAAAGCATATATATTCTGGAAAAGGTTATACAATAATGAAAAGACCTATGTTACATATAGCCATATCATTTGGAACAGGAATATTGATTGCATGGTTTGTTAAGCAGGCAGTCTTTATATTTGTTGTTACGTTATGCATGGTGCTATTGTATATTCATGGAAATAGAAAACGTATACTTTTCCACAGAGGTTTGCTGCTTTGGGGATTGTTTTTTTTATTGGGATATTTAAATTATTCCTGCCAGTTTACATGGCTGCAGTATCCCCTTCAGCCCTTTTATGATAATTCCGTTTTATTAAAAGGATATGTGGTTAATGCTCCCGTAACCGAGAGTAATAGAACGACATTCAATTTCCAGGTGGAAACAATAGGTATTAAGGATTCGGAGTTTAGTGTAAGACGTGTTATTCTGGTTAATGTCTACAATGCATACATTAACCAGGATTTTTCCGCTGGCAGATATCTTTCCATCGGCGGAGCGTTGAAAAAACCTGAAGGCCAAAGAAATCCCGGAGGATTCAACTATTCCGCATACCTATACTCAAGAAAAACTTTTGCTGTGTTGTCGGTGAATGCAAAAGATGTAACACAATTTGACAGGTTAAAAAACCTTCCGCTTCAAGAGTTTGGTTTCAAAGCAAGGAATCATATTTTATCCACTCTGGATATCATTCTTTCCGGTGAAAAAGCAGCTTTGATGGCGGCAATGCTTACCGGTTACAGGGAAAATCTTACCGTACCGATGGAAGATGCTTTCCGTGCTTCCGGGCTTATGCATATCATGGCAATATCGGGAGCTCATATTGCCTTCCTGATTTTTCCCGTTCTGTGGATTTTTCAAAAAATCAGCCTAAACCGAAAAGCCGGTGCGGGTATTACAGTTCTTCTTTTGTTCTTTTATGTATTGATAACCGGTATGGGGTCTTCGGTATTACGGGCAGCTCTTATGGCGTTGATAATCCTTACGGGTAAAATTTTGGACAGAAAAGCAGAGGTTATAAATTCACTGGGGGTTGCTGCCTTTATATTGCTGCTCATTAATCCTTTTATGCTGTTTGATGTGGGTTTCCAGTTATCCGTAAGTGCTACCGCAGGTATAGGGGTGCTATATAAAAAAGCACATGGAATTATGCCCGAGAAAATACCGGGTATTATACGAGGGACACTTGCCGCTACAATATCAGCTCAGGCTGGAGTGCTGCCGATTCTGATCCGCAGCTTCAGCAAGGTGTCTTTAATCTCCTTATTATCTAATCTTATGGTTGTTCCTTTAACAGGTGCGTCAACCGTATTGGGTGCGGTTGCTGTAATTTTGGGAAGCATATGTCCTGTTTCCGGAATATGGTGCGGCTTCATGCTTGAGGGATTGCTGCATGGGATACTTGTTATTACCGATGTTATGTCATCCATTTCCTGGGCGGAGGTAAATGCACACCACTGGGATTTCTGGCGGATTGGCTTGTATTATGCCGTGTTGATTCTCATTGGATGTTTCGGAACAATAATCTTTACACAACATAAAAAAAAGTTGGCTGTTGGCGTTCTCATATTAGGTATAGTTCTCTTTGTTCAGGGAGTTCAACCGGGCAGGCTGAAGCTTGTTTTTACTGATGTAGGCCAGGGGGACAGTATATTGATACAGACTCCGAAAGGATACAACCTGCTTATTGACGGGGGAGGATCTTACAATGAGACAGAAACAAAATACATCGGTCATCAAGTTCTTTTGCCGCTTATGATGCATGAGGGTATCTCAAAGATTGATTTGGCACTTGTAAGTCATGCCCACACCGATCACTTATCAGGTGTCATGACTTTAATGGAGGTATTTCCTATTCGAGCTGTCGGATTACCTCAATACTCCGGTACAGAAAATGATTTTTGCGAGTTGCTGCAAATATGTTCGGAAAAAGGTACAGAAGTGGAGTTCTATTCCCGTGGAGATGATATTTGTCTGGATAACGAAACCACCTTCCATATACTTTATCCTGATGAAGAAACAGATTTCGGGCAGAGTAATCTAAACAACACATCTCTTTCCGGTATGCTGCGATTTGGAGAATTTCAGGTTTTATTTACCGGAGATATGGAGAGACAAGCCGAGAAAGTATTTATTGAGAGCAACAAAACAGTGGACTGTGATATTTTAAAGGTGGCGCATCATGGCGGAGAAAACAGTACCTTGGAGCAGTTTTTAGTGCATGTGAGCCCTGAAGTGGCTGTTATCAGCGTAGGAAAAAATAATTTCGGACATCCTTCCGAAGATACCCTTAATCGTTTATCCCTGTTTGGTTCCAAAGTATATACAACAATCCACTGCGGTGCGGTTATTATAGACAGCGACGGTATCCAATACCGGATAAAACCCTGGCGCCGGAATGAAAAGTTCACATTATTTCCTGAAAAGGATTAATACAAAAGCTGTTTGTAAAAGCATGACTTCTGCGGTTAAAAAACATATTTTCTTGAAAGAAGACAGGTGAAAAGATATATAATACTATATTATATCTGTGGATTGCAGTTGCCATGAATTGCTTCCATTGTTATAAAAGATATGATAGTATGTTACAGGTGACGCGTAATGAGTATGGAAGAACTAAAAAATCAACTGAAGAGAAACATAATTGGTAAGGTTTATTTATTTACCGGACCGGAGCAGTATTTAGTCCGATATTACCTTAAGGAAATCATAGACAGAATCCTTGATGAGAATTCGAGAACCTTTAATTATACTTTTTTTGAAGGTAAGATCTCAATGGACGAACTTAACAATACAATTTCTCTGCTTCCTGTTTTTTCAGAAAGACGTATCGTTGTTGTAAAGGAAACCACGCTTCTGAAAAGCGGAAGCAAGGAGTTTTCCTGGAATGAGTTTTTTGAGGCTCTTCCGGACTATATCTGTCTTGTTTTTATCCAGGAGGAAATTGATAAAAGGACTTCTTTTGCAAAAACCATACATAAATACGGGCTTATTATCGATTTCGGAAGACAGGATGAAACTGCTCTGGCAAAATGGGCAATAAAGGTTTTTAACTCGTATAAAAAACAGATTGACGGATCCACAGCCGCTTTTTTCATCAGCCTTATAGAACCGGATATGACATTAATTCTATTGGAGATTGAAAAGATCGTCAGGTATATGGGTGAACAAGTCCAGGTTAGCCGGGAACACATTCTGAGTGTTGTATCCAAAAGTATAAAAAGCAGGATTTTTGATTTGATGGATGCCATTTCACAGCATCAGACAGCAAAAGCATTCGGGATTATAGATGATTTAATCCAGCTTAAGGAACCTGTTCATTATATCATGGCTATGGCAGGCAGGCAGTTGGGTATGCTGATGAAGGCTAAGAAAATGGAAGGAAAGAGGCTTAAGTCCGCAGAAATGGCAAAGGTACTGGGCATTCATCCATTTATTGCGAGTAAAATCACAAAACAGGCTTCATCCTTTACCACTGAGGCGTTAAAGCAGATCATCCTGAAATGCGCGAAAACCGACCTGATTGTAAAAACAGGAAGGATGGATGCCAGAACGGCACTGGAGCTGTTTGTTGCCGAAATGGAAATTGTGGGTGATAAGTTGTAGAGGCGGAATTTTTCTGCCGGGAAGAAAACGGTTGAAAATAATTTCTATGGAATGGAGGAGACTTTAATGAAATCATATCGCAAAGAACTCTGGTTTGATATTCCGAAAAGAAGGATGTTTATAAACATCACGCATGAAGTTACTGCCTGTCTGAAAGAAAGCGGTATAAAAGAAGGGATTTTACTGGTAAACGCCATGCATATTACTTCAAGTGTTTTTATAAATGATGATGAAAGCGGTCTTCATCAGGATTTTGAAAAGTGGCTGGAAAAACTGGCGCCGGAAAAACCATACAACCAATATGCGCATAACGGGTATGAGGATAATGCGGATGCTCATCTGAAAAGAACGGTTATGGGCCGGGAAACAATAGTGGCCGTCAGTGATGGAAAACTGGATTTCGGCCCTTGGGAACAGATTTTTTATGGAGAGTTTGATGGAAAACGGAAAAAAAGGGTACTGGTTAAAATTATTGGCGAATGAAGGGAAGAAGGGGGAAAGTTCCCAATAAGGAGAATTTATGACAATAGTTAAGGAATTACTTAGAGGAGTGCTGATAGGAATCGCAAATATAATTCCCGGTGTAAGCGGAGGGACAATAGCGGTCTCTATGGGGGTATATGATAAGATTATTCTTGCGATAACCGGATTTCGGAAAAACTTCAGGAAGAGCATATTGACGCTTCTTCCATATGTTATTGGAGCGGCAGCAGGTATAGGAGTTTTATCCTTTATTGTCAAATACGCACTTTCAAATTATCCTCTTCAAACAAGCGGTTTGTTTATAGGGATGATTATTGGCGGAGTTCCGGTTATCCTGAAAAAGGTGGAGGGTCCCAAAAAAGGTATAACCCACATATTGTTGCTCGTGCTTTTCTTTTTATTAGTTGTCGTAATGGCATTTATTAGCGGAAACGAGGGAACGGCAACTGATATTGATATAAATCCAGGTACAGTACTTCAATTATTTGCAGTTGGAATTATTTCTGCGGCAACAATGGTTATTCCAGGAGTCAGTGGTTCTCTTGTTCTTATGATTCTTGGTTTTTACACCATCATTATAAGCAATATCAGCGGACTTCTCGAAGGGCTGGCCAATTTTGATATACCGGCACTGGTTCATGGAGCCGGAGTATTTATCCCACTGGGATTAGGAATACTTGTCGGAATAGGAGCTATCGCGAAGCTTATTGAGTTGCTGTTTAAAAAGGTACCAATACCGACCTATTTTGCTATACTTGGACTTATATTCGGGTCTCCTGTGGCAATAATATATGAAGCGGGTGTAACAAATGTCGGAGCGGTTGAAATTATAGCAACAGTCCTTACCTTTTGCATCGGATTTGCAGGCTCTTTCTTTTTGAGTAAGGAAGAGCGTTGAATACTGTTTCCCATGATTTACTTGAAAATACAATTTCTATACATGCGTTCCGCATGTCGTTTAAAACTACAGAATTTAAAAAATGTATAAGGGAAAACTATTAAAACTTAGATCAACTTATAACAATGTAAGCAATTGCAATGCACCGTTATATCGGGGTGGATGACATTTTGGTTCCTCGTTATATAGAATCAATTTTGCATTGTAAACTCTATTCGGAGGCAGGATGAAAAAGCTGATAAGGATAGTTATAATAGCCATATTATTTATTATTATTGGATTTGTATCTGATACCGGGGATACTGCTCCGGAAACAGAGGAAAATTCTTTTCCTGAGGCGGGGGCAGTAAAGCTGGAAGGGAAAAAACATAAAATTACCATAGAAGGCTCCACATCTGTCGCTGTTTTGATGGAAATTCTGGCTGAAGCTTATATGGAGAATAATAAGGATGTACGTATTGATATAATGGCAAACGGAACAAATGCGGCCATAAAAGCTGTTTCACAAGGTAATGCAGATTTAGGTATGGTTTCAAGATACTTGAAGAACTCCGAAAAAACAGTCGTTATCAATGAAATTCAGATTGCATGGGATGCCTTGGCTGTGATTGTAAATCCACAGAATCCGGTTATTGGATTAACAAAAGATCAGGTTATTCAAATGTATCAGGGCAGCATAAAAAATTGGATTGAGGTAGGAGGGGCCGATAAGTGGATTCATTTAATAAGCCGGGAGGAAGGTTCAGGTACGCAAGAGGCTTTCAGGGAGCTTTTCGAGATACATGAGATTTTCCCGGGAGCTCAGACAGCGGATGGAAATGGTTCGGTAATAGCCGGTGTTGCCGGTAAAATAAATGCAATTGGATATATATCTCTCGGGTTTGTACAGGAACAGGTTAAGTCCATTAAAATTGATGGGATTGTGGCTTCCAGAGAAAACACAATAAATGGTTCCTATACACTAAAAAGGCCCTACTGTTTAATTTTACGGAATGAGGTTTGTGATGATTCGATTAAGGAATTAATCACCTTTATACTAAGTGAAGAAGGCCAGGGGATTGTATCACAAAAGTATATACCTGTAAAGTTAAGGTTGAATTCTCTAATGGTTAAATATATTATTGGTTAGCGTGTGGAAAACTGCGGTGTGTGCCGGATTGCACCATGTAACACTCTATGTTCATATATCATGGGAAATAGTTCTCATATTGCATAGCATTCATATATCTTTATGGGAGGATGAGTTGTATGAAAAGGACAAGCCCGGGGTAGAAAAATACAAATGGGAAAGAGTTGTTAAACCTGTTTTATTTTTAAGTGCATTACTTTCGGTTTTTTCAATTGCGGCTATCGCGGTTTACATATTTGCTGAAGGGTTTCCGGCCATTCATAAAATCGGTTTGCTTCAGTTTATTTTCGGAATGAAATGGAACCCATCAGGACAGGAGCCTTCTTATGGCATATTTCCTATGATATATGCATCGGTGGCCGGAACACTTGGAGCCGCGTTTCTCGCTATCCCTATTGGGATGTTTACCGCAGTTTTCCTGGCTGTAATTGCTCCGTCATTTTTGTCAAATTTAATCAGGCCGTGTGTCGATTTAATGGTTGGAATTCCTTCGGTGATATACGGTTATTTTGGTTTGACAGTTATTGTTCCATATATATCGGAACACCTGGGGGGGCCCGGAAACAGCCTTTTGGCTGTTATTATACTTTTAACTTTTATGATCCTGCCTACTATTGTAAAAATTACCGAAGGGTCGTTACAGGCTGTTCCCCGGGAAATGCTTGAAGGGTCGTATGCTCTCGGAGCTAATCAGGCGGAAACTGTTTTCAGGATTATGATTCCTGCCGCAAAATCCGGGATTTTGGCCTCTGTTGTCCTGGGAATAGGGCGTGCTATCGGCGAAACCATGGCTGTCATTCTGGTTTGTGGAAATGCCGTACAAATTCCACGAAGTCTGCTTGATATGGTAAGGCCAATGACGGCAAATATAGCGTTGGAAATTTCCTATGCGGACCCGTTCCATGAACAGGTACTGTTTGCGACAGGTGTTATTCTCTTTTTCTTTATTATGATGTTGAATGGCGCAACTCGATTCCTTGCGGGAAAAGACAGGAGAGTAAACAGGAGTTGAAGCATGATATGTAAAAGAAAGCTTAAGAACATAATTATTATAAATCTTGCATATTTTTTTTCCTTACTTTGTATTGGATTTTTAGTATGGGTTATTGTTGATTTGGCTCGTAAAGGCATTCCTCATATAAATATGGACTTTGTTCTTTCCGGGTATAATGACAGCAAGGGGCTTCACGGAATTGCACCCATGATCGTTACAACTATGTGGATGATTTGTGTTACACTTGTTATTGCTATGCCTATCGGCATATTTTCGGCTGTTTATTTAGTGGAGTATTCCAGGCCCGGTTTCATTGTGAATATTATTCGTTTAGCAACCGAAAATCTTGCCGGTATTCCATCAATAATTTATGGGCTTTTTGGCTATGTTTTTTTTAAAAATTTTTTAAAGCTGGGGTTTTCGTTATTATCAGGTTCGTTAACACTTTCTGTTATGGTGCTTCCATCTGTTGTAAGAATAACAGAGGAGGCATTAAAGTCGGTTGATCCAATGTACCGGGACGGAAGCATGGCTTTGGGAGCAACCAGATTATATACCATAATTCATATTGTTCTTCCCTGTACCGTTCCCCAGGTTTTATCAGCCGTTCTGCTAAGTATGGGCCGTGTGATTGGAGAGACTGCAGCAGTATATTTTACCGCTGGAACTGTGTATCGTTTTCCTGAAGGAATTATGAGTTCAGGGCGGACACTGGCGGTTCATTTGTATATACTGGCCAAAGAGAGTGGAAATTTTGAGGAGGCATATGCAACTGCCTGTGTGTTGATTATTATTACGGCAATTATTCACTTTGCCGTAAATCGTGTTACACGGACTGTTTCAAAAAGAACCGGAAAAGAAAAGCAGAAAACATAAAAGGGAACATTACAATCAGCCATTTATTTCTGACAAAGGATAAGAAGTATACCAGTAGAAATGGAGTGATAAATTTTGCTTGCGGCAAATAAAGTTTTTCCGGTAAAAATAAGGGTAGAATCATTTAATTTATTTTACGGTGAACTGCATACCTTGAAAAATATAAACATTGACATTCCGGTTAATCAAATAACCACCTTTATCGGTCCATCCGGTTGCGGAAAATCAACATTTTTAAAATCCCTTAACCGTATGAATGATTTAGTGGAGGGATGCAGGGTAAATGGGCTTATAACTTTGGATGGAGTCAGTATTGGTACAATTGATGCGATTGAACTTAGAACACGGGTAGGAATGGTATTTCAGAGACCAAACCCGTTTCCCATGTCAATATATGAAAATATTGCCTATGGACCGAAAATTCATGGTATAAAAAAGAAAAACATTCTTGACGGAATTGTTGAAAAAAGTCTTCGCAAGGCTGCATTGTGGGATGAGGTTAAGAATAACCTGAAAAAGAGTGCATTAAGCCTGTCGGGGGGACAGCAACAGCGGTTGTGTATTGCCAGGGCCCTGGCTGTGGAACCCGAAGTTATTTTAATGGATGAACCGACATCTGCGCTGGATCCGATATCCACGGGTAAAATTGAAGAATTGTGTCTTGTACTTAAAAAAATTTATACAATTGTAATTGTTACGCATCATTTGCATCAGGCTGGACGCATATCAGACAGAATTGCCTTTTTCTTGCAGGGAGAGATAGTAGAATACGGTCCGGCGGAAGGTATTCTCAAAGCTCCGAGGGACAAACGAACACGCAGTTATCTTGGAGGTTTCTAGGAGTGCGCTCGGAAAGTCGGGTATGCAGATTTTCTATTCAGTTTTTCGCGCAAATTCTGCAAAAAAACGGCGAATATCTGGATATTTAACGCTTTTTTTGCAGGAGAATGCGCGGAAAAATGGACGGAAAGATGCGTGCGTGACTTTTCGAGCGGACTCCTAGCGAAGTCCGGAGATGGATATAAAGCATACATGCTTAATTATACAATAACATCTCGGAGCGCACTTCAAGATATAATACAAATCCATTGTGCTGATTGAAATGGCGCAGAAAAAACATCTATGCATGTTCATTGGAATATGGTACAATCATGACAGTTGAGAAATTAATGTAAAAGCCTTGTTGTATTTTTTCCGTTATCTTTGGTAATATATTATTGTTTATATTAAATGAAAAACAATAAGCCATGTATTTTACGGTATTTTATATAATAGAGGCTTGAAGATGAGGCCTGCCCCCTCTCTAAGTAGCCTGTAAAGTGCAATTGCCTTCGTTGCTGTAATATCAAGGAGTTTTTAGAAATGCTCCCTTAATACGCAAAAGGGATGACTGGTAAAGCATTTAGGAGTTGAGACTATGCGTTCGGGTTATATTAGGAATTTATCGATTCAGTTCCTGTTGGGGTGTACACTTATAAACTGGGTTAAACTTATTTGGCAGAACAGGGATAAGCCTATCTACTGGAGAAGTTTCCCAAAGTTTTTGTATATTACTGTTGTAATCATTCTATTGTCACCTTTCCGTCTGATCGAGAAACTGTTATTTGATATAAAGGTAAAAAAGACAAAGATAAATCTGGATCCGGTTTTTATACTGGGACATTGGCGCAGCGGAACAACATATCTTGTCAATATGCTGTCGCAGGATCAGCAATTTGGAGTTACTAACGCCATTCACTGCTTTAGCCCCAATATGTTCCTTAGCTGCTATAGATACCTTGAATGGATTCTGCGAAAAATACTGCCAAAAAACCGGCACATGGATAATATGCCTATTGATACTATAAGCTCTCAGGAAGAGGAATTCGCAATAGCAAATATGTGTACTTTATCAAATTATCATTTTTGCCTTTTCCCAAGAAATCGCATGAAATATCAGAAATATGCAACATTTCAGGATATGAGTGACAGTGAATTAGCAGAATGGAAGCAAAAATACCTTTATATAATAAAAAAGGTTACCCTTCAACAGAAAGGTAAACGGCTGCTGCTGAAAAGCCCTACCAACACCAGCAGAATAAAACAATTGCTGGAACTGTTTCCCAACGCAAGGTTTATTCATATATGCCGTAACCCTTATAAGGTTTACATTTCAACTAAAAGGCTGTATGATAATTTTTTTCCGGTATTTGAGTTGCAGGAGCGGGTTCCTGAAGAAGAATCCGAAGAGACTCAGTTTGAAATCTATGAAAATATGTACAAAAAGTATTTTGAAGAGAAGGAACTGATTCCGGAAGGCCAACTGATTGAAGTGCGATATGAGGATGTTGTTAATAATCCCTTGGGAAACATTGAGAAAATATATCACCGGCTTAATATTGATGGGTTTGAAAAGGCAAAACCGGCTATAGCGAAGTATATCGAATCAGTGAAGGGGTATAAGCCCAATAAGCATAAAATGGATCCGCGTCTTAATAAAAAAATATCCCAGCGTTTTGATTTTACCTTTAAAAAGTGGGGTTATCCAAAAGTATAATAAGGACAATTGATGTCAGCGCACCTGCTGTTTTTGGGAGGGTGAAATGCAGTTAATCCAAAGCAGGCATAATAAAATTATAAAGGAGATATTATCGCTGAAAAGCAAGAAATACCGCAGGATGAAGCAATGCTATATAGTAGAAGGATTTCGATTTGTCCGGGAAGCCCTTATGTCCGGAACGGAAGTGCGGCATATTTGTTTTTCGACCGGCTTTTTCGAAAAAACCGGTCGGGAACTTGAACCGCTTATGAATTCCCAGATCCGGTGTTTTGAAGTGCCTGAAGGATTATTCCGGCAGCTTGCCGAAACCGATTCACCTCAAGGTGTGCTTGCGGTGGTTCATATTACAGTAAAACCACTCTCATATCTTTACCGTAAAGGGTTCAGGGGTTTGATTCTTGATTGTGTTCAGGATCCTGGTAACGCGGGCACTGTAATACGTTCGGCCCATGCACTGGGGTTTGATGCGGTCGTTGCCACAAAGAGTTCTGTTGATATTTTTAGCGGTAAAGTTCTTCGTGCGACTATGGGTTCACTTTTTTATATTCCAGTTATCGACTGTATGGAAGAAGAAGAAATATTGTCATTCTGCCGGGAACATGATGTAAAAGTTATTATATCGCGTCCCGAAAACGCAAAAGCATGCCATGAAACGGATTTATCAGGAGGGTTTTTCCTTGTGGTCGGTAATGAAGGGAAAGGAGTGTCCGGGACTATGGAAAGTAAGGTGTCCGAATACTGTTTTATTCCAATGCCGGGCGGCGCTGAATCCTTTAACGCGGCTGTTGCCGCCTCGATACTTATGTACGAGAGCAACCGGCAGAGAATAAACGTTACAGGCGGCTAACCTGTCCGGTATTGTACATTATTCATAATTTGTTTCCTGCCGGTATACCATTTTTTTACCTTGTGATACTTGAAAATAAGGGAAAAATAATATAGAATAATTTAGATGATTGTTATTTTGTTAACGATGACCCTAAAATGGTCAAACCAATATTGAGGAGGAGAATGAATATGGCAATTAAAGTCGGTATTAATGGTTTCGGTAGAATTGGTCGCCTGGTGTTCCGGGCTGCAATGAAAAGGTCTGATGTCCAGGTAGTTGGAATAAACGATCCTTTTATTGATCTGGACTATATGCAGTATATGTTAAAATATGATTCTGTGCATGGTCAATATAAAGGTGAAATTGGCGAAAAGAATGGAAAACTTTTGGTTGACGGTCAGGAAATCGCAGTATTCGCGGCAATGAATCCACAGGAAATTGATTGGAAAGGCTGCGGCGCCGAATATATTGTTGAGTCCACAGGTGTTTTCACAACAACAGATAAGGCTTCCGCACATTTCCAGGGTGGCGCTAAGAAGGTTGTTATCAGCGCTCCGTCCGCGGATGCTCCAATGTTTGTAATGGGCGTAAATCAGGATAAATACAGCAAGGATATGAAGGTTGTTTCAAACGCTTCCTGTACCACCAATTGCCTGGCGCCAATAGCGAAAGTATTAAATGACAGGTTTGGTATCGTTGAAGGTCTGATGACCACTGTTCACGCGACAACAGCTACACAGAAAACAGTTGACGGTCCGTCAAAGAAAGACTGGAGAGGCGGAAGGGGAGCGGGATTTAATATTATTCCGTCATCAACTGGGGCTGCGAAAGCAGTTGGTAAGGTTATCCCTGAATTGAACGGAAAACTGACAGGTATGGCGTTCCGCGTTCCTGTAGCAGACGTTTCAGTTGTTGATTTAACATGCAGGCTGGAAAAAGCGGCTTCGTACAATGATGTATGCAAGGCTATGAAAGAAGCTTCCGAAAACGAACTGAAGGGTGTTCTTGGGTATACGGATGAGAATGTTGTTTCAACCGATTTCATAGGGGAAGAAAGAACATCGGTATTTGATGCCAAGGCCGGCATTTCATTAAATGATAACTTTGTTAAGGTTGTTTCCTGGTATGACAACGAGTGGGGTTATTCCAACAAAGTAGTTGATCTTATCGTTCATATGGCCAAGATTGACACTAAATAATAATTTTGAATTGAGTGCAGGCATCCTTGGAAGGATGCCTGTTTGTTCTAGGAGACAAAGGATAGGAGCTGAGCATTGTCATAATAAATGAGGGAGATGAAAGAAATGAGCATGTATAATAAAATGAGTGTAGAAGACATTGAAGTAAGTGGCAAGAGGGTCATAGTCAGGGTGGATTTCAATGTGCCGCTGGACGGTAATAGGACTATTACCGATGATAAGCGTATAGTTGCTGCTGTTCCGACAATAAAATACCTGATCAGAAATAACGCGAAAATAATTCTTGTATCCCATTTGGGTAGACCTAAGGAAGGATTTGAACCCAAATACAGTATGAAACCTGCGGCGAAAAGGCTCAGCCAGCTTTTAGGGCAGGAAGTTTTACTGGCTGAGGATGTAATTGGCGAGGATGCGAAGAAAAAAGCAGGTGAACTGAAGGAAGGTCAGGTTCTGATGCTGGAGAATGTACGCTTCCATAAGGAAGAAACCAAGAATGATCCGGCATTTACAAAAGAACTGGCATCAATGGCTGAGATTTATGTTAATGATGCTTTTGGAACGGCCCACCGGGCACATTCTTCAACTGCCGGTCTGGCTGACTATTTGCCTGCCGTTTCCGGTTACCTGATTAAAAAGGAAATTGATATTATGGGTAAGGCGCTGTCGAATCCGGAAAGGCCATTTGTAGCCATTTTAGGCGGAGCAAAGGTTTCCGACAAAATCACCGTAATTGAAAACCTGCTGAACAAGGTAGATTCATTAATTATCGGCGGAGGAATGGCCTATACGTTTCTGAAAGCAAAGGGTTATAAAATCGGAAAATCTCTCTGCGAAGAAGATAAGCTTGAACTTGCCAGGGAACTGATGGATAAGGCTGAGAAAAAAGGGGTTAACCTCCTATTGCCGATAGGGAATGTTATTGGCAAGGAATTCAGTCCGGATACCGAAGACAAGTATGTTCCCTCCGATGATATTCCGGACGGATGGATGGGGATGGACATCGGTACCATTACCATTGAAAAATTCAGAAATGAGATAAAAAAAGCAAAGACAATTGTCTGGAACGGTCCAATGGGTGTCTTTGAATTTCCTAAATTTGCAAATGGAACAAAAAAGATTGCCGAAGCCGTTGCGGATTCAGGTGCTTTATCCATTGTAGGCGGCGGAGATTCTGCCGCGGCTGTAGAACAGCTTGGTTATGCGGATAGGATTACTCATATCTCCACCGGGGGCGGAGCTTCCCTTGAGTTCCTGGAAGGGAAGGTTCTTCCGGGAATCGCATGTCTGATGGATAAGCACAATCGCGTGGTTATGGCCGCAGGCAACTGGAAAATGAACAAAACACCAAAGGAAGCGGTGGATTTTGTTAGTCAATTGACAGATAAAGTGAAGAATACAAAGGTTGAGGTTGTAGTAGGTGTTCCTTTTATAGCTATACCGGCTGTCATTGAAGCTGCAAATGGTTCAAATATCAAGGTTGCTTCCCAGAATGTCCACTGGGAGGAAAAAGGTGCGTATACCGGCGAAATCTCCTGCGGTATGCTTAAGGAATCCGGTGTTGAATATGTTATTATAGGTCACTCGGAGAGACGGGAATACTATGTTGAAACGGATGAGATGATTAATAAAAAAACCCATGCGGTTTTTAACTGTAAAATGACGCCTATTTTGTGCTGCGGTGAGACATTAACACAGCGGGAGCGGGGTGTTACAGCCGAGCATATCCGTTATCAGATTAAGATCGCCCTTTTAGGACTGACAAAAGAACAGGTTAAGAATCTTGTCATAGCATATGAACCTATTTGGGCCATCGGAACAGGAAAAACGGCCACCAGTCAGCAGGCGGAAGAAGCGTGCCTTACAATCCGTGAGCTTGTTAAGGAACTGTACGATGAAGAAGCCGCTGAAAATGTCCGTATTCTTTATGGTGGCAGTGTAAAAGCATCCAACGCCAGAGAGCTGTTTACTATGCCCAATATTGATGGAGGTCTTATTGGAGGAGCCAGTCTGCAACTGGATGAATACGTGAAGATTGTAAATTATGATGTATAAGCTGCCGGGGGATTGAACCCACTACTGAGGAAATAGTCAGTTAATCCCCCGTCAATAGCTGCGAGGTTTTTAGGAGTGTATGATAAGCACTTTTACTTACTGTAAATATGCATTAAAATTCTAATTCCGGCCCTCCGGATAATTTTCCGGAGGGCTTTTCATACTGTAATACAGGAGAATGGCTTAAATTGCAAGGGAGGCATAATATGTTGAAAAAACTGGAATATTTTACAGGATATAAAGGCCCGGTAGTTGTGATTGTTATGGACGGGATCGGTATATCGGAAAAAACCGAAGGGAATGCGGTATATAACAGCTATACACCATATATGGACGGTTTATTTGAAAAATATCAGAATACGTTGTTGAAAGCGCATGGTGTGGCAGTGGGTTTGCCAACAGATGACGACATGGGAAATTCCGAGGTTGGTCACAATGCCATTGGATCGGGACAGGTATATGGCCAGGGAGCAAAACTGGTTTCAGAAGCCATTAATTCAGGAAAAATGTATAAAGAGAAAACTTGGAGGGAATTAGCCGATAATGTTATAGAGCATAATTCAACTCTTCACTTTATCGGTTTGTTCAGTGACGGGAACGTACACTCACACATCAACCATCTGAAAGCGATGATTGTACAGGTGAATAAAGAGGGTATGAAAAAGGTAAGGATTCATATCCTGCTGGACGGACGTGATGTAGGAGAAACCTCAGCTTTGGAATATGTTGATCCTTTTGAAGAGTTTCTTGAAAATCAAAAATCGGACACATTTGATGTTAAAATCGCCAGCGGCGGCGGCCGGATGAAGGTAACTATGGATCGGTATGAAGCAAACTGGGGTATGGTGGAAATCGGCTGGAAAACCCATGTGTTGGGTGAAGGCAGGATGTTTGGTTCTGCACGCGAAGCTATCGAAACCTTCCGCAGTGAACAAACTGTGATTGATCAGGATCTGCCTCCTTTTGTTATAGAGGAAAATGGGGAGCCTGTGGGAATTATTTCGGATAACGACAGTGTAATATTTTTTAATTTTCGCGGAGATCGTGCCATTGAGATCAGCCGCGCTTTTGAGGAAATTGATTTTGATAAATTTGACAGAAGACGGCACCCAAAGGTTGTTTACGCGGGGATGCTGGAATATGACGGAGATTTGCATATACCGGGCAGATATCTGGTGGCTCCCCCCGAGATTAAAAACACAATGTCAGAATATCTGGTTAAAACAGGCATTTCCCAGCTTGCCATATCAGAAACACAAAAATACGGGCATGTAACTTATTTTTGGAATGGAAACAGAAGCGGAAAATTCGATGAAGCTTTGGAAACCTATATAGAAATACCTTCCGATATTATCCCGTTTGAAGAGCGTCCATGGATGAAAGCGGCTGAAATTACCGACAGCATGATACAAGCTCTTAAATCCGGAAAGTACCGGTTTGCCCGTGTTAATTTTGCTAATGGGGATATGGTAGGTCACACGGGTAATTATCAAGCGGCCCGAATTGCCGTTGAAACAGTTGATCTGTGCCTGAGGCGCCTGCTGCCGGTTATTGATAAACTGGGAGGAATGGCTGTTATCACGGCCGATCACGGTAATGCCGATGAAATGTTTGAACTGGATAAAAATGGGAAGCCTAAAAGAAACGACATTGGCGGGTTTAAGGCAAAAACCAGCCACACTTTGAATAAGGTACCGATGATACTGTATGATAATGTAAATAACGGAGCATATACGCTGAAAGATGGTGAATATGGTCTGGCAAATATTGCCGCCACGGTAGTAACCCTTCTCGGTTATGAAGCCCCCGATGTTTGGGAAGAAAGTATGATATCAATTGACAAAATATAAAAGCTTGGGATATGATTTAAGGCAGAGGTTCTTAACCTTTGCTTTAAAATTTGTTTTTTGAATAGATAGGAGAAAATATGCGAATACTGGGTATAGATTTCGGTGAAGCACGGATTGGAATCGCAGTCAGTGATCCGTTGGGAATAACAGCCCAGGCTTTGGAAACCATTCATTGGAAAAACGAATGGAAAAAACCTCTTGTAAGGATAAAAGAATTAATCGTAATCTATTCATGTAAGATTGTGGTTATAGGATTTCCCGGAAATATGAACGGCACACTTGGAGAACGTGGTATAAGAACTCAAAAATTTGTTGAGAAGCTAAAAACGCATATTCCGGAT
>CAZSVI010000063.1:0-21537 GCA_964610205.1 uncultured Oscillospiraceae bacterium
CTCGAACAGTTCAGCCAAGCCGCGCATTTGCTGAACGGCTATCAGTGGGCGTACACTCCTCATATCGGACGGTCTGAGCTTTGGAAAACATCAGGTCACTTGGAAAACTACAAGGATTCCATGTACAATCCCATCGACATCGAGGGCGAGGAATACTATCTGAAACCCATGAACTGCCCGTTCCACTTCATCATCTACAATAGTGAGACGCGCTCGTACCGTGACCTACCGATGCGTATGGCGGAGTTCGGCACAGTGTACAGGTACGAGTTATCCGGCGCTCTGCATGGACTGACAAGGGTGCGTGGATTCACGCAGGACGATGCTCACATCATATGCACCCCGGAGCAAGTGGAAAGCGAGGTCGCCTTCGCACTCAAATTCTCGCTGTATATCTTGCGTTCGTTCGGATTGAGCGAGTTCAAGCCTTATGTTTCCACAAAACCTAAAACAAAATCAATCGGCTCGAACGACGAGTGGGATATGGCGACTGAAGTATTGAAAAAGGCGGTGGCCGCCGCAGGGCTTGAATATGAGAACGACGAGGGCGGTGGCGCGTTCTACGGCCCCAAAATCGACCTGAAGCTGTACGATTCCCTCGGACGCGAATGGCAATGCAGTACAATCCAATTCGATTTCAATCTTCCCAAACGCTTCAAGATGAAATATGTTGGGGCCGACGGAAAAAACCACACGCCGTATATCGTCCATCGGGCGCTGTTCGGAAGCATTGAGCGGTTCTTTGCCCTGCTGATAGAGCATTACAAGGGCGATTTCCCGTTGTGGTTTGCGCCGGTGCAGTTCGCTATCGTCCCAATTAAGCCGTCCCACAGCGAATATTGTAAACGCTTGGAGATAGACCTGAAAAAGAAGGGGCTGCGGGTCGAAGCGGACTACACCGAAATCCATATGCGCGAGAAAATCAAACGCTATGAAACGCAGAAGATACCTTATATGTTTGTGGTCGGCGACAAGGACATTGAACAAAACGGATTTTCAGTGAGAAGCCGCAAGCATGGGAATCTCGGCTTGATGAACCTCGATTTGCTGACAGAGCATATCAAGGACGATCTCGCACAAGGCAAGCCGAAGTATATACTGGAGGAGGCGTGAAAAATGATAAAGCAACTCGATTCGTCGGATTTTCCCTTCGCCGCGGAGGTGATACGCACGAGCTTTGCTACGATAGCGACAGACTTTGATTTGACCCCGCAAAACTGCCCGACGCATACGAGCTTTACCACGACAGCTGAACGGCTGCAAAACCAGCATAACTGGGGTTGGCTGATGTATGGTCTGTATGACGGGAAGCGGCTCGTCGGATTCTCCTCGCTGTCAAAGGATGCGGACAGCGCGTATGAGCTCCACAATCTCGCCGTTCTGCCCGAGCACCGGCACAAAGGTTACGGCAAGCTGCTTCTTGACTTCTGTAAAGCTAAAGTAAAAGAACTGGGCGGCGGTAAAATAAATCTCAGTATCATCGATGAAAATGCTGTCCTTAAAAACTGGTATGCCACGAATGGCTTTATTCACAGCGGCACGAAACTGTTTGAGCAATTTCCGTTTACTGTCGGATTTATGGAATGGGAGGTATCATCATGGGACTTAAAGTATGATAGTAAACCGCAAAGCTGAAAAGCCTTGCGGTTACTGTGTTTCTTGGTGGAGCTAAAGAGATTCGAACTCTCGACTTCCACAATGCCATTGTGGCACTCTCCCAGCTGAGTTATAGCCCCAGATATTCCCATTTTCATTTGTCCTAAAACTCTGTATGCGCTGCAATCAACGCTTTTTGCGATTTTACCATAAATGCCAGTCACTCGGGGTACAGGCTTGTGTGTTTGTGCTGCCAACTGTGCCAATGCCCCTTGTTATTATTGTGCTCTAATGTCTTTCCTCGAGGTGGGATACCAGACCTCCTGGTTTTACAAACTGCATTAACCTCTGATTTGTAACAAAACATATTATACACAGAATCACTCTGCTTTGCAAGAGCTTACTGAAAAATAGAGGCAGCACAGGATAATTTTAATTTTTTCCATTGAAAATTAGAATTACAGAGCAGAAGAGCAATATGCTGACCAATTGTGTATTCCTTTGGACATGCTTGTATTACGTCTGAATTGTAAACTTATGCTCAAGATTACGGGATAAGGACGGGATATGACAAATAAAATGCTTGCTTTCAGTTGTATTTATGTTATAATTGTTTTTGCTTTTTGTATAATAAAGCATGTAAGCAAGCTCACCAAAACCCATAAATTGAAGGGTTCGGCGGTGAATGTATTAGGAAAATTTTTCGTGAAGGAGTGGGGAGGCGTGATATCTAATTCGCAAAAAATAAAATTATATGGGTTTAATAACCTAACCAAATCATTAAGCTTCAATATTTATGACATTTGCTATGCAAAGACACCCGAAGATAAAAAAAAATATATTGAATACATTGACGAACAGTATAATTCGTCAAGGCTTACCGAAATCCTTTCCAATGTAACGGAAATCATCGGCGCAAAAGTCCTGAGTATAGCAAAACAGGATTACGACCCCCAGGGGGCCAGCGTTACAATAATGATCTCCGAGGAGGATGTTCCTGTTGAATTTTTGGATATTTCCTGCAACAGAGGAATTATTCCTTATAAGGAATCGGTAGTATGCCATCTTGACAAAAGCCATGTGACCGTACACACTTATCCTGAAAGCCATCCGGAAGAAGCTATTTCCACCTTCCGTGTGGATATTGATGTATCTACATGCGGACATATTTCACCATTAAATGCGCTGGAATTTCTAATCGGAAGCTTTGATTCGGATATTATCAACCTGGATTACCGGGTTCGAGGCTTCACGAGGGATGAGGACGGGCGGAAGCATTTTATAGATCATTATATTAATTCCATTCAGAATTATATTCCGAAAAGTGTTATTGACCGCTATAACCTGATTGACGTAAATGTATATCAGGAGAATATTTTTCATACCAAAATGCTGCTAAAGGAGATTCATCTGGACAACTATCTTTTCAACCTGCATGAGAAAGATCTGGATGAGGCGCAAAGGGATACAATCCGGGATACGCTTATGAAGGAAATGCATGAAATTTTCTACGGAAAAAACTTTTAAACCATCGGCCATATTCCTTAAAATCTTAAATTTACAGACTGCCGGGTTTCTTTATGCAATCCGGCAAAGGCGGGTGAAAAAATATGTCCGGGCAAAACAAGACTCCTTTGTTTAACGCTTTAAAAGAATACAAGGAGCGCAATGTGATACCCTTTGATGTACCGGGTCACAAACACGGAAACGGTATTCCTGAATTACGTGATTTTTTGGGAACCAATACACTGCAAATTGATGTTAATTCAATGAAGCCTTTAGACAACATCGGAAATCCCACCGGGGTAATCCGTGAAGCCGAGGAATTACTGGCTGAAGCTTATGATGCCGATGCTGCCTTTTTTCTTGTAAACGGAACAACATTCGGTGTTCAGGCAATGATCATGGCAGCCTGCCATCCCGGAGACAAAATTATTCTGCCCCGGAATGTCCATGAATCCGCAATCCATGCACTGATACTCAGTGGAGCAATCCCGGTTTATATGCAGCCTGAAATCCATCCTCATTTAGGTATTGCAGGCGGTATTCCGTATGAAACCTTTGAACAGACAATTAAGGAACATCCGGACGCAAAATCGGTTTTTCTCATTAACCCTACTTATTATGGAATTACATCAGATCTTTCAAGAATAATAGAACTGTCTCACAAATACAATATGACAGTTTTAGCAGACGAGGCACATGGCGCCCATTTTCATTTTCATGACAGTCTTCCGCCATCAGCAATACCGCTTGGAGCGGATATGTCCGCCGTAAGCCTTCATAAAACAGGCGGAGCCCTCACACAAAGTTCGGCTCTGCTTTTAAATGAACGGTATTACAACCGTGAATATATTAAAACCATTTTAAACCTTACCCAAACCACAAGTGCTTCTTACCTTCTCATGGCAAGCCTTGATATCGCTCGCAAGATGCTGGCTACCGAAGGAAACAGGATTCTTTCCGGCATACTTGAGCTTGCCCGGAACACAAGGCTGGAATTGAATAAAATAGATGGTCTTTATTCTTTTGGCACTGAGATTGTTAACGGCAGGGGGATCTTCGGGTTTGACGAAACTAAGCTCGGAATATGTATTAAAGGTCTAGGGCTTACAGGCCATCAGGTATATGACATTTTACGGGATCATTACAACATTCAGATTGAGTTTGGTGATGTAAACAACATCCTGGCAGTTCTAAGCGTTGGTGATACAAAAGAAAATGTCTGTGCGTTGATTGATGCCTTCAGGGATATTTCCTTGAAGTATGCCAAAGGTAAAAGTGTTGATATCAACATAAACCTCACCAACCCGGAAATTATCGTATCCCCCCGTGATGCTTTTTACTCAAGAAAGAAACGAATCCCTCTATTGGAATCCGAAGGAGAAATCAGCGGAGAATCCATTATGGCATATCCGCCCGGCATTCCTATTGTTTCTCCGGGTGAACGAATTGATAAAAATATAATTGAGCACATACTCTTTTTAAAACGTCAGCATACGGTAATTACAGGAGTTGAGGACGCGCAGGCCAATACAATTAATGTGTTGGGGTATTGAAAAAGATACTGGGTAATTTGATAAAACGAATAGTAATTGTAAGGAATTAGGGTTGACAGGGTACTGGTAGTTTTTGATAGAATGATTTACGAGAAGAAATAAAAGCCCTGTATTGGATAATGAAATATATTCTACCGGAGGGATTAATTTTGGAATTATGGTACACCGAAAAGCATACAGAAAATGTGCATTTTTCTATCAAGGTAAAAAAACACTTATATTCACGGCAAAGCCCCTTTCAGCAGATTGATTTTTTTCATTCGGAGGAATTTGGTACTTTCTTCACGCTGGATGGCCTTATCATGGTGACAGAAAAAGATGAATTCATCTACCATGATATGATCACCCATGTACCTATGGCTGTCCGGCCTGACGCAAAGAATGTGCTGATTATAGGCGGCGGAGACGGCGGTACGGCAAGGGAACTGACCCGTTATACCTCCCTTGAAACCATTGATATGGTTGAGATTGATGAAATGGTTGTGAGAGCATGCCAAAAACACCTTCCCCTGACAGCTTCCAAACTGAATGAGGATAAACGTATTTCACTTTACTTTGAAGATGGTATTGCCTTTATTAAAAATACTGAAAAAAAATACGATCTTATCCTTGTTGATTCCACTGATCCTATAGGTCCCGGCGAGGGTCTGTTCACCTTTGATTTTTACAGGGACTGCTTTAATCATCTTAACCAAAACGGTATTTTGATCAACCAGCATGAGAGCCCATATTATAAGAGGGATGCCCTTGCCATGCAAAAGGCGCATCATAAAATGGAGGAGATCTTCCCCATCAGCCTTGTGTATCAGTTTCACATCCCAACATATCCTTCCGGGCACTGGTTATTCGGTTTTGCCTCAAAAACTCTGCATCCTGTCCTTAACGCACGGTTTGATGAATGGAAACAGTTCGGACTGAAAACAAGGTATTATAATACAGAGCTCCATGCAGGATGTTTTGCCTTGCCCACTTATGTTAACGCGCTTCTTAACGAAGATATCATGCTTATATGAACAGCTTGAATTCCATGATAGTTCCTATGATATATCATTTTGACGAGGAACCAATATATCCCCCACCGTTACATCCATTACATACCAAAATAGTTTTTCGCGTTGAAATAGCTGATCTCGCAAACCATCGCGCCAAGCATTTTCATGTCTGCGGGTACTTCACCGTCTTCCACCCAGCGGCCAATTATATTGCACAGTATACGGCGGAAATACTCATGCCGTGTATATGACAGGAAGCTCCTTGAATCGGTCAGCATACCTACAAACCTTCTGAGTAATCCATGATTGGCAAGGGTTATCATCTGTTTTTCCATACCATTCTTTTGATCATTAAACCACCATCCTGAGCCAAATTGAATCTTTCCAGGAACCACACTCCCCTGAAAACATCCCATTATTGTTGTCAGTACCTCATTATCACACGAATTAAGACAGTACAGAATTGTTTTTGGCAGTTCATCGGACAAGTCCAGCGCATCTAAAAATGAAGCAAGAGCTTTAGCCTGACGGCCATCACCAGCGGCGTCATATCCGGTATCCGGCCCAAGCAGCCCGAACATCCTTGTATTATTATTCCGTATTGTCCCCATATGAAGCTGCATGGTCCATCCCATTCTTGCGTATTCGCGCCCTAAAAACAGCAGCATATGTGTTTTGTACTGCTCAACTTCCTTTTGCGACAGAAGTTCCTTACTTAATCCTTTTTGAAAAATTTCTTCAACCTCCGCATCCGATGCCTCGGTATAAACTGCATATTCGAGAGCATGATCGGACAACCGGCATCCATTTTCATGGAAAAAACTTAACCGGCTTTTTAATACTTCCTTCAAATCTGAAATTCCGGAAACCGTTTTCTTCGATACCTTTTCCAGCGTCCCTATATACTCCATGAAGCCTTCGAGATTAATATTCAACGCCTTATCCGGCCTGAATGCCGGTAGAACCTTAACCGGAAATGTTTCATCCTCTCTGATTGTTCTGTGGTACAAAAGAGAATCCGCCGGGTCATCTGTTGTACATACAGTTTCAACATTTGAACGCAGAATCAGGTTCCTGGCCGAAAAATCATCCCCCTGCAGCATTTTGTTGCACTGCTCCCATATCTCTTCAGCGGTATCCGGAGACAGTATACTGTCAATTCCAAAGTATCGCCGCAATTCCAGATGCGTCCAGTGATATAACGGGTTCCCAACAAGATATGGCATTGTTTCAGCCCACTTCATAAACTTATCCTTTTCATCGGAATCTCCTGTGATATACTTTTCATCAATACCGTTACTTCTGATTGCACGCCATTTATAATGATCACCGCCAAGCCATACCTCGGTTATATTTTTATACTTCTTGTTTTCGGCAATTTCTTTCGGACTCAGGTGACAGTGGTAATCAATAACAGGCATATCTTTGGCATAGTTATTAAAGAGTGTTTTAGCAGTTTCATTCCCAAGCATAAAATCTTCATCCATAAATTTCTTCATCTTAACCGACCTCCTTATTTACATCTGATAATCAATAGTAGTTGAAAGCGCTTACAAATAGGTTTATAATTAATATACCATAAATAAATTACCGATAGAAGAATAAATTAGTTTTGTGATGCAATTACAAGCAATTGCTTCCGTTGTTATAAAACAAAGAAGGACGGACAATGAATATTTATGATATCGCAAAAGAAGCCAGTGTTTCTATTGCCACTGTTTCCAGGGTACTAAACGGCAGTAACCGCGTAAGGGATATTACACGCCAGAAAGTTGAGGCTGTACTTAACAAGTATAATTATATCCCCAGTGCAATCGCCAGGGGTATGATGACCAATTCCATGAAAACAATAGGTATTGTCACTATAGATATCCGGGGTCTGTATTATGCGAATGTTTCTTATAGTATAGAGCAGGCGCTGAGCATTTTAGGATATAACACGATACTGTGCAATACAGGCTATGACCCGGAACAGAAAATCCGCTATCTGCAAATGCTGGCCGAAAAAAAGGTGGATTCAATTATAATGGTGGGTTCTGTTTTTAAAGATCCAAGGCTGAATAAACCTGTTGAAGCCATCTCTAAAAATATACCCATCGTGATTATAAATGGCTTCTATGGGTATCCCAATACATATTCAATTCAATGTGATGACAAAACAGCCCTTGATAAAAGTGTCGACTACCTTGTTTCAAGGGGACGCAAAAACTTTTTGTATATGTATGACGCCGATACCTTCAGTGGAAACCAAAAACTTCAGGGATTTAACGAAGCAATATCAAGGCATGGTTTGAAATCCGATGTCCACTTCATTGAACCCGGCCTGGAAAACGCCTCTTGCAAAGTTCAGGAACTTATAAACAATGGTTTATGCTTTGACGCAGTTCTGTGCAGTGAGGATTTTACCGCAATAGGTGTTCTTCAATGCCTCCAAAAGAACAAAATAGATGTTCCTGAACAGGTAAGTGTAATGGGCTTTAACAATTCAATTCTGTCTTTATGCTGCACTCCCCGGCTATCAACAATAGACAGCATGATGGAACAAATGGGAAAAACTGCGGTTAAGGTTCTGAACAATGTCCTTACCGGTACTCCGGTAGAAGCAGCGATCAAAGTAGAGGCCCGGCTGATCCTTCGTCAGACAACCTGAAGAAACAAAAGTCTTAGGAGGTATTTGAAAAACGGTTTTTTTAGCTTTTATCACACATCTTATGGATTTGTTTTTTCCTGTTTCTCCTATTCCATTTTTTTTATCTGCTTATCCGGTAAATAACGGTATAAGAATTCAATGATAAGAGGACAATAAAATACATAGGAGTTGAACTTGGTTTGCGCTGTGTCCGGCAAATAACTTATAGCTATATATGTTATTAGGGAGGATACAGTACTTTAAATAACGTTCAACTTGTAAAGTAATCATATGGGGTGAAAACTATTATGACCAAAAAAATTCTTTCCCTTATATTGGGTTTATTGACTCTGCTAACTCTTTCGGGCTGCCCGGATGAAAATAAATCACAAAAAGGCAAAGAGACGGAACAAATACCAAATACAATGCAGAAAGCGACTACAGAACTGGAGCAAATAATAACACTCCTCGGCGGGCCTATGTTTGACAGCCGGGATAAAATGGAACAACTGAAAAACCAGCAGATACAGACTCTTACGGAAAAGCTTTCGGAAAGACCTGAGCAGTCATCATTAGGTACTGACAAGACACAACAGGATCAGGACAGCGGTTCGGGAAATAAAAAAGAGGAGAGCGCCCAGAAAGAAAACCAGGGGCAGCAGGAGCAAACGGAGGAATCACCGGAAGGAGGGAATGAGAAAGGAGACGGTAAGGAAGGTAAAGGCACAGAGGAAGAAAAAGGTACACAGGAAGAGAATACTGCGGAAAACATAGATACCAAAAGGCCTTCTGCCGATGGGAAAAAAGAAGAAACCTTTCAGATGGAGGATAGTTTGTTTGGCATACCGCAGTGGAATCCGGAAAACTGGAAAATGATAAAGGTCATGACGGATGGCCTCTTCTTTACATGGAACAGCCTTCAGCCCGAATTGCTGGAAAAAGGGGTTACAACAATGCAAATGACAAATTTCAACACCTCCCTGGAGGGTTTGTCACAATCGGTGAAAAACCAGAAAATTGAAAGCGCCCAGACATCCTCTTTTCAATTAATGGAGTGTATGTCTGACTTTTTCAGCTATTATAAAACTGATGTTCCACCCGAAATGCAGCGCTTGAAAAGCATAACCACCGGTATTCACTTTTCGGTGCGGCAGAATGACTGGGATAAGGCACAGGAACTTGCAATCCGTTTACAGCAGGAATCAACTAAATTAAAAGCCGGAATTGAAGATAATCAAACCACTGGATTTCAAATGCTGGAGTTTTCTCTGGCCGATCTTGGAAGTGGTGTCCGTAATATGGATTCAGTTCTGGTAATGATACACACAAACCTTGTAACCGCAAACATCCATGAAATGGAAACAAAGCTCACACAAAATCAGGAGGAATAGAATTTCATTCCTTTACTTAATTCCTATATCCTTACGGTAATGAAGATCCTTGAAATAAATCCGGGATACGGCTTTGTATGCTTTTTCCCTTGCAGTTTCAAAGTCCTTCCCTCTTGCCGTAACACCAAGAACACGACCGCCGTTTGTGTAGTATGTATCGTTCTCTTTTTTTGTACCCGCATGAAAGACCATAATGTCGGAATTCTCTTTTGCCTGTTCAATTCCGGAAACCGGATACCCCTTATGATACTTCTCCGGGTAACCGCCTGATGCCATGATTACACACACACAACAATCATCAGACCATTCAAAACGCACATTTTCCAGAGTTCCATCCATTATAGCCTCAAAAACATCCAAAAGGTCATTATTTAACAAAGGAAGCACCACCTGCGTTTCCGGATCACCAAACCTTGCGTTGTATTCAAGTACCTTTGGTCCCTCCTCCGTCAGAATGAGCCCGAAATACAGAATCCCCTTAAAGGTTCTGTTTTCCAGGTTCAGCGCTCTTATTGTGGGAATATATATTTTGTCCATACAGTATCCCGCCAGTTCAGATGTATAGATAATGCTTGGCGCAAAGGTACCCATCCCTCCGGTGTTCAAACCCCGGTCACCGTCCAGAGCCCTTTTGTGATCCTGGGAACTGACCATAGGCACAATTGTTTTTCCATCTGTAAAGGTTAGTATGGAAACCTCCGGGCCGGATAAAAATTCTTCAATTACCACCCGGTTTCCGGCAATACCGAACCGTCTTTCCTCCATAATGCTTTTTACGGCAGCTTCGGCCTCATACCGATTGTTACAGATTATAACCCCCTTACCGAGGGCCAGCCCGTCAGCTTTTACAACAAGGGGATATTTTTGACCATAAAGATATTCCAATGCCTTTTTACTGTCATCGAACAGCGTGTATTCGGCAGTCGGGATATTGTATTTTTTCATAAATTCCTTTGAATACCCTTTGCTGGCCTCTATCCATGCAGCTTCCCGGGTTGGGCCAAAGGCCCGGATACCGGCGCTTTCCATTATATTTACCATGCCTTTTGCCAACGGATCGTCAGGCGCAACCACTACCAGATCAATCTTATTCACTCTGGCAGCCTCAACCATGCCTTCCATATCCAAAACATCCACCGGCAGGCATTCGGCAATTTCTCCTATTCCCCCGTTCCCGGGGGCGCAGTAAATTTTCTTTACCCTGGAACTTTGGGACAGCTTCCAGACAATTGCATGCTCACGGCCTCCGGATCCGACAACAAGTATATTCATAATATTTCTTATATGATGTAGCAGACGGCTAAACCATACATTCCTTTCAAATATTTACGCTCATTTCACGGTGTTTCATCGAAATAAAAGCTGAAGGAGCGCAGTGACTGAAGCTTTCAAAATTCGGCCGATTGATTAACGACATCCTTTTACTTCGGTTTTTATATGAATCCGGCAGACTTAGTGCTTAAAATGGCGCATACCGGTAAATACCATTGCTATCCCATATTTGTCACAGGCATCAATGGACTCCTGGTCCCTCTTAGATCCGCCCGGCTGGATAATCGCCGTAACCCCCGCCTCATGGGCTGCCTCCACACAATCGGGAAATGGAAAATAGGCATCCGACGCCATAACGGCTCCCCTGCATTTTTCCCTGCCATAATCAATCGCCAGCTTTGCGGCGGTAATGCGGTTCATCTGGCCCGGTCCCACACCGACAGTCTGTTTGTCTTTCGCAAGGACTATTGCATTGGATTTGGTGTGTTTTACAACCTTCATCGCGAATTTCATCGATTCAAGTTCTTCCCTCGAAGGCTGCTTTTTCGTCACTACCTTAATCTCCGCCTCGTCATACAACAGGTTGTCTATATTCTGCAGCAAGAGCCCCCCGCCGACTTTTTTCATGTCATAGGCGCCTTCGGGCAGTTTCTGCGAGATATGATTCAGTTTTAATAAACGGATATTCTTCTTTTGCTTTAATATATCTATTGCCTGGCCTGAGAAGGAGGGAGCAATTACAATTTCGAGAAATATTTTGTTCATTTCTTCAGCCATCGCCGCATCTACTTCACGGTTTGCGGCAACAATACCACCGAATATGGATACCGGATCGGCTTCATATGCCTTCATGTAAGCGTCAAATATGGAAGCGGCGCTTCCTACGCCGCAGGGATTTGCATGCTTTACCGCCACAACGGTAGGTTCATCAAATTCCTTTAATAAATCCAGCGCACCGTTGGTATCATTAATATTATTAAAGGAAAGCTCTTTCCCGTGAAGCTGTTCGGCAGCTGTTAAACAGCCGATGCATGCGCCGACTTCCTTGTAAAAAACAGCTTTCTGATGCGGATTCTCCCCATAGCGCATATCCTGAGTCTTTTCATATGTTAATGTCAGAGTTGACGGGAAAAACTCTTCATCAAGCTTTGAGCGCATATATTGCTGGATAAGCGTATCATAATGGCTGGTATGTTCAAACACCTTATAACTCAGCTTGAACCTGGTCCTCAAAGACACCTCGTGAGTTTCTTTCAATTCATTTATAACAGGCCCGTAATCTTTCGGATCGACCATAACTATTACATCCTGATAGTTCTTCGCGGCTGAGCGCAGCATGGTCGGACCTCCGATGTCTATATTTTCTATTGCCTCTTCAAGATTTACATTACCTTTAAGTATTGTCTGCTTAAAGGGATACAAATTGACAATAACCATGTCTATAGCCTCAATGCCCAGTTCTTTTATCTGCTTCATATGATCCGGATTGTTCCTTATAGCCAGTAACCCGCCGTGAACTTTCGGATGCAGTGTTTTTACCCTTCCGTCAAGGCACTCCGGAAAACCTGTTACATCGGAAATACCGGTAACCTGAATACCATTTTTTTGTAACAGCAAAGCCGTACCACCCGTTGATACAATTTCAATACCCATGTTTTCTAATTGTTTTGCAAACTCAACAATTCCATTTTTGTCGGAAACACTAATCAATGCTCTTTTAATCACATCTATCACTCCAATCAAAATTATGATTTAATTTAACTGAAAAAACGGTTTCCCCCCCGCCTATAGAGGCAGGGATCTTATGGGCGTTTGATAATAACTTTTCTTCCCTCCGTAATCAGCTTTCCTTCTGAAAACAAGCGGATAGCCTCGGGGAGAAGCACCCATTCAGCCTCCTCCATTACTCTGCGCTGCAGGGTTTCGGGAGTGTCCTCCTGTAAAACATCAACAGCTTTTTGCAAAATAATAGGGCCTGAATCATATTCAGGCTCAACAAACTGTACTGTGGCACCCGTAACTTTAACCCCGTATTCCAAAGCCTTCCGGTGGGGAATGATCCCATAATAGCCTTTTCCGCAAAAGGACGGAATCAAGGACGGATGTACATTTATTATTGCGTTTTTAAAGGTTTCAATGAAACCTTCCCCCAGAAGGCTTAAAAAACCTGCCAGAACAACCAGTTCAACACCATACTGCCTCATATGACGGATAAGTATACGATCATATTCCTCCTCGCTGTCAAAGCTTTTTCGGGATATAACAGCAGCAGGTATACCTCTTTTTTCAGCCCGCTCCAACGCGTAAACTCCGTCCCTGCTGGAAACAACAGTAACCACCCGGCATTTCTTTAGCATGCCGTCATCAATTCTGTCAAATACAGCCTGAAGATTGGTTCCTCCGCCGGATACCATCACACCGATTTTCAGCATATTTCAATCCGACCTCCGCCTTTTTTAATTTCTCCGATTAAGAAGGCATCTTCACCCAGTTCCTTAAGATCTGCGGCAACCTGTGAGGCAATTTCAGGATCCACCGCAAGAACCATACCAATTCCCATATTGAATGTATTATACATATTTATTTTAGAAACATCCCCTCGTTTTTGTATTAATGGAAATATTGGAGGAATCGGCCATGACCCTTTTTCAATAACCACCTTTAACCCATCCGGTACGATCCTCGGAATATTTTCAATAAAACCTCCGCCGGTTATATGTGCAATTCCCTTAATATCATATTTGCGGATTAGATCCAGCAAGGGCTTAACGTATATTCTCGTAGGTTTAAGCAAAGTATCGCCAAGAGACGCATTCAGTTCGTCCTGACGGACATTTAATGCTTCATATTCCATTGAAAATATCTTCCTTACAAGTGAAAACCCATTACTGTGGACACCCGATGACGCTAATCCAATAAGTTTATCTCCCTGCCTTATGGAACTGCCGTTAATAATCTTATCCCGGTCAACAATACCAACGGCAAAACCAGCCAGATCATATTCATTCTCCGGATAGAAGCCCGGCATTTCCGCCGTTTCCCCACCAACCAGGGCACAACCTGACATACGGCAGCCATCGGCAACACCTTTGACAATCTGCTCAATTTTTTCGGGGAAATTTTTGCCCGTAGCGATATAATCCAAAAAAAACAACGGCTGCGCTCCGCTGCATACAATATCGTTAACACACATGGCAACGCAGTCAATACCAACCGTATCATGCTTATCCAAAAGGAATGCGAGTTTCAGTTTTGTCCCAACCCCATCGGTACCGGAAACAAGAACAGGCTTACCAAGGGATATTCCCTCCAGGGAAAATAACCCTCCGAACCCGCCGATATCGGAAACAACCTCGGGCCGCATGGTTTTCCGAATATGTTTTTTTATAAGTTCCACGGCCTTATAACCCGAGTGTACATCAACACCCGCATCCTTATAATTTGCCATATATACCCTCCTTAACCATTCACAATGAACATGGTCACTAATTACCGCTAAAGTTCCGTATCCTGTACTTTTATCGGATAATTCCCGGAAATACACGCCGTACAGAATTTTGTGCAAACAGAATCAACAGGGGTTCTGACAACGCCGTCCAGACTTAAAAAACCCAGGCTGTCGGCCCCCAGAATACGCCTTATTTCTTCCACCGTATGTGAGGATGCGATTAACTGATTACAGGATGCAATATCAATACCAAAAAAACAAGGATATTTTATCGGCGGAGAACTGATGCGCATATGAACCTCCAACGCGCCTGCATCTTTTAAAGCCTGGACAAGTTTCGCGCTGGTTGTACCCCTCACGATGGAATCATCCACCAGTACTAATCTTTTTCCCCTGACTTCATGCTCCAGAGGATTTAATTTTATGCGCACACTTTGCTCACGCTGCTTTTGATCCGGATTAATAAAGGTTCTGCCAACATATCTGTTTTTTACAAAACCTTCCCCGTAAGGAATTCCTGATTCTCTTGAATACCCAATGGCTGCGGTCAGTCCGGAATCCGGAACCCCAACCACCATATCGGCATCTACCGGATGCTCCTTTGCCAGAAGGCGTCCGGCTTCCAAACGCGCCCGGTATACCGACGCACCATCAATGAAACTGTCCGGACGTGCCAGATAGATGTGTTCAAAAATGCATAACCCGAAGCGCTTATCGGAAATTACACGAACCGATTCCATTCCGTTTTTACCTATAAATATGATTTCACCCGGAGCTACATCCCGTACAAAGGACGCGCCTATAACATTCAAGGCGCAACTTTCGGAAGCAAGAACAAAGGAGTTTTTCAACCGGCCGATGCACAGCGGCCTTAGTCCCCAGGGATCACGCATCCCTATTAAGTTTTCCTGAGTTAATATTACAACCGCATATGAACCTTTCAATACCCTCATCGTTTCTGCAAGAGCTTCCTTAATTCCATCAATATGAATACAATTCCTGGAGAACACACTTGCGATAATTTCAGAATCGGTGGTGGTTTGAAAGATTGCTCCCTGTTCTTCCAGTTCCCCGCGGAGCCGTCCCGCATTCACCAGGTTTCCGTTATGCGCCAGAGCCATCTTTCCATATTTATAATTAATAAGAAGCGGCTGGGCATTTTCGGTGGAACTTCCTCCGGTGGTGGAATAACGGTTATGTCCGATGGCCGAGCCGCCTTCAAGCCGGTTTAGTATTTTTTCGGGAAAAACTTCGGGAACAAGGCCCATTCCTTTTATATTAGTAATCTCATCGTTTTTGCATATAGCAATACCGGAGCTTTCCTGACCTCTGTGCTGAAGGGCATATAATCCATAGTAGACCAGGCGTGCAACATCAAGTTCGTCATTGTCATAGATACCAAAAACACCGCATTCATCATGCAGTTTATCCGATTCACAATGATAAAAATCCTTGCCTGTTGTACTCATCATCTTCTCCTTTAACTATATAAAATGAAAAAAGTTTTTGGGACAAATGATTGATCGGGCCCGTCAGGCGTATTCATGTCCCGCTTATTTTCAGCTGCAGACGCCGGTTCTTTTCATCTACCGATTTTTGCATATTCTCTTTATACCGATGCATTTTTTCACGTAAATCGGGATATATCCCTCCCAAAATCTGAACCGCCAGAAGAGCGGCATTCTCGCTTCCATTAATGGCAACAGTGGCGACGGGTATTCCCGCAGGCATCTGTACAATAGAAAGCAGAGCGTCAAGGCCGTCAAGAGCGGAAGATTGAATGGGAATACCAATTACAGGCAAAACCGTATATGCCGCAAGAACACCCGGAAGGTGTGCCGCTTTACCGGCTGCGGCTATAATTGCCTGAAAACCGTTTTTCTCGGCATCCCGTGCAAACTGAGCCGCCCTGTCAGGGGTTCGGTGAGCTGAACAAACCGTCACGCTTGTTTCTATACCAAATTCATTTAAAATTTTTATACAGTTTTCCAATATGGGATAATCCGAATCACTTCCCATAGCAACAGCGACTTTTGGATTTATCGACATATAACATTTCCTCCAAAACAGACGGATACATATTTACAGGTTACAGGATATCAGAGTCTGATATTTTTATATTTGATATTCGATGCTTGAAACAAAAACATAAATCACGAATGAAAATCAATAATCAATAATTTAACCTGTCACCTGTCACGAATATATCTTACAAAACCGACTCATGCTTGTCAATAAGAAAGGTGCACAGAATAAGAGAGATAACTTTACTTGAATTCAGGATATATGTTATATTTATGAATTTTAGCGGCAGGATGGTACGATGATTTTGCCTGTTTAAGCCCCGCTTTCCCCATATCTTCTTCACGGTTTACAAACCTTGTGTGTGAAAAAGTACCGGCTATAAACTCCCTGTTTATTAAAGGATATATTCCGTTAATATCGGTATTCCCTTTTTCTATATGAATAACAGCCGTATCACTATTAAGCATTTCACCAATTGTAAATGCCTGAAGCCTCCCATTTACACCAATAAGCGCCCCCTTAAGCCCCGGAATGCGATCCCAGTTGTCAAGGAGCTCGGAACAAGCCCATTTTTCACATTCCTCCTTAACCTCGCATTCGCAATCATCGTTTTTTTCACACCATTCGTCAAAAATCCTTTTACATTCCGTAATATTATCTTTGTTTATTTCAACATACTCAAAACTGCCATACTCTCTTAAAAATTTATTTATATGGTTTCTTTTTGAACTTAGTTTTTTCCCCGCAAGAGCAATTAAACTTTCCGTATTGTAAACATAATCGCTGTTGGCATCAATTTTTTTAAAAGTAGCTCTAAAGTCCGGACACCTTTTAAACAATGCCAGATTCTTTTCCTCAACACGGCCAAACATCAGTTTCCACCCCTGGTCGTTAAAATACACTTTCAAAGCCATAACCGCTTTTCTGAATTCTTCAGGTTGAAAAACACCCAAGGGCACGGGACAAAAAGCGAAAGGTATAAAACGTCTTGAGTCGGAAACCATGCAAAGCATGTTTTCTATAACATTAATCCTTGTATTATAGTTATATCGCCACATATACATATTTGCGAAAGACATTTCCGAAGCCTGGGAATTAATATTTTCAAATGCTCTCTGAAGCAGTTCCCGGTCTGTAATTTCTATCTCTTTCCATTGCATATCTTGTACTCCTCACTGATGTCGGTTATTTTGAAATCAGATTAATCTGTTCGCGCTAATTAAATAGTTCAAAAGTTGTATGCAGATAATTATTTGCCTAAAGGCAGCCTTGAGGAGTAAAGCATGGAGGCTGGTTAAATCAGTCGCCAAAGCTAACGCCCATATCCCTTGCAATACCTGCCAATTCGCCCGAAGCAGAAACATATCTGATATTTCCGGCCACTTCATTCAGCGGCAACGATTGTACCTGGTGATGATTCATACATACCATCCTGTTAAACTCACCGTTTTCCACCATATTAACTGCCGAGGCGCCAAAACGTGTTGCAAGAATCCTGTCGTTGGGGCACGGATCACCACCGCGCTGCAGATAACCCAGAACGGTGATACGGTTTTCTATCGATGTCAGCCTCTCAAGTTCTTCAGCAAGAAAACTGCTTGTTCCTTCACAGTAAATAGGATCCTCATTTTCATCCTGATTATCCATTTTTTTTGTCAGGGAATCTCTCAGTGGTCTGGCGCCTTCCGCCGCAACAATGATACTAAATCCCTTTCCTGCATTTTTACGTTCAAGGATAGCCCTCGCAACCTTGTTTATATCATAAGGAATTTCAGGTATCAGTATTACATCGGCGCCACCCGCAATTCCCGACTCCAGTGCCAGCCAGCCCGAAACCCTGCCCATAACCTCAAGTATCATAACCCTATGGTGTGACTCCGCAGTGGAATGCAGTTTGTCAATAGCCTGCGTTGCCGTGTTAACCGCGGTCAAAAAACCAAATGTAATATCCGTGCCATATATATCGTTTTCAACCGTTTTTGGAACGGCTATAATGGGGATTCCCTTGTCAGCCAGCTTTGCCGCATAACGAATAGTCGTATCTCCTCCTATAATTACAATGCATTCTATAGCATGCATTGCCAGGTTTTCGATCATTCTGTTACTCATATCCCGTATGGTTTTTTCTCCGTCCCTGTCTATTTTTACATTAAACGGATCGTACCGGTTTGTAGTTCCCAGAATGGTTCCCCCTTTATCCAGAATGCCTGATACATCCGACAGTTTCATTTTCTCAAAACGATTTTCTACAAGCCCCCTGTATCCGTCGCGGAAGCCAATCACCTCATATCCATAGTTATTCATCGCAGACTTAACGACTGCCCGTATGGCAGCGTTCAAACCAGGACAATCGCCTCCGCTTGTCATTAATCCAATACGTTTTACCTTCAATTGAACTCCCTCCCGAAATGAGTATTACTCTTTACTTTCCCTTAATCAACTTTTCCTAACACGGATCTGACTGCTTTTCTGCTTCAAATGGCTTACTGATATACCCATGGTCCTGAAGGCCGGCGAAATTTTTCTGCCGGAAAAACTCATAGGATATGATTGCAACTGAATTCGCCAGGTTCAGGGATCGGATTTCCGAACGCATAGGGATTCGTATACAGGATTCATAGTTTAAAAGCAAAAGGCTCTCAGGCAGACCCTTTGTTTCTCTACCAAAAACAAAAAAGCAATTGTCCGGAAAAAGTATTTCCGTATAAATACGTTGGGCTTTGGTTGAAACATAAAAGAACGGAAATTCCCGGTATTTACTTCTTAATGTGTTAAAATCCTTATGGAAACTGACATTAACATCCTTCCAATAATCCAGGCCGGCTCTCTTTAAATGTTTATCTGATACAGTAAATCCAAGGGGTTCAACAAGGTGAAGGCTCGCTCCGGTCGCGGCACACGTACGGGCTATATTTCCTGTGTTTTGCGGTATTTCAGGTTCTACCAGTACAATATTCAATCGCATAAACATTTACTCCGTGTTATTTAGCCTATATCCATTATAAAAATGCTAAACTTTCCACTTTTATCAAATTTGCAAGGGACCCCCCGCCGAAGTTCCGATGTTCAGCTTTAGCTGAACGAGTTCACTATCCCTCTGTTGATATATCAATATTAACTTTTCTATTTTCACCCAAATCAAGAGGAATACATATTGTTTTCATATTTGAAGGCGATATTGTCATTTTTTCACCCATAAGCAGTGATGGCGGTGTTATTTCTATGCCTATACCTCTGGAAAATAGTATAGTTGCCGTATTTCCCATAATCATATTACCCAATTCAGATATGGCACTTTTTGCAATTTCATCAAGTACTTGTACTGTCATTCCTCCCATCATAGCCGAAGCTATTGACAACGCGGTTTCAATACTCAATGATATGATAACCTGCCCCCGGATTTTTCCGGTCAAACCAACGATAACAGCTACAGAATTGCTTGGATATGGGGATCTCTTCAGTTTTACCTTTCCAAGACCGGGTTTTATGCCTGTCATCATTTGAAAAACCTGCTGACTTGCTTCAATAAACGGGTTTACGTATTCAACATTCATAAATCTCTCCTATGTATTATGATTATCTTTTTCTGATGAAACAGAGGCATGGTTTCTTTAACATGCCTTGATTATTCATGCTGAAACAAAACATCCTTTTTATAATATCATATATCGTCAAATTTTGCATTATGATTGAGAATAAATGAGACTATTATGTCAATTTTTGTTTAAGCCGGCAATCCTTCTGCTCAACATCATCCTTGACAACGCGCTCCTTTTGATTATAACCGCCTTATGGGAACATAGCTCGTGACAACAGAAGCAACGTATACAATTATTATAATCAATTACAGGAATTTCCCCTTTTCCCATTGATATAACCTTTGGCGGACAGTTTCTTACACAATTACCGCATTGAACACATGCATCCTTTAATACAACAGGCCTGGGTCTGAGCCAGCCTTTCACAAGCCTTGACAAACCACTTTCAAACCTGCCGAATCTCTCCGCTTCGTTTAAAACCGGTATGTTGAAGTCTTCAACCATAACATCTTCCATCGGTTCACCAAGAGTTTGGATATCCTCACCTAAAAAACCGCGCGATTTTGCCTGTTTAAGAACCGGTATCCTTTCAATCGGCAGCCCAATCATTTCAGCGGCGGTTGCGTCCAGCGCGAAACCATCGGCGGACGCCAGCAAAACACCAAGATGTCTCGGATTGCCGGTTGACGGACCATAGCCTTCCATACCTTCAATAGCATCCATAAGGTTAATTGACGGCTTTACGCTAAGAAAAATATCAATCAGGCTATCGGCAAATCTGTCATAATCCGGCATACGAAGATGGAAATCCGCTTTTTGAGTGCCTGCTACAGCACCGAACATATTCTTAACCGCTCCCGTATACACCATCATCGTGTGCGTTTTCAGCTTTGGAAGGTTAATTATAACATCAGCGTCCACAAGAGGCTTTATAACCTCCAATTGTTTTATATATTTCACCTGAGGCCGGCTTATGCTTTCAACCCGGAGATCAAGGTTCAAAATGGCTCCCGTCTCATTCGCAACCCTTTCCATTCCCGTCATTTTATAAACATATTTCAGCATTGCATGATTATACGGGCCTCCGGGACTCTCCGCAATCGTAACGACTCCACCGGCTTTCTGTACTTGTGATATAACGGCTTTTACAACGGAAGGATGGGTTGTGGCCGCATCCTCAGGCTTTTTATACATAAGAAGATTCGGTTTAACGGCAACCCTGTCTCCCGGCCTGATAAAAGACTTCCACCCGCCAAGACGGTTCATCAGTTTATCTATGGACGCGTTTACATTATCATCCCTGTAATCATTACATCGTTCTATTGATACAACATTCATATAATTCACTCCGTCATTATCTTTACTTTTATTGTACTAAACCACCGCGCGGTAATGCTATATTTTTAAAAAATTATATCCGCTACCTCATTGAAAAAAATTACTTTTTATTCTCATTAAATATTTTGAGTTTCATAGCGCCTTTAACTGAAAGCTAAAGGCGTCATGACGAAAGCGTATATTTCTTATGCTATTATATATAATTCCTCTAAAAAAGTTTGTTTTTTTTGCAAACTTTTTCGCTCTAA
>CAZSVI010000064.1:0-21496 GCA_964610205.1 uncultured Oscillospiraceae bacterium
GCATCCATTATACATGAACTGTTTCATGCATATCAGGAAGAGGCCTTACTGATGCCTCTTTGTATTTCTCAAACAGGGCGGGAAATTGACTGGTTGAAGGAAGCCACGGCGATATGGGCGATAGATCAGGTATACCCCGATAATAACTTTGAACTGAAATATGTTGAGCGATTATATAAATATCCATCGGTTGAGTATGGTTCAATAGAGTCTGAAGCTTTCCACACCTGGTACCAGATGTTTTTCTACTATACCGAAGTACTTGGTACATATGAAAACAGTTATGTAAAGCATCTTTTCACAAGCTACAGGCTGCATAACAATCTCGACGCGGTTTTTAACGATGTTCATATGGCAAGGCAATTTTTCAACAAGGATTTTGCCACACTGGGCATGGCGCTATATGGATGGGTAAAAGAATACAAAACCTTTGAGTCACGGGAGCCGTGCTATCCTTTGTATGAAGTGGAAATCAGGGATTCCGATATATTTCTTCTGGATGAAATTGTGGATGATACCGGAAGTGACTGGCGGGAGGAAGAATTTGAAAGCCCCGGATACCGGTATAAGCTTATTATTATACCGGAGGATTTTACCGGCAGATTGATTTTTCAGCAGAACCTGTCCATGACAAGGGATGATCAAAAAACCGGCATCAGGATTGCTGTAAACCGGAACGGAGAATGGCAGTGGGAGAATATTATTGATGAATTTGCAACCCATGTTGTGGATATAGGAGGATCGCTGGATGTAATTGATTCGGTTTTGGTTATGTTATACGGAACCGGGTATGAATCAACCGAGAAAGTACAGTATAAAGTGACCATGGGTACGCCGACGGAAGCAAAGGGAATGATAAAAATCAATTGGGAGAAGGAATGGAATATGCCCGGAGGGGAGTCGGAGAAAGAGATCATAACCACAATCATAACGGAAAATCTTATAAAACCCAATTTCAATCAGGAAACAGCCGGTACGGCGGGTTCAATAAACGAGGCACTGGAATATGCCGTTACAGGTGAAAGATATGAGATTGATAAACTCGAAATAATTCATATGTACAGCCGTGTGTATAAAAACGGGAAGGAAGAGAAAAAAACCATCGGATCAGGCAATTATAAATATACCGCAGAAACGAGCCAAGCAGGTTCGTTATTACCGGGGATACCCGGGTTGCCTGACCTTTCGGGTCTGAATGAAATGATAAAAGAATTACCCTCCATAGATGAGCTTGAAGGATTACTGGGAGGCTTAAGCGGAGTGGAAAATGGGACTGAAAATGTTCCTCCCCTTCCAGAACTGTCACCTGAAGGGGAAGGGGAGTTTATTCCTGAACTTCCCGAGCTTCCTCAAATTCCGGAATTTGACATATCCGGATTGGCCGGAACAGGAGCAAATACGGGAAGGATTGTTATCCGGCCTGATGTGGGCGTCTTTGAACTGTATCCTGTTTTGCCTCCCCAGGCCAAATCGGAAAAATGGGTAACCTATGAGTATACTCATAAATACCCGGATCCTAAGGATAATAAATCCATGAAAACCGATACACAAACCTATGAAGATACACCCTTTGAAATGCTTCCGTTATGGTTTATGAATCCTGATTATAAAGAGGATTTAACTATGGATGGGCTTGATATCAACATGGGGGATATAGAGGACACAAAGGAACTGTCCGATATGATGTCAGGGCTGCAGGGAAAGCTGAATAAACTGAATATACAAACGCTTATTAATGACCCGCAGACTTTCTACCAGATAGATATTAAGGACACTATCCAACCCCTGCCGGAATCGGCTATTTTGAAGGAGAAAGCCATGTTCAACCAGAAAACCTTTGTCGCGGAGCTTTCGGCTGAGGTTTTAACTTCAAAAGGTAATACTATCAGGGTAACGGTATCTGTGGAATATGAGTTCAAGTAATCCGGTGACGGCAGAGTTTCAATACATACAATCCAGCATGAGCAGTTCGCCGTTTTTCCCGAATCCGATGAAGTCGGCATTCCTCTCCAGAGGGATAACAAAGGTTTCAAGTTTATATGTTTCGGGATGGAGGGTATGAACCTCCATCCTTCCGGATTGCCAATTCCGTATGATAAAGTATTTTTCCAGGATATCATGATATGCTATATAACGTATATACTGCTGTTGTTTCTCGTCAAGGAAGAAAAGAACGTCTCCGTTCGTATTTTTAGCTTCCATAATAAAATCGCCTGTTTCCGGGATGTAATGCCGGTAGAAGCCAATGCTCTTATCCGGGAAAAAAGCCATGGGTGTTTCGGTTGTATAGAGTACCGATAATTCACCGGTACTTAAATCAATAGAGTAATAACGCATAAGCCATTGGTCTGATATCCCCTCATAACCATCCAGCAAGAGTTTGCCGTCACCCATATCCACTACATTGCAGTAGTAATGAATCCAGCCCTCCCCATATCTGATTTTAAACGGTAAGGGATATTCTCCTGTTTTTCTGCCCTGTTGGTCTATTGTAACAAGAATCATTTGTTCTGATTCGGTAAATCCGTTTTCATACTCAATAACAGCATACCCACCATTATCCAGGCAAAAAATAGCACAGATCCTTCGTTTGTCGTTCTGTTCCGTATATAGCAGGGATAATTTTATGTTCTTCAAGTCCATAAGCAAAATCATATTGTCGTACTGGTAGATGCAGCGACCGTCCTTCGTCCATTCATCCCTTTGTATTAATGGGTTCATAATAGCGGCATGAAGGAAAGAGTCTTCATCATGGATTAGGGAAAGCTCTCCGGCCAGAGGCAGAAACTGGTCAGCCAAAGGTGAAAGTATCCTCGTATCCAGCGAGTACGACGATTTGGTGTATACCGGGTCGTGAGGCTCATCTTCCAGAATGCCAAACATGATGTGGGTTTTCAAGGGTGAAAAACTCCATGGACGCATACCCTGGAAAAAGGTATGGAGAATTTCTATTTCCCCGGTTTGTGTTTTTACGGAAAACAGCTTTTGCGGCGGTATTACGGAGAAGGAGTAATAATCGAGGGAGAAAGTATTGCCGTATATGTCTTTGGTCCCTTTCGCACCCCGGATTGAAAGGGTATACTTTCCTTCTCCCGATTCCTTTACGCTAAGTTTTAATTTCTTATCTGTCAACCACTCCATAGTATACGATACATCATTGATATCACCTGTAACCGATAGTGAATCGTTAAGGCTCTCCTTATTCATTGGTTCGCTGAAATGCAGCAGAAAGTCGTGATTATTCCCCGCTATGTACATGGCCTTCGGAAGAAGCTCGCCGGTTATGGCATCCATCTGCCGGATATCGCATGTGATTGCCGGATAATGTATAAGCGACAGGGCTTTATCCTCTTTCAACGTCAAACGTCCGTTGAAAATTCCAGCTTTCACTGAAACAGATATATTCTCCGGAAGATCATCGGATAAAAAAACATTTACAACATTAGTCTGCTGTTCCGACACATACATATGAGAAAGGGAAACAGGCTGTCCGTTTATATAAACATAGTTTTCGAGATTTTCTATACGTACACTGTCGTTCATATGGAAAGACAAATACAAATACCCGTAATACGCCAACAGCTCATCACCGGTGATTGTGAAATTCTCTTCGGTATGCTTATTCATTTCCACGCGGAGTATTTTTAATTCATCATTCGAATTATTGTTTTTGATAGCCGTTGCCGGGGGAGCTTCAGAAGTGTCGGATTCTCGTGTGTCAACAACTCCCATGCTGTTTTCCTGTCCGGGGATAGCATTTGTTGTATCCGAGTATGCGTTTTTGTTTTCTGTGATATCTGATTTATGCCTGTTATTCTGCCATATTAAAACAGCCAGCAGGATGACTATTGCCAACATAACCGGAACTAAAACGAAAACAACTCTTTTTTTCATATTATTCCACTTCCGTTTTCTGTTTCATTTAATTCTCCACGTTTTTCTATTCTGAAAAACATTTTTTTGGATGTCATACCCATGATTTTTTATCATTTTAATAGACGATTGGCAGATAAAAAAGTTTCGCATTTTACCATGAATAAATCTTTTTGTATTAAAAATAACATGTCAGTTTTCTTGTGCAATTGAAAATAAACAAAGAAAGTAGTAATATAAATACTACAATTGGTTTTCTGAACCCAATTCAATTTGCGTTTTGCAAGTATACTGTTTTTACGGTTAAGTTTTTATGGCAGAGGTGTTTGATGGATATACATGACAAGGTAAGTACGGGTATGAAAGGCTTTGATCAGGTTATTGACAGGCTCCGGTTCGGAGACAATGTTGTCTGGCAGGCAGATTCCATATCAGGATACAGGAAAGTGGCAGCTCTGTATGCGGGGCAGGCTAAGCAGGATAACAGGACATTGCTTTATATACGGTTCGGAAATCACGAACCCATACTTGAAGAAATTTCTGGTATAAGGATATATGAGGTTGATGCTCATAAAGGGTTTGAAAGCTTTGCGGCCCAAGTTTACGGTATTGTTGAGAAGGAGGGCAGGAAGGCTTTTTATGTTTTCGACTGCCTGACCGACTTATTGGAATACTGGCATTCAGACCTGATGATTGGTAATTTTTTTAAGGTTATCTGTCCCTATCTGTACGAGTTGGATACCATTGCTTATTTTGCAATTATGCGTAATTCCCATACTTTCAGCACCATTGCCGGTATTCGTGAAACAACCCAGCTTTTACTTGATTTATACTATGTGAACCAGAAGTATTATATACATCCGCTGAAAGTATGGCAGCGCTATTCGCCCACGATGTTTTTCCCCCATCTGATTCAGGGCAGTGAGGCTGTTTGTATTACGGCCAGTTCGGAAGCGGCGGAGTTATTCTCCAGCATTCATCGCAGCGGGGAAATACTGGATTATTGGGATGTTATATTCAGTAACGCGAGAAGGATGCTGTCATTTCCGCCTGAGCAGCAGGTACAGACAAAAAGGCTGCTGATGTCCATGCTGATAGGTCATGAATCCAGGATGTTCGAATTATGTGACGGGTATTTTACCCTTGAGGATATATTAAGGATAGCATCCAGAGAAGTCGGAACCGGTTTTATCGGAGGCAAGAGTGTGGGAATGCTGGTTGCAAGAAAAATTCTGGAAGAGGATAAGGAAAATCGTTTTGTGTCATATATGGAACCCCATGATTCATATTTCCTGGGATCGGATATTTTTTATACCTATATTGTACAAAACGGATGGTGGAAGCTTCATACGAAACAAAAAATAAGGGAAGGCTATTTTAAATACGCGCCTGAGCTGAAGAAAAAGATTCTGCACGGAAAATTTCCCGCGAATATAAAGGATAAATTTATAGAAATGCTTGAGTATTTCGGGCAGTCTCCGATTATTGTGCGTTCAAGTTCTCTTTTGGAGGATAATTTCGGAAACGCCTTTGCCGGAAAATATGAAAGTGTATTCTGTGTTAATCAGGGTACTCCTGAGGAGCGGTATGAAGCTTTCGAACAGGCGGTTCGGACCGTATATTCAAGCACAATGAATCCTGATGCGCTTGCTTACCGGATGAACAGAGGACTATTCGAAAAAGATGAACAGATGGCTATACTGGTGCAGCGGGTTTCAGGAGACTACCATCAAGAAAGTTTTTTTCCTCACGTTGCCGGAGTAGGGAATTCATTTAACCTCTATGTATGGGATAAGAGCATCGATATGGAGGCGGGCATGCTCAGGATGGTATTAGGCTTGGGAACCCGGGCAGTGGACAGGACAATTGGTGATTATGCCAGAATTGTGTGTCTGGACAACCCCTTACGCTCACCAATGGTAAATTTTGAAGAGCGCAGGAAGTTTTCTCAGAATTATGCCGATGTACTGTCTCTGAAAGGGAATGTTATAACAACGAGAAAAACAGAAGATATTCTATCTTCGGATATTGGTGTGGAAAAAGAATTATTCGCTCAGGTGGATTATGAAACAATGAACCGCTTGAGGGAGAGGGGCTATACAGGGATTAAGCCGCAGTATATTATTGATTTTAACAAAATGCTGCAGAATACCCGGTTCTCCGAATATATGCGCAATATGCTTGCTTCGCTTGCCAAAGCATACGACTACCCTGTTGATATTGAGTTTACGGCGAATTTTGCAAAAGAAAAACAATTCAAGGTAAATCTTGTGCAATGCCGGCCGCTGCAAACCAGAGGGCTTGGCAAGGCTGTTGACATGCCTGTGCTGACAGATAAGGAGGATTGTATTTTATTTTTAAAGGGAAATTTCATGGGAGGAAATTTATGGCTTGAAATTGATTATATTGTGTATGTCCGTATCAGGCCGTACCTTAAGCTCAGTGAACAGGAAAAATATTCCGTAGCCAGGCAGATCGGGCTGATTAATAACGCGTTAAAAGGTAAAAATGTGATGCTTGTTGGGCCCGGCAGATGGGGAACAACTACACCCTCATTGGGAGTTCCGGTCCATTTTTCGGAACTGAGCAATATGTCTGTTATATGTGAAGTAGCTTCTGTTGAAGATGGTTTTATACCTGAACTCTCATATGGAAGCCACTTTTTTCAGGATATTGTTGAAGCCGGTATTTTTTACGCGGCCGTATTTGACGGAGAAAAGGATGTTGTATTTCACCCGGAACGGATTCTGAATAAGGAAAACCAGTTGAAGAATATAATGCCGGATCATCAAAGGTTTGAGGATGTTATTCATATAACAGATACACACGGTACAGAGATTTTCTCGGATATTGTAAGTCAAACACTATTGTGCAGATGAAATATGTTGTGTATATATCTTTATTTTTTTGCTGTACAGTATGCAGTAGTTTATCTGAAACATTAAGCCCATTATTTTTATATCATGCTGTTTAGCTTATATAACAATAATACGACTGGTTTTTTGTGCAAATCATTGAAAAGTCAGTACTCTATTGATTATAGATTCAAATTGTTTTATACTAAAACTGTTATAGAATGTAACCTAGTTTACTTGTTCTTTAAATTTAGGAGAGTTATGGGCATGGAAAATGGAAAAGGTTATGTTTCCGAACAAATACAGGATTTGTTAAAGGAGATTAGTATGAACATCAGCCATATCCTGGCAAAGGAAATTGACATTTCTCCCTTAACGGTACATCAGTTGTACATTATGAAATTAATAAAGAAAAAGCCTGAAACCAATCTGACTTCATTATGCAATGAACTGAGTTTATCCAAAGGTTCTATGAGTTTAACTGTTAACAGACTGGTTGAGGAAGGTTATGTTTACACGAAGGAAAATTTCTCTGACAGAAGAAATAAAAATATTAACCTGACTGAAAAAGGAGAAATGATACTAAAGGATACTACTGACAAGAGCATTCGTATATTGACGGATATAACGTCTACCTTATCGAAGAACGATTTGGAAGATATTAAAAAAAGTCTTCAAAAATTGAATACATCAATTCATGAAGCTATTCATCGGAATGATGATTTCAGGGATAAATACGAATAAATGATTTGTTCTGCGGAAATGATCAAAATTGAACGGTAAAATGGACTGATAGACTATTATTTAGAAACAATTATATAAAAACTTACTTTTGGGGAGTGTTTAAAAATGTTTGGAAGCAAAGACAAGAAAATTGAAGCATTGATACGGAAAAGGAAATGGGATGTTTTAAACAACAAGTATTTAAGGGCTGATGCCGGAACCAGGCTGATATTGGCTCAGGAATGCGGCAAAGCTACCGATCCTGGAGTGAATAGCGTACTCACGACATTAATCCGGGATAATGATGAAAAGGTACAGTTAGCGGCTGTTAAGTCTATAGCTGCTACGGGGAAAGATCACGAAGTAGCACAGTTGCAATGGCTTTTGAAAAATCTGCCGGAGGACAAGTCTGAAATGAAAGAAGCTGTTCAGGAGGCCATTTCAAAAGTAAGGGGAAAAAGATAAGCTTTTTCTAAATTCTCTTAAAAAAAGAGAAAACCCCCATTCCATTTGAATGGGGTTTTTTGCTTGAGTTTTTTATCATCAAGGCGGATACACCTCACATTTGTCTCACATAATAGTAACATCCATGCGATATAATCAAAAGGTTGGAGACTAGTGGTTTGTAACGTCTCAAATTCATAGTTCTTTATCAAGCGTTATAAATCCACTTCCTTGATGTTTGTGGCCTGCATACCCTAAGTTTCATACTTTGCAGGCCACTAATAGACATTAATCATTGATATATCATGAAAAAATTGATATAAGAATATTAGGGAACAATACCAATAGAGATTTGAAAAGTTTATTAAATTAGAGTGGAATCCATGAATAAGCTGAAAATGCAAAGTTTGGATAAAACGAGAGAAAATATTGAGAAAATTAAGCTGCTTTTCCCGGAAGTTGTTACCGAAATAAGGGACAAGAATGGAATAGTCAGGAATGGGATAAATTTTGAACGTTTAAGGCAGGAGCTTTCATCTGAAATAGCGGAAGGCGAGGAATGCTATGAATTCTCCTGGGTGGGTAAAAAAGCTGCGGTTCTGGACTGCAACTCACCAATAAAAAAAACACTTCGCCCGTGTATTGAAGAAAGTATAGACTGGGAAAATACAGGTAACTTGTATATTGAAGGAGATAACCTTGATGTATTGAAACTTTTACAGAAGAGTTACCGAAACCGCATTAAGATGATATATATTGATCCGCCATACAATTCGGGAAATGATTATATCTATAAAGATGATTATTCATTGGAAAGGAAGTCCTATAGTAAAAATCGGGGAGCGGACAAGACTATAGCGGATAGTGAATTAAAAGGCAGATTTCACTCGGGCTGGTGCAGTATGATGTATTCCAAAATCAGGAATTATATCTACATAAACCTATCGCCGAATATTTATCAGGAAATGGCGTGCAGTATTGCATTGGATCCTGAAACAAGGAAGCTCATGGATAATAAAAGCATTTTGGAATACGGAGGTTACCTGCTGACCAAAACCAGCAGCGGGAAAGTCAGACAGTACAGTTCTCTCGCGGAACCCCTGCACCAAAATGATGAATACAAAAGCGAATATGGAAGGGTTACAATCAGGGGCAACCTCTGGAAAGGTTTTTTTTCGGATATGATGAATGTTGCCAGAGAAGGCAATGTCGAATACAAAAATGGGAAAAAACCTGTCCGGCTGATATATCAGTTAGCAAAGTGGATTGGCGTTGAAGACGGGGATATAATCCTTAATTTCTTTTCGGGTTCGGCTACAACGGCACATGCTGTTATGCAGCTAAACTCAGAGGATCAGGGTAAAAGGAAATATATTATGATTCAGTTGGATGAAAATCTGGATCAGTCGCTGCAAAACGCTGTTGGGATGAATAAGAGGGTTATTAATAAAACGATAGGTTTTCTGGATAACGTCAACAGGACTCATTTTCTTTCCGAATTAGGCAAGGAACGGATATTAAGAGCAGGAAGAGAAATAAATGAGAAATTGAAAAACAGCGACAAAAAGCATCCGATCGATACCGGTTTCAGGGTATTTAAATTGGATACTGCCAATATAACGGATGATTATTATACGATTCCTGAGTATGACAATCATATGATAACCCGGTTGGAATCATATGCGAAAGAAGACAGAAATGATTTGGACATATTATATGGAGCATGCTGGATATTGGAATACCGCTTTCGCTAAACCATACAATTGAGCAATTGGATGAAGCCACTGTATTCATAGTGGATAACGGAGTGCTTATTGCCTGTTTTTCGGAAAAGATAACAGTAAATATTATTCATAAAATGGCGATAAGAAAACCTGATTATATACTATTGAAAAACATTATTTTTGCCGATAGTCTTTTTGTAACTGAGATAAAGAGGATTTTGAAATCGACTTCGGCAAATACTTCAATAAGGGTTTTTTGATAAAGCTTTGGGAAATAATTATCGAAAAACTCTCATTTTTTATAAGCAATGGCGAAATTCTCTTCTTTGTGATAAAATAGGATATAAATCCACAGATAATTCAATGGGGGTGTTTGTATGCCAGAAAGAATTTTTTACCCATTAACTTCACCTCAGATGTCTATATGGTATACTGAAAGAATGTACCCGGATACCAGCATTTCCAATGTTTCCGGAACTTTAAGAATAACAGAAAAAATACAATATGATTTCCTGGAAAGGGCTATTCAGCTTTTTATTAAAAACAATGACGGAATCCGACTTAGAATATGCATGGATGAAAATGGATTACCTCAGCAATATATAGCGGAATACGAAGAAAAACCTGTTGAATTTAAGGATTTTTCACAATATGATGATCCGGTAAAGGCGTTGTATGAGTGGGACAGCCAGGAGACACTCCGGCCTTTTGAACTGTTGAATCAGGAATTATATCGTTTCGTATTAGTTAAATTAAACGATAATGAGGGTGGGATATACTCCAATTTTCATCATATTATAATGGACGCATGGTCAATGAGTGTATCCAGCAGTATAATTACAAATTATTATGCCACATTAAAAAACAATAATATGCCTGATATGAAAACACCTCTTCCGTCGTATGTTTCATTTATTGAAAATGAAAAGAATTACAGAGAATCCGAACGGTTTAATAAGGATAGGGAATATTGGGAAAAGACCTTTGAGGTAACGCCTGAAGCCACTGTCCTGAAAACACGTAAAACAAATACTGTTTCCACAAAAGCAAAGAGAAGGACTTTTGTTACTCCCAAAAAGTTTACCCAAAAGCTAAGGGATTATTGTTCTGAGAATAAAATAACGCCGTATCCATTATTCTTATCGGCTCTTTCCATGTATATTAACAGGGTGACCGAAAAGGATGATGTCATTATTGGAACGCCTTTGCTGAACAGGCTTAACCGGGCGGACAAAAATACGGTAGGGATGTATATCAGTGTTGTACCATTACGTATTCCCATAAAGAGTGAAGTATCATTTTCATCTTTTTCAAAAGAAGTTCTGGAGGTTTGCTCCTCTGTGTACAGGCATCAACGTTTTCCGTATGAGCTCATATTGAAACAGGTTCGTGAAAAGCATGGGCCAAGAGATAATCTGTATGATATTGTGCTATCCTACCAGAATACCAAGTTTGAAAAGATGGAGAATCTGGATTATTCTACAAGATGGCATTTTAACGGACACCAATCCAATTCACTTACCATTCATATTAATGACAGGGATGATGACGGCGCGTTGATTATTGATTATGACTATCATTCCGACCTGTACTACGACAAGGAAATAGATTTTATCCACCAGCATGTACTAAGCCTGCTATGGCATGCTCTGGATAATCATGAAAACATGATCTGCAAAATTGAAATGCTTCCCGAAAGTGAAAAAAGGAAGATATTATATGAATTCAACAACACGGAGGCGGATTATCCCCGTGATAAAACAATACACCAACTATTTGAAGAACAGGTACGAAAAACACCAGATAATGTTGCTGTTATTTTTGAAGACAAACAGCTGACATACAGGGAACTTAATGAAAAAGCCAATTCACTGGCAAGATTGTTAAGGGAAAAGGGGTTGAAACGTGAAGAAATAGTTGGCATCATGGTTCACAGATCATTGGAAATGATTATAGGTATGCTGGCTGTACTAAAAGCCGGAGGCGCATATTTATATATTGATTCTAAAATACCAGATGAGCGGATTAATTTAATGTTAATAGACTGTAGAATAGGGATTGTATTAACTCAAAAAAGTAGTATGGTTAATAAGATTGATAAGGATGTAACCTTTTTAGATTTATTTAATAGAGAGAATTACATAGATTCAGATGAAGATTTATTTATTACAAGTAGAGCTAGCAATTTAGCATATGTTATATTTACTTCAGGTTCTACAGGTATACCAAAAGCAGTTATGATCGAACATAAGTCTGTTAATAATTTTTTATGTTCAGTTAATAAATTAATAGGTATTACCAGTGATAAAACAGTTATATCACTGGCGGCTGCTTCATTTGATATTTTTGTTTTTGAATTGTTTTCATCCCTTATCAGCGGTGCCTGTTTAATTTTAACCAGTGAAAACGAAAGAACAAATGCGGAAAAACTACTTGATTTATTTAAAAATTATAGTATAGATATAGTTCATGGGACACCGTCTGTTATCAACTTGTTATTGGATTATAATGAAAATATTTTTTCTCTCACAAAGACATTCATAATAGGCGGGGAATGTTTTACCAATAAATTACTTAGCCGGTTAAAAAACAGCAAAACACATCACAGAATTTTTAATGGATATGGACCAACTGAGTGTACTGTAGGAGTAACTTTTAAGGAGCTAACATACGAGAGTACTATAAATATAGGGAAACCAATATCAAATACACATATATATATTTTAGACGATCATATGAATCTTGTACCAATAGGAATTACAGGTGAAATATATATTGGTGGAGATTGTTTGGCCAGAGGCTATTTTAATCAATATAAATTAACAAAAGAGAGATTTATAGATAATCCATTTTTTGCGAATACGAAATTATATAAAACAGGTGATCTGGCTAAATGGTTAGCCAAGGGTGAAATAGAGTTTATCGGAAGAGTGGATCATCAAGTAAAAATTAATGGTTATCGAATTGAACTCGATGAGATAAATAATCATATTATGAAAATAGAAGGTATTAGAAATTCTGTTGTTATTGAACAAATACTTAACAAAAATAAAAAGATTCTTTGTGCTTATTTAGTATCAGATAGAATCGATTCGTCTGAAAAAATTCGTAAATATTTATTAAAGGTACTTCCTGAATATATGATTCCATCCTGTTTCTTATTTATATCAAGCATTCCGGTTACACAGAATGGAAAAATAGCTACTGATAAACTTCCGAAACCTTTTTTACATACAAAAAAAGGCTTATATGTTAAGCCTCATAATAAGATAGAAAGAGTTATTCAGGAGATTTGGGAAAATGTACTTTATACTAGTCCTATCAGCATAAATGATTCTATATATGAAATAGGAGGAGATTCTTTGGATATGGTTAGTATTTCCTCTATAGTATATAAACGGTTTAAAGTTGAGTTTCCTGCTGTTGATGTAAATAAGTATAATACAATAAAGAAAATGGCGAGATATATTAACCAAAAACCTAAAACAGATATAAACACAAATAGTCAATTGTGTTTATTAAAGGATGGAAAAACAAATATATTCTTTATTCATGCCGGTAATGGTGAAATAGGAAATTATATCAAATTGAGTCAGCTAATAAATAACAATTATGCTTGTTGGGGAATTAAAATGGATTTCAAAGGATATTCTCCATTAAATTTAACTATATATAATCAAGCTTTGATTTATGTGAGCTATATAACAGATATCCAGCCTGATGGACCTTATTATCTGGCTGGTTGGTGCATTGGTGGTACAATAGCATTTGAAATTGCCAACATTCTAGAAAAAAGAGGAAATAAAGTTGAATTTTTAGGGCTTTTTAATTCGATAGCCCCTCAAATTTGGGAAAATACTAATAAATTTACTATTGAAGGAGAAATAAACCTAATACAGGATACATTTAGTATTGATATAATAAAACATATCAATAAGGAAAATATATCTGTTTATAATATTTGGAATACATTGATAAAGTTATTAAACGAAAAAAGATATTATCAAGAAAGAATAAAAGAAGTAATACCAAAAGATATGGTAAATGTAATACCTAGGTTTGAGAGTACAAAAATTGAAGATATAATACGATTTGTTAATGGAATAAGATCGCTTCATTTAGCTAGGGCACTTTATATTCCTCAAAACAAGATAGAAACCAAAGTTGTCTTATTTAGCGCGACAGACGATAATATTATAAAAGATAAGAAAGATAATTATTATAAATGGAATCAATACTGTATAAACAAAGTAATTCAAATTGATATAAAAGCGGATCATAATTCAATATTTGATGGTTCAGGGGTTATTGGATTAAGTAATGAAATAAACAAATTATTAGAAAATATAAAGGTTATGAATAAAAAGTATGCATAATTTATTTTTTGGTTTATTGCATGTTGCTATTGCATTAATAACTTCTATATGCATTTACCTGTTTAGAGTAAGATCAAAAAGGCAAATACATTATACTTTTTTAGGTGCGATAATTTTCTCTCTCGTTTGGAGTATAGGTTATTTACTTGAAGTATATATGAGGTCATATAGCGGGCAAACGCATATGGCATTTGTTAATTTGTGGTTTTTGGGATTGTGTTTTACGCCTGTTTTTATATTACTAATGGGTATTGTTTATGCAAAGACGAAGATTACATTTTTCCCAAATTACTGCATATTATTTATTATACCTATAATATCCGTTATTATTCTTTTAACCAATAATTACCATAATTTATTTTTTGTTTACTTTTCTCCAGTTAATACTGAAGTAATATATGGTAAATATTTTATTATTCATAGTGTATATTCCTATTCATGTACATTAATTGGTATAGGATATCTTGTCATTTACTCAGTAAAAAACTCCGGATTTTTTTCAAAACAGTCAATATTAATTGTAATAGGGGCTTCAATTCCATTGTTTGTAAATATTATTGTAACCCTTAAGCTGTTTATACTACCTGCTTACACAACAGCAATTTCGTTTTCATTAGCAATACTGATTTTTGTACTTGCCATATTCCGCTATAATTTTCTGAGTGTTGCCCCTATTGCTCTGCGTACTATTGTTGACAGAATTTCCGATTGCTTTATTGTAGTCAACGAAGATTGCCAGGTAATTGATTACAACAGGTCAATGAAAATAATTTTTCATTCTCTGATAAATGTATCAAGAAATAAGAAGCTGGATCAGTTATTTGGTGGAACATGCCTTATTGAGAAGGATAGCAACCTTATTGAATTTATTAACATGACAAAAATATCCGGAATGTCCGTTACTTATCAGAAACGCATTAAGATAAAGGAAAAGCAGTTTGATAAGCATTTCTCTATTGAAGTTACTCCTATTATTTCAAAGGGGAATTATCTTGGCAATATAATTTTGTTTAAGGATGTTACTGACAATGTGAAGCACATTGCAGCAATTGAAGAAAAACATGCGATTATAATGGAGCAGGAGAGGTTGGCGTCATTAGGCCAGTTGATTGGGGGAATAGCGCATAATCTTAAAACCCCAATCATGTCCATTGCAGGAGCTGCCGAAGGGTTGAGGTATCTGGTGGAAGAGTATGAACAATCGGTGGGTGATGAAAATGTTACAATTTACGATCACAAGGAAATAGCAAGTGAAATGTACTCTTGGATCAACAAAATAAAACCGTATTGCTCATATATGTCCGATATTATCGATACGGTAAAGGGCCAGACCTTGCAGTTTAGCGCGAACCTGATGCTGGGGTTTTCAATAGCTGAATTGGTTAAAAGAATTGAACTGCTGTTGAAGTATGAATTGATAAGGCATAAATGTGAATTAAATACAGTAATAAAAATAATTTCTTTAACAGAATTGTATGGAGATATTAATAGTTTGGTTCAAATATTCGATAATATTATTATAAATGCCATTCAGGCATATGAAGGAAATAACGGTGTTATTGACTTTGTTATAGAGGAAATTGATAATGAAATCCATTTTACCATAACAGATTATGCGAAAGGGATTCCGGACAAAATAAAAGAGAAGCTTCTTAAAGAGATGGTAACAACTAAGGGAACAGCAGGCACAGGACTTGGATTGTATATGTCTTATGCTACAATTAAAGGACGTTTTGGAGGTAAAATGTGGTTTTCATCTGAAGAAGGCAAGGGGACAACCTTTTATATTCAGTTGCCTCGCAAGAACAGTAATGCGATAACAGGAATTGAAGGGGGCATATAACAAGTGAGAAAAAAATCCAATAATGTATCAACCAGAATTAAAATCCTGATTGTAGATGATGAGCAGGGAATTATTGATTCTCTCTCTATAATGTTGAGAAGAAGCGGTTATTACTATGAAGGAACTACCAGCCCGCTGGATGCCGTTGAAAAAGTAAGAAATGAGCATTTTGATTTGTTGATTTTGGATTATTTGATGGCACCCATTCATGGCGATGAAGTGGTGAAACGGATACGTCAATTCAATACTGAATTGTATATCCTTCTTCTAACGGGTCACAAAGATTTGGCGCCTCCCCTTGAAACAATCAAAGAGCTTGATATACAGGGATACTGTGAAAAAAGCGATCGTTTCGATCAATTGCAGCTTCTGGTTGAATCGGGAATTAAATCAATTACCCTGATGAATACAATAAAGCAGTTTCGGGATGGTCTGAATAAAATACTTGAAGCCGTACCCAAAATATATCAATTGCAACCTCTGGGAAGTATCCTTGAAGATATTTTAACAGAACTGCTTCCCTTGCTCAGCAGTAAAAACGCTTTTATTCTGGTAGATGATATTGTTGACAATACCAATACGAAGAAAGGCATATTTCGTGGTATTGGTAAGTACAGAGCCACTATATCCGATTTCATGCCGATGTTGGATTCACAGTTACTGGAGAGCATAGGAAAAGCAAAGATTGCAAAACAGCCAATAAAAATGTCATCAAGCATTATACTCCCTCTTATAAATGAATATTACGACTGTATTGGTATTATTTATGTTGAAAGCATTGAAAATCCTGTAAGTGAAATGGCGGAAGGTTATAAGCTCCTGGAAATTTATGCTGCTCAGGCAGCTTCGTCTCTTACCAATGCTTTTCTTCATTCACTGGTAAATATGAAGAATGAGGAATTGAACCGTACGTATGAGCAGTTAAGAATCAGGTATATGGATACGATAGAAGCACTCCGGCAGGTTGTCGACGCTAAGGATGAATATACCCGCGGACATTCCGACAGGGTTTCATATTACTGTGTGAAAATTGGTCAAATGATGGGCTTAAGTGAAAGTGACGTTGAGATATTAAGAATCGCAGGGTTGTTTCATGATGTCGGGAAAACAGGAATAACGGATGATATACTTTTTAAAAGCGAAAAGTTAAGTTTAAAGGAATATGAAGAAATCAAAAAGCATCCTATTAAAGGTGCTCGTATTCTTTCTGTTATTTCAATGTTTAAGGATGTTGTTCCCATTGTAAAGTGCCATCATGAGAGAATTGACGGTAAGGGTTATCCTGATGGAATCTCCGGGGATGAAATACCGTTAATGGCCAGAATAGTCTCTGTGGCTGATGCTTTCGATGCCATGTTATCAGACCGCCGCTATCGTTCAAGATTGGATTTGCAGTCCGCCATTCACCAATTGCTTGAAGGCTCCACAACGCAGTTCGATACCAATGTTGTTCAGACGTTTGTATCCATGTTGGATAATTTTACGGATATGGAAAAAGAACTGGCTGTTACATATGAGTAAGATATAGTAAAGGCAAACATAATAAGAATTTAAGCATAAAACTCCTTTCGGCAGATAAACCGGAGGGAGTTTTTCACCGCATAAAAAAATTTTATAAGTCTATTGACCACTTGGTCAAACCATGCTATAATAATTTTGTTGACCGAGAGGTCAAGAGGGGAGTGAGGAAATGATTACTGTAAAAAATCTGTATCATGACTATGCCGGAGCCGGGAAATATGCGGTGGCGGATATAAATTTTGAAATCCCAAAAGGGGAGATATTTGGATTCTTAGGCCCTTCCGGCGCAGGTAAATCAACAGTTCAGAATATTATGACCGGTTTGCTTAAATTGCAAAAAGGCGAGGTGTCTTATGATGGAAAACAGGTTTCAGAATTGGGTATATCATTTTTCAATAATATCGGTGTTTCCTTTGAGCATCCGAATGTTTACAAGAGGCTTACAGGGTATGAAAATTTGAAGTATTTTGCCGGGCTGTTTTCCGTTCCAACCATAGATCCTTTGATAGTGCTGGAATGGGTTGGACTCAGAGATGATGCAAGTAAAAAAGCAGGTGAATACTCGAAGGGAATGCTTCAGCGTTTAACGCTGGCAAGGGCATTAATCAATAAACCTAATATATTGTTCCTGGATGAGCCGACCAGTGGTTTGGATCCTACAACTTCCGTAAAAATAAGGGATCTCATTACCGGGCAAAGAGAAAAGGGTGCGACAGTGTTTCTGACTACCCATAATATGGAACTGGCCGATAAGTTGTGTGATACGGTTGCGTTCCTGAATGAAGGAAGTATAGCTGCCATGGATAAGCCAGGCAATCTGAAATTGAAGTATGGTAAAAAAGAAATTGTATTAACTTATGAGCAGAATGGGCAGACCGGAACTAAAAGCTTCCGGGTTGAAGAAAAAGCCGAACTGGCATCCATGCTTACTAAAACAACACCGGTAAAGATTCATTCACAGGAAGCGACACTGGAGGATATCTTTATAAAAGTAACGGGCAGGGGGCTTGCATAATGAAAAAGATACTGAGTCTTTTAGTTCAGGATACAAAGCTATTGATCCGTAATGCCCTTTTCTGGGTAGTAACGGCAACTCTCGTTATAATAGTGTTGGTTGTTCACTTTCTGATTCCGGGAGATTTTGATACCGGTAAGCAAAGTATTGTGTCCTATAATATGGAAATAAATCATCCGTTTATTGTATCCCTTGATTGTGCTGAAGCCGTGAATGATTCTGTAAAAAAGGAAGGTACTGTTGGTTTCATTCAGGAAGGAGACACAATTAAACTTATACATCCGGGCCTTTCAGAAAAAGCGCAAAACGCTATAGTGGCAGCATTTTTTGGAGAAGTATCCAATGAAGATATTAAGATTGTCAGTTTGCGGGAGAATACCGGAAAAATCCCAGGCAATATCAGGCTTACACCTGTATTCATATGCTTCGAAGCGCTTATTTCAGGTTTTTTGATGGCGGGCATCCTGCTTCTGGAGGAAAAGGAAGGAAAGACAATCAAAGCTTACCGTGTTTCTCCTGCGGGAACAATCCATTATGTTTGCGGTAAAATGCTGCTGTTTTCAATAATGGGTACAGTCTATTCTCTGTTGCTGGCTGTTTTAATAACAGGATTTCAATTTGAATGGATAAGCTTTATACTGCTGGCTTTCCTCTCCAGTGCGCTGTTTACGTTATTCGGACTTTCGGTAACGGTATTTTTCAGGGATATAAGCAGTTGGTTTTCCATTTCAATAGTGGTTTTAACCGTTAATATGCTTACAATGGTCAGTTATTCATCACCGTCGTTTTCTCCGGCATGGATAAGGTTAATTCCTTCCTATCCCATTATATTCGGATTCGAGGAAGTGCTTTTTGGAACAGCTGGGGGAATATCTGATGTGCTTTTTCTGGTATTGGCGGAAGCTTCAGTATTGTTTGTAGTTTCCTGTGCCCTTGTAAATAAAGTATTACTCAAAAGTGAAAGGAGTATAGTATGAAAAAGCTGTTAAATATGCTCCGGCTTGATTTAAAACTCATATTGAAAGATAAGATTGCCTTATATATGGTACTTGCTCCGACTATACTGTCCCTTGTTTTTCTCGCTGTAACCGGGAACATGAGTGAGGGAACTTCGAAATTGGCTGTTTCAGCTGATTTACCGCAGGAAATGATTGAACATATTGAAAGGGTTGCGGATATTGAAATCTTTGATAGTTATGACTTGCTGGAAAAGCGCGTCAAGGCAGCGGACAGTATCGCGGGAGTATATATGAAGGACGGGGAACCGGCAATTCTGGTAGAGGGCAATGAAAGCAAAGGGTTTGCCGAGAGTAACGCTTTGCTTGTTAACAGAGTGCTTTACGGAAACCCTGTAAATTTTGAGTCGGTAAAAGTGGAAACGACAGAGAACACTGTGCTGACCATCAGCATGGCTTCCGTTTTGCTTCTTGCCATTTTAATTGCGGGAGCGGTTTCAGGTTTCAATATTGTAAAAGAACGTGAGAATGGAGTAATTCGTGCCATAGCGGTAAGCCCGACAGGTTTGCTGAGTTTTCTTGGAACCCGCATATTGACGTCTTTAATGCTTGGCATATTTAGTACGATAATATCTGTTCTTCTGATGGGTAAATCCGAATTGACGCCAGAGTTTATTCTTATCGCATTGTCAAGCTTGTTTATATATGGCCTGGTGGCTTTGTTCCTTGGTTCTTTTGCCGATAATCAGATTTCGGCGTTTGCCGCGATGAAAGTAATCATGCCGGTATTTCTGATGATTCCGATAGTAAGTGTATTTGTATCCGAGAAACTGCGTTTTCTTTTCTACCCGTTACCGATGTACTGGCAGTATGAAAGTATTGTAAAAGCACTAAACGGAGACGGCAGTGGGTTTTCTTTATTGATGATCTTGCTTACGGGCGGCATCTGGTTTACTATAGTATTGATATTACGTAAAAAGGCATTCAATATCCGTATGGAGGGGGTGAAATGATGCAGTGGTATTGGTGGGTTATAATTGTTATAGTGGTTCTTGCTTTTATTCCATTAAAATTGAAAATGACTAAAGCGTTTCTTAAGAAACAGAAAGAAAAACAGGAAGCAAAGGAAAGACTGTTGGAGGAAGACGAATAATGCCCGAGAAAAACAGTTCCATGAAATGGAAGGATGAAAATAAGGAAAATCCGCTCCTTACAAATGACAGCCTGTATAACGCGGCTTTGGATGAGTTTGCCCGTAAATCTTTTAATGAAGCTTCCCTTAATGATATACTTAAAGCTGTAAAAATGAATAAGGGAAGCTTCTATTACAGGTTTTATGACAAAATGGATCTATATCTGTCCATATTCCACAGAATAGGTCTTGGCAAGCTTGCCTTCATGCGAGAAAAGATGACGCCGGTTAAAGAGAAGGATTCCCGTATACAAACAGGGTCTATGGAAGAATCGATTAAAAGAATTTTCCAAAGCGAGCAGGAATCGTTTGTAAATAGTGATTTCTTTGAACAGATCAGTATTATGGTCAGGCTGGGATTAATGTATGCCCGAACGGAAAGCCGCTACTACGATTTCTGGAGGAATTATCTTAGTGAGGACAACTATATCCACAGCGTAATAAAGACTCATTTTACCGAAATGGCAAACGACGCTGTTGAAGGTATGATTATTGCCGCAAAGAACAGAGGGGAGCTTAAACCATCATTCTCGGATGCGTTTCTGGTTGGAGCGGTAAAGCTGTTGCTATACAATATTGATTTGTTAATCTCACCACTCATGGAAGATGAAGAGATATTAAAAAGAGTGAATGAGCTCATTGAGTTTATGAAGAACGGGCTTGGGGAAACTGAACTCTGTTTCAAAAAGCCCGCAGAAAAGGGACTCCTTTGATAGTGCGTGCCACCCGGTTTGGGTGGGCTAAAGCGGCGACCGACTCGGTTAGCGGGCGGGTTCTGCTGTTAAATATCTTAACCATAAAATCATTTCCTTTCAAAATTAATAAATATAAAACTTCAAAGTATTACATGCATAATCCACCGCAGGATGTGCGGTCTCTGCCTCCCATGTTGTATAACGGTTAGGATTGTATCTGAAATTTTTCAAAAAAAGCAGATGGAACGGTTTTGCTATATCATCTGCTTTCTTAAATGA
>CAZSVI010000065.1:0-21313 GCA_964610205.1 uncultured Oscillospiraceae bacterium
CTTTTCTTAATCTGGCAAGTATTTGCATTTTTTGCACCTCAAATATATCATACTATAATGCGTTTGGCAGGCAATGCGCAGAATGGCGTAAAAAGTAATTGACATACGCCGTTATGTAGTATAGAATTACATTTATAGTATTCATTATGGGAATTAAAATATTTAAAATAAAGAGCAAAAAATATAAAAAACATCTGATGGGAGTGATTATTATAAACATCAAAAACCATGTTAAGGAGTATCGTATGAAAAGAGGCATTGATGAACAAAGTCTGGCTGATGATTTGGGTATTTCTGTTTTAATACTTAGAAAACTGGAGAACGAAAAAATGATTCTAAATCCTGCCCTAATGCTTCAAATCTGTGAGTACTTCGGTGTAGAACTGCATGAAATGTTTTATTTGCAAAAAACAGTACAGGGTGGTAATTTTATATAGAATTTTTGAAGATTAGCGGTCTGTCATGGCTCCAATGCGTTATAAAGCTTTTGGTATAAAGGTTCGGGTATGTTTTTCAGTTTTGTTTTATCAATACGTAATATAATTGATGGGCTTACATTGATTTTAACAGCCAGTTCTCTGGCTGATAAGCCCTTATCCTTACGTAGTTGATTAATTGTTTTATTCCTGAAAAAAAAGTCTATAATCATAATGCTAAAACCTCCGTTTTTCTCCTGTTATTAAATAATATCACATAAACACTGTTTATAATAAAATTACAGACAGAATAATTGCGGTATGTTGCATTTATTATGCGATACTTCAGTTGATATAAAGAGTAGTATCCGTATTAAAATATGTTATATCGGGTAAGGCAGGGTCTTTTTTCAAATGACTGTTATCATAACGGCTAGCCTGCCATTACCCATAAATCCTGTTTATTCTGAAATTGTATTTTGTGCATACATTTCATATAAACTTTCTATTTCCCGAATAATACAATCATACGCCATATACTTTTCAGCCGGAGTATCCGGTCCGAATGAATCTTCCATCTCGCTTTTAGATCTCTCCAGATCCATTATTTTTGTTTCAATTTCCCTGATATTAGATTTTTTCTCTTTTGGGTTTACAGGAGGTATTTTTCCAGGTCGTTTAAACATATTTCCTTTTTTATTATTTTCAGATTGTTTTAAAACTGTATTAATATTTTTCTGTTGCCTGTAATATTCATAATTCCCTTCAAAGATATTAATAGTACGGTTCGTGAACTCAAAAATCCTGGTTATGCAGCGGTTTAAAAAGAATCTATCATGGGATATGGCTATTACAGTGCCGGAATACTTTAATAAAGCAGTTTCAAGGGCATCCCGGGTTACCATATCCAGATGATTTGTCGGCTCATCCATAATAAGGCAGTCAGGTCGATCCAGCATAAGGCAAGCCATATACAGCCGTACACGTTCGCCACCGCTTAGAACCTCGATCTTCTTATTTAATTCATCCCCATAAAACTGAAACCCGGCTAGATAATCCCTAGCAGCCTCTATTGTCATTTCCTTAGTTCGCAATAGTTCCTCCAATATTGAAAATTCATCATTTATAAAATCAATTTCCTGTCCCAGAAAGCCGTATCTTACCCATTTTCCCAACCGGGCGAACCCCTGATAATCAGTATCTCTGCCCAGTAATATGTTTATAAGGGTGGTTTTCCCGCAGCCATTGGGCCCTATTATGCCTACCTTATCACCACCAAGGATTAGAAAATCAACATTCCTGAACAACTCAAAATTGCCGAATGCCTTTGAAAAACCTCTTGCTTCTGCAATTTCTGCACTTATATGCTTTGCGTTTCTAAAATTTATTGCAGGTGCTGCCTTATGGTATAAATGATGATGCTGTTTTTCGTCCCGCAAGTTGACAGCCAGTTCCTTTTTCAACCGGTCTACATTTTTCATCCTGCTTTTCCAGGCACTGATATTGCGGTTACTCCTCAATTGTTCCACTATGGCGGATTCACGCTTAATTTCCTGGTGTAAACGTAACTCCTCCTTTTTAGCAAACTCACGCATTCGTAGTTTTTGTTCAAAAAAGGTCGAGTAATTGCCGCTTCGTTCAGTAATCGTTCCATTTTCCAGTTCTGCAATACGGGTGGCTATTCGGTCCAGAAAGTACCTGTCATGAGATACAACAAGTACTCCTCCGCAAAACCTCTTTAAAAAATCTTCCAGCCATTCGGTGGTCGGGACATCAAGATGGTTTGTTGGTTCATCCAGAATTAATAAGTCAGGCTCTTCCAGCAATATACGGGCAAATACGGCACGCATTTTTTCGCCGCCGCTTAATTGTTCCATTGGAATGGTTAGTGCTTCTTCTTTTAATCCCAGACCCAGGAGCATGGATTTAATTTTGGCTTCAATAGTGTATCCGTCCATACTTTCATATTGTTGAACGACATTAGTGTATTGTGAAAAGACCAGTTGATATTCCAGTGGGTTCTGAAGCAAATCGGGCTGGGCCATTTTCCGTTCAAGTTGTCTTATTTTTTGCTCCAGCCGGCTTGCCTTTTCATGGTAAAGGGCAGTTTTCCGGAGGGTTATACCGTCGGGATCCATATCATTAAGGTTTTGGGCTAAATAACCAATTTTAGTACCGCGTGCAATGGTTATATCTCCATCGTCACTGTGCTGCAAACCAGCGATAATTCTTAGAAGGGTAGTTTTCCCTGAGCCGTTGGGGCCTATCAGGGCAACGCGTTCTCCTTTTTCAACTCTAAGGCAGACACCGTTTAAAACGGTTTGATTCCGATATTCCTTCATTATGTTATTTAAAAATAATAAACTCATAAAACAATCTCCCTGTATTATTTAATTCAGCTTTTGCCGTATAAGTTTTTTTTTAAGCCGGGAACATAAAAGACTGCAGATAACTCCGCAGCCTGAAAATTTTAAAAGGCAATATTCTCAAAAGGAGAATATAAAAAGCTGCGGATTAAGTGGCATCCGCAGCTTGAATATACATATAAAACATATCTCCTGCTGAAAAAGAAACTAAAAAGGAGATAAATTCAAAATAGTTTTAAAGTATACTATAACTAAAAAACAAACATGGTTTTACCGATGAACAGCATGATTCCCAAAAGGGTACGAATAAACAATTGCCCTGTTTTTATAACGAGACAAATGACAGACTCCCACCTCATCTCTATAGGTGGCCTGAAAAGTATACTGTTCAGGTTTGCAGGCCATAAATCAAGGAAGTGTGTTTTTAGCCAAAGGTTAAAACACAGGGTGGCGGGTATCGATTTCCCTTTATTCAACTCATCCCGGCATCGGCTACTTGTGGTTTTTAGGCTCCGGACAATGCATCACCGACTCATATGCACTTTTGTTTCTGACCCAAACGGTCATTGTGCGGAGCTGAGGCCACGACCTGTTACCGGTACAATGGAGGTATACCATTCCATTAAAATACTCCTTTTGTACAGGCGATAAATCTGATTTCATATGTATTATAAGCTATATCCGGAGATAAATCAATATTATGCTGAAAGATGAGTTCCCGCAAAAGCAATACATTGACCCGTTAAAGCATCCGAACTACCCGTTGTTATAAAACTTTTTTTTATGCTTATGAAATGATATAATTGAACAAACTGGTAGCAATTAATGTTGCAGGCCTAAAATTGTTTCGTTTTAAAAGTAGTTTATTAGTTTACTCATATGCAAACCATATATGCTATCTTAAGCAACGGACCAAATTTACCTTAACAACAAATTTACAAAACGGGTTAAATCATGTAATGGAGGATGATCTCTATGCCGATAACAGGTGCGTATATTGTTCCCCATCCGCCAATTATCCTGCCGGAGGTGGGTAAGGGCGAGGAAAGGAAGATTCAAAAAACCGTGGACGCATACCGGGAAATTGCCGGAATAATTGCAGCTATTAAACCTGAAACAATAGTGGTTGTGTCACCGCATACAACACTTTATGCAGACTATTTTCATATTTCTCCCGGAGAAAACGCAAAGGGAAATCTTCACCGCTTTGGTGTAAATAATGTTTCAATGGAAGCCGACTATGATATTGAATTTGTTCGGGAACTGACCGCAGAAGCGGATAAAAACGGAATTCCGGCAGGAATTCTGGGAGAGAGGGATAAGTTATTGGATCACGGGACATTAATTCCGGTGTATTTTATCAATCAGGTCTATACGGATTACAAGCTGGTACGGATTGGCCTGTCCGAATTAACTTCCCTGGAGCATTACAGGCTTGGCCGATGTATTGCCGAAACCTCGGAAAAATCAGGTAAAAAAATGGTGTTTGTAGCAAGCGGGGATCTTTCGCACAAGCTTAAGGAGGATGGTCCTTATGGTTTTGCTTCCGAGGGGCCCGAATTTGACCGTCAAGTAACTGAAGCTATGGCTAAGGGAGATTTTTTGAAATTTCTGTCTTTTTGTCCCGATTTCTGCGATGCTGCTGCCGAATGCGGGTTGCGCTCATTTATAATTATGGCCGGAGCCCTGGATCGAAAAGCTGTCCGTCCAGAATTGCTCTCGTATGAAGGACCTTTTGGCGTGGGATATGCGGTTTGTTCCTTTGAAATCGTAGGTGTAGATGAAAAACGACGTTTTGATGAAATATATCAGCAAAAGGAGCATGACAGGCTTATGGATGTTAAAAAAGGGGAGGATGCTTATGTCAGCCTTGCAAGGCTTTCTCTTGAGACATATGTGAAAACAGGCAAAATGGCTGGTTTGCCCGTTGATCTGCCTTATGAAATGCATAAACAACGGGCCGGCACCTTTGTATCTTTGAAAAAACATGGGCATCTGCGAGGCTGCATAGGAACGATTACTCCTGTAACCGGATGTATAGCCGAAGAAATTCTGAGGAATGCTATCAGCGCCGGTACGGAAGATCCAAGGTTTCCTCCGGTAAGAGCGGCTGAACTTACCGAACTTGTATATAATGTTGATGTTCTCACGGAGCCCGAGAGCATTAAATCCATTGACCGGCTCGATGTGAAACGTTATGGAGTTATTGTAACCAGCAGGTATCGGCGGGGTTTACTGCTGCCAAATCTTGAAGGAGTGAATTCTCCGGAAGAGCAGGTTTCAATTGCCCTGCAAAAGGCAGGCATTTCGTCAGGAGAAGATTATACGATGGAGAGGTTTGAGGTGGTGAGGCATAAATGAAAACAGAATGTCAGATTTGTCCTCATCATTGCAAACTGGATGAGGGGCAGACGGGTTTCTGCCATGCACGGGTTAATCATAACGGTACAATAATATGTAAGAATTACGGAAAGCTTACAGCGATCGCATTGGATCCCATAGAAAAAAAACCGCTCAGGCGCTTTTTTCCAGGCAGCCGTATTCTATCCGCAGGCAGTTACGGCTGTAATTTACGTTGCCTGTTTTGTCAGAATAGTGAAATCTCCATGACCGATGGCAATCAAATTAACACCGATAAGGTTTCACCTGAAGAGCTTGTTCACCATGCATCAGAGCTAAAAAACAAAGGAAATATTGGCATTGCATATACTTACAATGAGCCTTTGGTCGGCTGGGAATATGTTCGGGACAGTGCAGTGCTGGCAAAATCAAGGGGTTTGGTAAATGTTGTTGTTACAAACGGTTATATATGCAGCGGGCCGTTAATGGAATTACTTCCTGATATTGATGCCATGAATATAGATTTAAAGGCTTTCACAGAAAGCTTTTACAATAAAATGTCAGGTGATTTGGAAACGGTGAAGACAACCATTACTCTTGCGGCAAAGCAATGTCATGTTGAGGTAACGACATTGATAATTCCCGGTGAAAACGATTCGGAGGATGAAATGAATGAACTCTCTTTATGGCTGTCTTCTGTTAATCCCGAAATACCCCTGCATATAACCCGTTTTTTCCCAAGGTGGCATATGCTGGACAGGGATGCTACGTCAGTAGAGACAATTTCGTGGTTGTCTGAAATTGCAAAAAGAAACCTGCGGTATGTATACATGGGAAATTGCTGAAATTAAATCTGATATTGTTATGTATGCTGAAATACGCAGACACAATATAAACGTAATCGAACCAGGGTTGCAGCGCTAAAGATCGGGAGCAAGCAGTTACAGTGATGGCAATATTTAAAAATTCTTGCTTAACATTCCCATGATGAATAGAATCATTGTTGTAAGCTGCATTTTACTAATGAAAAATGTCATATTATTCAACAGCTTGGAGAATGTGAAGCTTGTTACAACGGCGTTATACAAAATTCGAAAAAGAGTCGATATGAAAATTTATCCGGGAGGGGAGAGAGATGGTTTACAGGTATAGTCTTAAGACAGATTCAGAGGGGTTTTATAATGTAACGGAGAGAGTTTTGGAAACGGTAAGGAAGAGTGGAATTAAGGATGGCATCTGCATTGTATTTTGTCCACATACAACAGCAGGACTGACTATTAATGAGAATGCTGATCCCGATGTTGTTACCGACATGCTTTTTGCGCTGAACAAAACTTTTTGTGACCGTCCGGAATTTTGCCATGCGGAGGGAAATACCGCAGCGCACTTAAAGGCAAGTTATACCGGAAGCAGCGTAAATGTAATTGTCGAAAGCGGGAACCTTGTGCTGGGTACCTGGCAGGGAATTTATTTCTGTGAGTTTGACGGGCCAAGAAACAGGAATTTCCTTGTCAAGGTAATTCCGGGATAATCTATAAAAGGGGAAAGATATATTGAAGTATTTAAATGTTGTCGAGGGAAAATTTATATCACGCCCCAATCGGTTTATTGCTAATGTTTTGATTAATGAAAAGGAACATATATGTCATGTAAAAAATACAGGAAGATGCAGAGAGCTTTTGGTCAGAAATGCCGTTGTATATCTGGAGAAATGCAGATCTTCTTCAAGAAAAACATCCCATTCACTAATAACTGTACAAAAAGGGGAACGGTTTGTTAATATTGATTCCCAGGCACCTAACAAAGTTTTTTTAGAGGGTATAAAAAACGGAATAATCCGGCTTAATGGTTTACATCCTGTTACATTTCTAAAACCTGAGAAAACTTTTGGAGAATCAAGATTTGATTTTTACATGGAAAGCGGTAATAAAAGAGCCTTTGTTGAGGTAAAGGGAGTAACCCTGGAAGAGGACGGAATAGCGAAATTTCCTGATGCTCCTACCGAACGAGGGCTTAAACATATAAATGAGCTTGTTCGGGCAAAAAATGAAGGATATGATGCGTGGATTGTTTTCGTGATACAAATGGACAAAATAAAGTATTTTAAACCAAATAATGATACGCACCCGGCTTTTGGCAAGGCTCTCCGTTACGCAAGGGATAATGGTGTAAACATTCTTGCCTGTGAATGCAGTGTCGGGTCAGATATAATCAAATTAAACGGAGTTCTGCGCGGGATTGTGCTTTAGCCTAAAATAAGCTTGCAAATAGGGAAAGAATACATTAAAATTAAAAATTGCAGACTGCTTGTGAAAGATGGTATACAAATTCCGGCACGTTGGAGAAAAACAAAGACGGAGATTTTATTGAACTTCTTTCGCTTATGTAATGAATTAAATTAAAAAAGGAGTGAATGATATGATTTTGAATAACACGGGAATAAAAGATCAGAAGCCCTGGCAATCGGCAGGGTTTGAGCTTCCGGAATTCAATCGTGAAAAGGTAAGGAAGAATACTTTAGAAAACCCGGAATGGCTGCATTTTGGAGCAGGAAATATATTCAGAGGGTTTCCCGCTGTACTTCAGCAAAAACTTCTGAATGAAGGGAAGGCCGATACAGGAATTATTGTTTGCGAGGGTTATGATTATGAAATTATTGACAGGATCTATCTGCCTTATGATAACCTAAGCGTATTAGTTGTACTTAAACCGGATGGAAATATGGAGAAGAAGGTTGTCTCCAGCGTTGTGGAAGCGCTTACAGCAGACACCGGCAATACAGTGGATTGGAAATCACTTGAGAGTATATTTAAAAATCCCTCATTAAAGATGGCCAGCTTTACGATTACCGAAAAAGGATACAACCTTACAAACGCAAAGGGCGAATACTATGGAGATGTAATAAAGGATTTCGAAAATGGCCCGGATCAACCGGTAAGTTTTATTGGGAAACTGGCGGCTTTGTGTTACAGACGGTATAAAAACGAGGGTTATCCTCTTGCTTTGGTTAGTATGGATAACTGCTCTCATAACGGTACAAGGCTTTATGAGGCTGTGGATGCTTTTGCGTGTGCCTGGGCAGAACGCGGTCTTGTAGAAAAAGGATTTACTGAATACATTGAGAACCCGGATAAAGTATCCTTCCCCTGGAGCATGATTGATAAAATAACACCGCGTCCGGATTCCGGTGTAAGGGAAATGCTAGAAAAAGATGGTCTTGAAAGCACTGAAATTATTACTACTACAAAAAACACATATATTGCTCCCTTTGTTAACGCAGAAGAACCGCAATATCTGGTGGTTGAAAATATTTTCCCAAACGGACGTCCTGCATTGGAAGAAGCGGGAGTAATTTTTACCGACAGGGAAACAGTTGATAAAGTGGAAAAAATGAAGGTATGCACATGTTTGAATCCACTTCATACCATGCTGGCTATTTATGGATGTTTATTAGGCTACAGGACAATTTACGAAGAAATGAAGGATAAACAATTAAAAGCTTTTGCTGAAAAAATAGGTTATGTCGAGGGTTTGCCCGTGGTTGTAAATCCCGGCATTATAGATCCTGAAGGGTTTATAAAAGAAGTTATTGAAGTAAGGCTTCCAAATCCTTTTGTTCCTGATACGCCTCAGAGAATAGCTACGGATACATCACAGAAGCTTGCAATCCGTTTCGGGGAAACTATCAAGGCATATGAAAAAAGAAGTGATTTAAGTTCTGAGGACTTAAAATATATACCTCTTGTTTTTGCCGGCTGGCTAAGATACCTGCTGGCTGTGGATGATACGGGAACTCCATTTGAATTAAGCCCTGATCCGTTAATGGATCATTTGAAGAAAATTGTCGGAGGCATTTCTCTTGGTGATATCAGCCAGTCCGAAAATAAACTGAAGCCGATTCTGTCCGATCCCTCAATTTTTGGGATTAACCTTTATGATGTCGGCCTCGCCGACAAGGTTCTGAATTACTTCAAAGAGCTTGCAGCAAGTAAAGGAGCAATCAGAGAAACACTAAAAAAATATCTTTAGGATATTTTAGTATCAATATAAAAGCTCTCCTGGATATGGAGGGCTTTTATATTGGCCTGACTTGGTAACCTAAATCAAAGGATCCTACTTAATTAACAGCCCAATTAACATATGAAACAGTGTTAACAATGCGAAGTGTTGCAAATGCCTGTAGTGTTGTAATGGTCATAACACTGCTAACTTTTAGCTGTGGTGCTATCGGGAACACCTGCCGCAAAAAATAAGGATCCGGGAGTATATGGGAGTATTTTTATGAATTTGCCGCATAACCCGGCTTCAGGAGACTGAGACAAAGATGAAGCAGGGAGAGACTGCTATCCAACATTTTACAAATACAGAATAATCGGCTATAATAAAGTGTCTGCGCAGAAAAAACTATGTTTTTCAGATTAAAGTTCTGAAGACTTTGCTTGAAATTTTAAGGAGGTTAATAATGCGTTTATTAAAAAAAAGTTCCATTATAATATGTATAATGGTTGTGGTTGCTATTCTTACAACAGGTTGTCAGAGCAAAGGCTATGTTATAGGCGTTGCATTGGGAACAACCTTTCAGGATGCTGTAGAAGGGTTTGAGAAGGTTGCTGAAGTAAAAACACTTAAAGATGACAATATGACACTTCTTGAATTGTCCCAGGGACGGATAGATGGTGTGGTAAGTGACAGGCTGGTAGCACTGAATGCAATACAAAACGCCGGATATGACAATCTGGTATTGGCCGGGGATTTCATTTACGAGGAAGTTATAGCCATTGCGATAAATGCAGATGATGATGCATTAAGGCAGGAAATAAACAAGGTTTTGGCGGAAATAATTGAGGACGGAACCTATGCCCAAATCAGTAAAAAATACTTTGGAAGGGATATTCTTGAAGGAATTGATTATGGGATAACTTATGAGAATGATGAGGCTGCCGAAGATGATAGTCTGCAAAGAGTTCTGGATGCGGGTAAAATATCTTTTTCCATGAGCGGCGGATATCCTCCTTTTAACTATTATAATGATGATGATGAACTTACAGGATTTGATGTAGATATTGGGAAGGAAATTGCAAAACGCCTTGGAGTAACTTATACACCGGTGACAGCAGAATTTAGCGGCCTTCTGGAAGGACTCAGAGCCGGAAGGTTCGATGGAATTCTTGGAAGTATGGCGATCACTCCCGTACGTGATGAGGTTGTTGACTTTACTAATCCGTACTATTATTCGGGAGCACAGCTTATCGTTAAGGAAGGATCAAAGATTAAAAGTGTGGATGACTTAAAATAATTTTAAAAACAGGCATGATTTATCACCGGAGGATTTATCCTCCGGTGTTGGTCTGTTTAATTTCAAATACTGCTGAAAAGAAAAATTTGGGTATTTTTTAGAAAGCAACCTTACGGAGTGAGGCATGGAGTGGCACAGCAGTTTATTTTATCAAATGCTCCAAGACACCTGCCTCTATAAGCGGGGGATAAACCGATTTTTTCCATAGTGGTGGGTTCAGTCCCTCACTGATGGGGCCTTTGATAAAATGCTCGCAGCGCGTTTCGGCGCGCAATTTGCTCAAGCGCTCATTGAAAAATTGCTTAGCTTTAGCAATAAAATTACACGCAGAATTATGATTTGGGGGGTAAATGTTTGCAGGAATTCATAAAATCATTTGAATGTTATGATCTGACTATTATATATGAAAAGTTTTGGGTATTTTTACCCGCTGCGGCAGATACTTTAAAGATTTCGGCTGCCGCCATCCTGGTTGGTTTGGTATTGGGGCTTATTGTAGCTGTTATGAAGCTGTCTCCGTATAAAGTGTTTCAGATACCGGCCAATTTATACATAGGAGTTATCAGAGGTACTCCTATTCTTCTGCAGTTGTTTATTTTGTATTACGGTATTACCGGTATCATTAAGCTGGATAATTATCCTGCGGCTGTGATTGCCTTTGGAGTCCATAATGCGGCATATATTGCTGAAATATTCAGAGGAGCAATCGTTTCCGTTGATATTGGACAGCAGGAGGCTGCCCGTTCACTTGGTATGACCAAAGCTCAGGCCTTTCGCCGGATAGTATTTCCGCAGGCATTCAAGAGGGCCGTACCTCCATTGGGGAACCAGTTCATCATTGCTACAAAGGATTCTTCTCTGGCCAGTGCTATCTCCATCCGGGAATTGTTATTGAAGTCACAGCAATTGGGTGCGTCTACGTATCACTTTTTAGAATATCTGATTATTGCGGGCATCTATTATCTGGTGATATCCACTTCCCTTGGATACATTGTTCACCGGCTTGAAAGAAGGCTGGCGGTCAGCGACAGGGAGGTACAGGTATGACAAAAAGAAGTATTCAGGAAATGATTCGTCTGGAGCGTATTTATAAAAGCTTTGGAAAATTGAATGTGTTAAATGGTGTAGACTTAACCGTTTATGAAGGTGAAGTGGTTGTTCTGATAGGACCCAGCGGTTCGGGCAAGAGTACTTTGCTGCGTTGCATTAATTTTTTGGAACGGGCTCAAAAAGGTGAAGTATATATCCATGGCAACAGGGTAAAAAAGAATGAAAAAGCTATTAATGAAATGCGGCAGAGGGTGGGTATGGTTTTTCAACACTTTAATTTGTTTCCGCATATGACGGTTCTTGGGAACGTAGTTGAAGGTCCTGTACAGGTTAAGGGGATTTCTAAAAAAGAAGCTATTGAAACCGCGGAAACTATTCTTGAAAAGGTGGGGCTTCTGGATAAGAAAGATCAGTATCCGTCAATGCTTTCAGGAGGGCAGAAACAACGTGTTGCCATTGCGCGTGCACTTGAAATGAAACCGGATGTAATGCTGTTTGATGAACCTACGTCGGCGTTGGATCCGGAATTGGTGGGTGATGTGCTGGAAGTAATGAAAAACCTGGCAAGAGAAGGAATGACCATGGTTGTTGTTACTCATGAAATGGGATTTGCCAGAGAAGTTGCGGATCGGGTTCTGTTTATGGATGAAGGCAATATTATAGAAGAAGGAACTCCGGAAAAAGTCTTTGATAATCCAACAGAACTGAGAACAAAAGCATTTTTGAGCAAAATACTATAGAGAACATGGTTAACTTAACTTGCTGTAAAGTACTTAATCAGTAGTCAGATAAAGAATTATGCATAATAAAAAGCCGCAAGAAACTGCGGTTTTTTATACATTTAACCATTCACTGATGTATGGTATTTGTATATCGGTAAACATTAATAGGCCCATGATTACAAGAAAAAATATAATTAAAACAACAAGAACAGTCAGTAAAAATTTAGGAACCCATCTCCTTTTCCTTTTTACGTATGTTATTCCGGAAATTCTCATTCTTAACCTCCATCTGTTTTCTATTATACATTATGAGTCTAAAAAGCCTACTATTATTATATTTTTTCTATAAGTAATTGTAAAGCCATTGATGTTTTTTTTGCATAAATGCTAAAGAACCTGAGCAGCTAAAAAAGTTCGGCATCAGTGGGGTGCCCATGATGCACTGGAAAATTGGCGCTATTAGGAATATATATAAATTTATGGTATTATTATACCTTACATGTTACAAAAATAAAATGTGCACGCTCACTGACTACTTTGATTGAAGCCGAAGGCTTCGGTATGATATAATACAAGTAAGATAAAATTTTATGGTCTGGTGTAACATATGTATAAGCTTCTGATTGTAGATGATGAATATCAGATAAGAAACGGTTTGGCTAATTATTTTCCCTGGGAGGAATATGGTTTTGTGGTTGTCGGCAGTTTTGAAAATGGTATTCAAACCCTGGAGTTTATTTTAAAAAATCCTATTGATGTTTTATTAACAGATATTAAAATGCCATTTATGAATGGAATTGAACTTGTAAAAAATATACGGGATTTAGAAATGAGTATTAAAATTGTTTTTCTAAGCTCGTATAAAGAATTTGAATATGCACAACAAGCATTACAGTATGGTGTTCATAATTATGTTTTAAAGCCTACAAACTATAAGGAATTGGGAAGAGTATTTTTATCAATTAAGGAACACCTTGATAAAGAAAGCTGTAAACAATGGGATTGCTTGGAAACCGGTAACAGTGAGTTAAGTTATTACGAAAAAGTTATTAACAGGGTAAGGCAATATATATATATAAACTATAGGGAAGCTTCCATAGAAAAAGCTGCAAGAATAATTTCCATTAGTCCGAATTACTTAAGTAAACTTTTTAAAGACATTGAAGGGTGTTACTTTTCAGACTTTTTACTTAATACTAGGATGCGGGAAGCAGTAAAACTACTTGAAGATGTTAAGCTTAAAATATATGAAGTAAGCGAGAGGGTTGGGTATAGTAATGCAAAAAATTTTACACGCGCATTTAAGAACTATTATAAAAAAACTCCTATGGAATACAGGAGAAAATCCTAAATATGAGTATATTTTTTAATAAAATTACTGTTTTGTTTAAAAATAAAAATCTGTTTTTTATAAAATACTTTTTAGTGTTTTCTATCCCGTTAATAGTATCATTACTTATACTATTCACATCTTCTATATTCACGTATTCCCAGTATGTTGAAAAAGAAATATCAAAAAACACAGTAAGTATGCTTAATCAGACAATAGAAAACGTAGATTTTTTATTTCATACGGCAGAATCCCTTAATCTAAATTTCAGTACCAATCCGGAAATAACCAATACTTTAAAAAAGATTTTAATAAAAAAAGAAATGGATTATGATGATTTTGTACTTCTAACAGTAATAAAAAGTTTTATATCATCCTCTGTAAATTCCACATTGTATCTGGATTCCATATATATATATTTCGACATTTCTGATGAAAATTATATTTCAACAGTTGTAAACGGTACAGTGCAAATTAAACATTCTCTTGATACATCATGGTATTTGAGTTATAAAACACATGATAAGAATGAAATGACATGGTCGGAATTAAGAAAAGTTAAGAAATATGAGTTTGAAAATGAGTCTAAAGAAGTTATAACGGTTTACAGACGATTAACTACAGGTGGCGTTATAGTCTTAAATATTAAATCAGAATATATAAAAAATCAGTTAAACAAGTTTACCATATTTCCAAAGCAACAATTGCTACTTTTAGATAAAAATAATAATCTAATTAATAGAAATGATAATGAGAATTTATTCAGTATAAATAAAAACGATCTGGAAAGGATAATAAATAACAGGAATCAATATTTTAAAGAAACTATTAACCGCAAAAGATATATTATTTCAAAAATTAATTCTGAAAAATATGATTGGAAATTTGTTTCTATAATACCTGAGGAGGTACTATACAGCGGTTTGTTAAATTTAAAAATAGTAACCATAATAATGGTTTTAACTTCCTTGTTCCTGGGGCTTGTTTTAGCATATTATATTACTATAAGGAATTATAAACACATTGATAATATTATTAAAATTATCGATTCGGGCAAAGATGAAAAATGCAGTTTTGAAGAAATAAATGTTCCTGTTAAAAATCACTATGAGTATATTGAAAAAAGAATAATAGCAAGTTTTGTTGAAGAAAACAAGTTGAAATTCCAGTTGGCAGAAGATAAATATGCACTTAAAGCAATTGAATTAAAAGCATTAAGAGCGCAAATCAATCCTCATTTTTTACTTAATACGCTTGAAACCATAAATTGGAATATAATAAGTATTTGTAAAAAACCGACACCCGCAAATATGGCTATAAATTGCCTTGCAGGAATATTAAAATATTCTCTTGATAATTCAAAAGATGGAACTATACTGGAAGAAATTGAGCATACGAAGAACTATATTGAGATTCAGATGTTTAGGTATCATGAAAAATTTGATGTTGAATGGAAGTATAATGAACAATTAACTCAATATAAAATCATTAAGTTTGTATTTCAGCCATTGATAGAAAATTGTATTTATCACGGTATAAACGAAAAAGAGGGAAAAGGATATATAAGGATAGAATTGTTAAAAGATTATTCTAATATTAGAATAATAATAAGTGATAATGGAAAAGGAATACGAGAAGAAAAGCTTGAAGAAATACGAAGAACACTAAAAGACCCTCCTAAAAATTTTTCTGAGCATATAGGCCTTCTTAACACTAATAAGAGATTAAAGCTTGAGTATGGAGAAGAATATGGTATAAGCATAACAAGCATGTTTAATTTTGGAACTCACATATATATAGATATTCCTGCTATAAAAAAATAAAGATGTGCGGGTTAAAAATGTTGCTGATGAGGGTACTATTATTGTCCACTGCGGGGGAATCAGAAATAGTGTGTAAATAGATTTTTCCGAAATTGAAAGAGTTTCTATTCCCACACTCTATCTGACAGCCTCTCCGCTGCACGGAACCCGATCTCAATTCAGGCTTTGTTTAACTGTATTCAAAGTGAGTTATACAAGTTACCATAAAATTTCTATATCTAGGTTCTTTGCAATTTTTTGAATATATACAAGTGATGCCTTATAGTCATTTTCAATAGTATCACTTCCCCCCAGATCCAAACCAAGATACCCATTATAATTCATAGTTTTTAATATTCTAAAAAACTCGTGCCAATCAATTGCACCGGTTCCAATAGCTACATGATTAGTATTGGAAGGATTATTATCAGCAATATGAATATTAGCAAATTTACCCTCAAGTTTTTTCAATGCAAGGGGAACATTTTCACGTTGAGCAGAAAAATGAGCTGTATCAAAGTTTGCCTTAAAATTATGCATTTTTACATCATTGATTAACCTGATCATAGAATCTACCGAACAAATAATTTCTCCTACTCTTGGTTCCATAATTATAGTACGCTTATACTGTCCGGCAATTTCCGAAGTATATTGGCACGATTCTACTAAGACCCCCCATACATTATCCCATGAAAAACTGTCTGATATATGAATTTTGAACGCACCATTAAATGAATAATCTGTATTTAGCTGGTATGGAGATTTACCTGTATAATTTACAGGTGGGGCATAGCTTGCCAGGTGCAAAGTCTCAGTACCCAAATAAACCCCCAGTTCCGCAGTACGTTTAAATCTTTCATATGCAGCTTTTCTTTTTCCATTATCTAGCGAAACCAGTTCAGGATCAACTACACAAAAATTGTGTATATGAATATTATGGTTTTCAAGACACTTCCTAAATTCAGCTCTGTTCTCCCATATCCTTTCAGAATGCTCTTTTCCTAATCCCTCCATCTCTAAATAATGAAACCCCATCTTTTCAATATCAGATATTGCTTTAATATCATCTATAGGATTAGGCGGATACCCATATTTAAAAATGGTATAAAGATATGTAACTCCTATTTTCATATTTTTAATTCTCTCCTCTCTTTTATACAGGTAATATAATATATCTGGTTACAATTCACTGGCAGCCTCCTGATCCAAAAACAAAACAGCATTTGGATGTGTCCTTAAAATGCTGGCAGGACATTGTTTACTGATAGGGCATGTGAGTGTTTTCCTGACAGCTGTACTTTTATGTTTGCCGGGAACAGCTACAAAGAGCTGCTTTGCCGCCATAATTGCAGGAATAGTCATAGTAATAGCGTCATATACAATTTCTTTTTCACTTGCAAAAATTTTATCTTTGTCAATAGCCTGATTAATTGAAAATTCATCAAGCCTTATCCTTTTTACTAAGGCTTTATCATTAAAATCAGCCTCATGCGGTTCATTATAAGCAATATGGCCGTTTTGTCCAATACCAATAACTCCTATATCCAAAGGATTTTCCTTTAGAAGTTTTGTATATCTTATAATTTCATCATCTATATTATTTTCCGTTGGCTGCATACAAAAAAAGTTTTTAAAATTTGCTCTTCCAAATATATAACGTTCTGCAAATATTGCTATTCTTTCAGAAGCATTGGCAGGGAGTCCAATATATTCATCAAGATGGAACCCATTAATATTATTAAAATTAATTTGCTTTTTAAATAAATTCTCGAATACATAAAGTTGAGAAACAGCAGGAGCAAAAACCATATTTATAGTTTGCTTTTTTAATGAGTTTATTGCTGTTTCTATCATATCTGCGTCTGCAATACCCATGCTATGTTCAGAATCAAAAATTAAAACCCTTAAATTATCCTTGAAAAATTCTTTTACTAATCCTTTATATGCCATTATAGTTTATTCCTTTCTTATAAAATAATTATTAATCTCTTCGGTATAATAATGTAATTACGATTTTAATCCGGTTGTAGTAACACCTTCTACAAAGTAATTTTGTGCGCAGAAAAACAAAAGTGCCGGCGGTATAATTACCAGTACAGACATAGCCATAATCTCATTCCATTTAACTCCGGAAGATATATCAATGGTCATTCTAAGAGCGAGTGCCACGGTATATTTTCTAACACTGCTAATATAAATCAGTACATTCATAAAATCATTCCAGGTCCATACAAATTGAAAGATTGCAGCTGAAAACAACGCCGGTTTGGTCAATGGAAGAAGTATCTTAATAAATATCATAAATGAATTGCATCCATCAATTTTAGATGCTTCATCAAGTTCTCTGGGAATTCCTCTAATAAATTGTACCATCAAAAAAATAAAAAATGGATATCCTGCTAAAAGCGCTGGAATTGTAAAAGGTTTATATGTATTTATCCACTCTAGATTATTAAACAGTATATAACGCGGTATTATAATTACAGCATTTGGTAGCAGCATTGAGGAAATCATCGCAGAAAATAATACTCTTCGCATAGGAAAGTCAAATCTTGAAAATCCATATGCAACAATACTGCTTGAAAAAACAGTGAATAAAACAACAGGAATAACCATAGCAAATGTATTGGTAAAAAAAAGCGTAAAGGAATATTGTGACCCTATTGTCCAACCATTAACAAATCCGTCAAGTGAGAATTGAGATGGCAAAAGAGATGTTCCGGATATAATTTCATTATTTGTTTTAAATGCACCCATAAGAAGCCATATTAATGGATACATCATAACCCATCCAAGCAATATTAAGAATAAATACAGAAGCCCTTTTTTCATCACTTAAGACCCCGCCTCACTTTCGTAATACACCCACATTGAAGATGACTTAAATATCAAGAGTGTTATAATTGTAATAACAATAAAAAATATCCAGGATAATGCGCAGGCATAGCCCATATTAAAAAATTTGAATCCTTGATCATAAAGCATCATACCATATAAATATGTATACTTCATCGGTCCGCCTTTTGTCACTACAAAAGGAGCTGTAAACTCCTGAAATGCATATATTGTCTGCATAATTAAGTTGAAGAAAATTATTGGACTTAATGATGGAAGCGTAATAAAGAAGAATACTTTTAGTGATGAAGCTCCATCTATTCTTGCTGACTCATACATGGATTTTGGAATTTGTTTTAACCCTGCAAGAAATATTACCATTGATGAACCATATTGCCATACTGTAAGAAGGCTAATGGTAAATAAAGCAGTTTGGGGCAAACCTAGCCAATCAATAGGTTTAATGTTTAAAGCCCCAAGCATATTATTTATCACACCTGCTCTCATAAAAAAGTATCTCCATAGAATAGATACTGCTATGCTGGAACCCAATATTGAAGGTAAGTAATATATTGTTCTGTAGAAATTAACAAATTTTATTTTCATATTTAGCAACATCGCTATAAACAGTGCAAATACAAGTTTAGCAGGTACTGCCATTATAACGTATAAAAATGTTATATATAATGACTTCCAAAAATCTCTGTCAAGAGTAAACATATACTTGTAATTTTTAAAACCCACAAAAGCCGGTTCTTTCAATATACTATACTCGGTTAACGAATAAATAAATGACATAATAAAAGGGTACAATTGGAGACCTAAAAAACCAATCAACCAGGGAAGTATATAAATAAGTCCTGTATACTTTTTTTTATTTATCCTATGGTTTAGAGAAATACTTTGTACTGCCATAGCTGTTAACATATCCTTTCAGCCTAAATGGTCTCGACATAAACCTATTTAGATGTAAATATGGGATATATTTTTAAAATTCTTCCTATATTAACATCTAGGAGTGCGCTCGGAAAGTCGGGTATGCAGATTTTCAATTCAGTTTTTCGCGCAAATTCTGCAAAAAAACGGCGAATATCTGGATATTTAACGCTTTTTTTGCAGGAGAATGCGCGGAAAAATGGACGGAAAGATGCGTGTGTGACTTTTCGAGCAGACTCCTAGGTCTTGTCTGCATAAATTTTACTTCTTATCTACTTTTAATTTCTGATAATTTCTGTTTATACAAATTTAAAAGTGTATCAGCTGCTTCTTCAGGTGTTATTTTCTTAAATCCTACCTGCTGAAAAATATCTAAATCTATCTGCAATATCTCACTATGCATTTCTGCTCCATTCTGAGGAGTACCCGCGTTTTGGGAGGATATCTCAACTGCTTGACTTTGCAGCTCATCAACCATTCCTTTTTCAACAAGAAGCTTACTGGCGTTACTATTTGCCGGCACTGCCCTAACTGTTCCCAATGCAACAATTGCCTCTTCATCGTTAAAAAAGAAGTTCAAAAACTTTGCTGCTTCTTCACTATTCTTAGAATCTATATTTAAACATTCTATCATTGATGGTCTTACCGTAATACCAGTCTCTACGGCTCCATCCAATATCGGCAGGCTGGATACCTGTACATCTGATGAAACAAAGTCCTTGGATATAATTATTCTGCTTACCCATTCTATCATAGCGGCAAATTTTCCCTGAGCCCATTTGGGGTGTTCTTTCTCAACATAAGGAGCTATTTCTTCAAAAGGCGGAAGTACTTTATTGTCAACCAATTTAACTAAATATGTATACATCTCTACAAGATCATTTCTGGTGAACTGAATTTCGTAATTTTCATTTATCCATGACTTACCTGTTCTTTGCTGTACAAATTTTCTGCAAAACGTAATGAAGAATTCACTGGCCTCTGCCGCATAAAGAAAATAACTCTCAGGATCATATTGATTTACCTTTGGTCCAAGTTCAAGAAGATTATCCCAGGTCCATTTTGTATCCAACGGAATACCTGCCTGTGCAAACAGGTCCTTATTCATCAAGAATACTTCTCCATTTATTCCTGCCGGCAAGCCTTGCAATTTTCCATCTTTTACACAGTAATCTTCCAGAAAGTCTTTATCAAAATTACTAAAGTCAACAACATCAGAAATAGTATTCAAATCAATAAAAGCTTCTCTCTCAGCATATATTTCATGCACCCAAGGTGGGTCAATTTGTATAATATCAGGTGCTGTTTTGCCGGCTAGCTGTGTCATAAGCCTTTGCTGATAACCATCCCATCCTGAATATTCAGCGTCTATTGTGACGTTTGAATTTCTTTTTGTATAAATATCAATAACCTTTAATGTTGCCTGATGACGCTCTTCCCCTCCCCACCATGAGAATCTCAAATTAACCTTTTCTCCGCTCTTAGTGTTCGTGCCAGTGATATTGTTATCGGGCGGTTGTGTTTCCTGTTTATTACATCCCATAAAAGATGCTAAAATCAAGAATAATGCACACAGCACTGCTATAGGCCTTAAAAATTTTTTCATAATTTTCCATCCTTTCTTATAACTAATCTTAATTTTTCAGTTTTTAGTAATCTATATACATATGCTAGCATTAATGTATTCAAAAAATTTTACACAGTACTCTTATCCAAAGAAAAACTTGTTCATATATAAAATGAAAAAAGTAATTGGGATGAATTGATACTGAAGAAGTTATCTCTTTTTTCATTTTATATTGCGCATGTGCCGTTTTGCATGCAAAAATTTCGGCATGCGCTCAATTCACTTGTGCTATATATGTTGTACTAAAAATTTAGTACAACATAAGTATCATCTATATAAACTGAACAAAATATTGATATAAGACTGTTGACCTGAGTGTCAGCGAGGATATTACTCATTCCTCGGATAAAGATTCTTCGCTTCGCTCGGAATGACACAATAACTTCGTTCAACTTATATATTAAATTATATAAATATAAATATGAAATTTAAAGACATTAAACCTATTAAATATAGTCATTAAATATTAGAATTGTACAAAAAGTATCAATAAGCTAAAAAATTACTCATTATATATGATTAGTTCAGGCATAGTACACCTAGCGTGAGTTTCCTACTTTAAGTTAATTTATGGCATATAAAATGTCCTCAAG
>CAZSVI010000066.1:0-20913 GCA_964610205.1 uncultured Oscillospiraceae bacterium
TCTCCATCCGATATGGAAGCAACCCGCTCCAGATGTACACTCTCATCCCCGGGCCAAACCGTCATATTCGAAAATACAGGACGGCTGATATCAATAATCATCATATCCCGCCTTTCTTTTATTAAGTAAGTTCAAACACTATTGTAGACAACAAACCTGAACAATACAAGATTAATTTTTTGAACCAACTACTTCCCGCTGCATAGGATAGTATGAGAGGAAGGTGATAGTATGCTGTCCGCCCGAGAACTTTTTGCCCGTATGATACGCTGTGAAGCCGAAGGTGAGGGGGATAACGGAATGAAAGCAGTCGCAACCGTTATTATGAACCGGGTTCATGTTCCTTATGGGGAATATATGAAACTGAACCAGGGAGATTTACGGAAAGTTTTACTGCAGCCGTATCAGTTTACCTGCGCGATGGAAACGGTATACGGTGAGTATAATCCACAAAACATATACAACATCCCCGCACGGCAGGAGGATTATGAAATAGCGGATTGGGCCCTTTCCGGAAACAAGCATAGGGGAGCGGGAGAGTGTTTATGGTACTATAATCCGTTTTCACCGGATTGCGCTGCTTATTTCCCGCAAACCAGAACCGGTGCGTACTATAACAGAATAACGCAGCATTGCTTTTATTCGCCAACTTCCCTATATGCGCAGACATAAAAGTCAGAAATATTATGTCCATAAGTAAATCAAAAGACCGGAGGTTTTTTTATGAACAAATACAATAATGCCATGAAATCAATGATACCATCAATACAAACTAAAAATGGAAAGCATATTCCTTCCGAATGGTCGATACCTTCAATGCATGCCGAACAGACCTTTTTACAGCAGCAGCCATTACAGCCGGATATGTCCCGGCAGGTTCCTCAAAAACCCATGCACCGGCAAGCTTCTCAAGCAGGAATGTATCAACCGCGCATGCCTGAAACAGGTATATTCCAGCCGGATGAAGCAATTCAGCCTCAACCGGCAATGCAACAAAACGGAATACAGACACCAACAACCATTATGGCCAGCGGCCGAGGCGTCAGGGATTCGGTTTTAACCGATACGAATTTTACCCAGGGATTTTTACGAACCCAGATTGGGCGGCATGTGAAAATTGAATTCCTGATTGGTACTAATATGTTTATAGACAGGGAAGGTGATCTGGTCAGAGTAGGTACGGACTATATTATTATCCAGGAAACGGCAACCGATGATTATCTGTTATGCGATTTATATTCCATAAAATTTATCCGCTTTTACTATTAAAACAGGGACATGAGGCTTTTCCTTCAGGTTAAAACACTCAACATATTTTATCTGATTTATTTCAGGGTATGTCCCTTCCTTTCTTCTTTTAGTATTTTTATCCACCGGTATATTAAAAGAATAAACAAAATACTGCCGATGTATCCGAAAAACGGATATATTTTATCTATCATATTTGAAAACCCTTGTTTTGCAAGGGGTATTACTATGAGACCCATGCATATGTTTAAAACCCATCTGGGCTTTCTCGATATTTGAGCCAGCCTGTCAACACAACAAAATCCGGATGAAATCGCAGTGGTAAGCAGAGCAAAGGTAAGTATAAGTGAATATGCAATAAACCCCAACTTTCCGGTGGTTACTGAGAGTTCCACCATCGGCAGTTCCGCATAATGAATAGAATTGAAATTTATATAAAGAGCCTTGTTTAGTATACACATAGGAACCAAAAGCGCGTTCCCTCCCACAATCCCGGATATTATGGCGGTTCTTCTCGTGGTAAGCCAGGGATACATGCTGGCCATGACCAGTATATTTAAAATACTGTTATAGCACACATATAAGACGGCAAAAATCAGCCAGTTGACATCTATTACCGTTTTTCCTGCTGAAAAAACCGGTCTGCTTTGCATAATTACCCTTATTCCCAGATACAGCATGCCCCCTATCATTATAGGTGTGAGTATACCGCTTACCGCAATAACTCCTCTTATATTGAAAAATATCAATACCGTACACAACATTGCCAGCAAAATAACACCAATTGCCTCTGAAAATCCGGTTAACCTTTGCCAGAGTGCCGCCGCTCCGGCTATCATAACAATGTATATACAAAAGGTGAAGACAAGGGATATTCCCTCAAAAAAACTACCAATATAATGACCACCGAGGATATGCAGCAATTCCCTGCTGTTATTGACTTTTCTTTTATAAACGATATCGAGGACGGCAACGGCTACAAAAGAAAACAATACCCCTGCCAGAAGAACCCCCGAAAAGCTTTTCACCTCAAAACGTGTAAAAAACTTTATTATCTCCTGCCCTGAAGCAAATGCCGCCCCAATGGTAGACGCTGCGTAAACACTTGAAATCCTCACTACATTTTTAAACTCTGTTCTCATATGGCCCCTTTATTTAATCGGCGCTAACGCGTGCCAAAATACAGGCACTAAAGCGCTTACCTTACGTGTTTTGTGTGCAACGCGCCGCCAGCGTTTGACAAAATATTCACAATGCATGAAGCACATGTAAATATACCACAGCCTATAGATTCAATCCTATTCTATGAGGCCAACCTTACTATATGACAATAAAATAAGAAAATACAAATGATTACTCAGTACAGACGTCAGAAGTCCAAAACGCGGGCGGGAAAGCGCTGCCTTACGCGTTTTGCGTGCAATGGCCTCGAGCGTATAAATCAATATTCATCCGGGCCTGTATCAGCTTTTGCTCCTATGCAGATTGCCGGGGTTGATGAATATCCGTTCCCAATGCGGGAAACGCCCATATCAAGAAATACCCTTGCCTGAACCGCATCTCTTATACCTCCGGACGCTTTTACTTTAATTCTTCCGGCTCCGGCCTTAAGCATCGCTTCAACAGCCTCTACTGTAGCACCTGAACCGTAAAAGCCTGTGGAGGTTTTCACAAAATCCGCACCCGCACGGACGGCACATTCAGTTGCTTTACTTATTTCTTTATATGTAAGCTGTGAAGTTTCAAAAATTACCTTGAGCAGCACTCCTTTATCCCTGGCAATATCCGCTACGGCCTTTATATCTTCTTCAACCTTATCCCAGAGTTCCGACCGGATGTACCCGTAATTGGCAACCATGTCAATTTCATGAACCCCTTTTTTTATGTAATGCTCAGCTTCCGCCGCCTTTATTTCAGAAGGCGTATTACCATGCGGAAAAGCCAGTACGCATGAAACCCCTGTTTCAGTCTTTTTACACATTTTGACTGCGATCTCAATATCACATGGACGGACACAAACTGTTTTCACCTTGTAGTCAATTCCAAGCTGTATTGCATCACAGGCTTGTTCCCGGGTCATTTCCGGTTTTAAAACAGCATGGTCAATAAAGCGGTTGTATTCATAATTCTTCATTAATATCTTCCTCTTTATTTATTTTTTTTGAAGTGTAGAGCCATGCGGAGATCAGAGTGGTTACGGGAATCGTAAGAACAATACCTATACTGCCGGACAGAGCTCTTACCATTTCCGAAGCAAAATAATCCCCGTTTATCATGTATGAAAAAGGTATTTTATATGCCGTAAACAATATCAACAGGTTTATTGCTCCGCCGGTATATGCAAGAATTAGTGTATTTGTCATCGTTCCCATAACATCCCTGCCAACATTCATACCTGAACGTATCATTTGCCGGAAGTTTATTTCCGGGCTTGTTTGCTTAATTTCGTTCAGTGCCGAGGCAATGGACATTCCAACATCCATTACAGCCCCCATAGCGCCAATAATAATACCCGCAAAAAGCAAACCCTGAAAGTTGAATTTTACGGCATTGGGAATATTCATCAGCATAAGCGTTTCTTCCTGAGCCAATCCGGTCAGGTGCGCCAGGGAGCCTGCCGTCAGGGCCAGCGCTCCTGCTGTAAGAATACCGGTAACTGTTCCAAGGGAAGCGGCAAAAGTCTTGAGATTCCATCCGCTAATAATAAGAAAACATATTATTACAATGCCACTGCAAAGAATAACAGCTGTGATAACGGGGGGAAACCCGTTTATAATCAATGGTATAAGCACCTTAATTACAACAAACACGGTTATTGCAAGGGTTACTATTGTTCTCAGGCCTTTCCCCTTTCCAATTATAAGAATAAGCAGTATAAACAATCCAATAAGAGAATACAAATATCCTTCACGTATAAGGTCTGTTATATATACGTCTATAAGATTACCTGTCTCATCCTTTTCATAAATAATAAATACCCTGTCTCCCTTTTTAAGAAAAAATGTCTGATAGTCGGAAAAATAAACATTCGTACTGTGTTCGGCCATTACTGTTTTTCCCCTGTCTTCACCTTCAGTTATTCTGACCTTTACGTATTGGCTTTGAGCATTATATCCCTCACTTAAATCAAATCCTTCATTCCCTGTATCACCAAGCAGTTCTATTACACGACCGCGGACCTGATAAGCCATACCCTCCTGGGCGGATGATACGGAGCATAAAATAATCTGGACTATAATAAATACGAATATAAACCTTTTCATTGAAACCTCCTGTGAAATACAAAGAACTATGCCAATTTTCAGTTAAAAATATTGTAAACCAAAATACTGATTTTGTAAAATATATATGTAGAAATTTGATAAAAAAAAGGCGCTCTGACGAACGCCTCCCCCCAAGAAAGGAATACTTAAATATTCCTTTCCGGTATCACTTTTTTAACTATAAGTTGAACAAAGTTTTGCCTTTACTTTCCGTTTTTCCCCTGGTTGTCTGAGTTTTTATCGGAGGAGTTGTTATATTTTTCTTCTTGGGAAGAGTTTTCCGAAGTATCCCCGTTCTTTCTGTCCCCATCAGAAGCCTGATTATCTTCATCCTTTTTTTCCTTATTTTCTGGTTCTTCCTGTTCATCCGTGTTTTCGCCCTCATCATCAAGGTTCTCAACTTTGCCGGAATTATTGTCCGGTTTTTCTTTATCATTTCCTTTTACTTTATCTTTTTCTTTGTCTTTTTCGTTTATGCCCTGCCCTTTATTACCCATAATATGCGGTTGATTGCTATAGCTGCCACCAGCTGCATTTTCGTTTTTATTTTCCTTTACTTTATCCGACTCAGCATTCAGATTCGATTTGGCATTTGAGTTTTCATTACCTTTCTCCTTTTTTTCAAACTGAACTTTTTCTTTCTCCATCCCGGGTTCCTGGTTATCAGTGCTTACCGGATTCTGGCTGCGATTGTTGTTTGCTGTCTGTTCCCCGGAATCATCCTCCTGAGAATCAGAACCGGTACTATGTACTCTGTTATTTTCGTTTTTCTTGTTCTGATTTTTTTCTTTAAATCCAACCTGTTGATCTCCGTTTTCAAGTTGTGCTTCCTTTTCCAGTTCCTTGTCAAGTTTACGGTTTTCCTTTACTTTCAGCATCAATTCCTTAATTGATATATCCTCTAGTTCTTCCCTGTTTAAACTGGTTCCGCTTTCAATAACCTTATCGATGATATTGTTCTTCCCGGGTGATATACCATTCTGAACGGATAAACTGTGTGTTTTGGTGTCAAAGGTGAGTACTTCAACATCTCCGGACACCTTCTCCTTGATTTCATTTTGAGTTTTTTCCTTACGGCTGCTGTCCGTTGATGATACGCTGATTAATACATCCCCGTCCTCTTTCATGTAACCTAATTCCTGTGCCATATCCAGTACGGCGGTTATCCCATTGTCAAATCTCTGAGACCGGACGGATATTTTATCCACCAACTTTTTACCGTCATCATTCAGTGAACACACCTTAATAATTCTGTCAAAGCAGTTAATTGTGAATTCAACTGAAGGATTGATATCAATATTGATATACTGCACCGGTGTTGTCCAGGCGATAACCCAGGCCCCCAGAAAAACAACAATAAAAGCCGCAGCAATCATCGACACCAGTTTTTTGATATAAAAAGCAGTTTCACGTGCTGTTTTATTAGTATAAATAACCGTACCTATCTCAAACTCCGAAGTGGCTTTCATCGTTTTAAAAGTTCCATCGTTCAATAATAGAACTACGGTTTTCCTATTTTTTTCAATAATAATACCCTTCACTTTACCCACCTGCCTTTACAAATCTTTTACATATTCCGCAAGGTAAGGATAATCCCCTGTTTTTATTATAAGTACCGTAATGATATACTTTCTGTGTCTTTCGAATTTTTTCCTTCTTATTCCTAACACTTTCTCTATTTGCGCCAGAGGAAGGTTTTTATTATACAATACTTCATTTAAAACTGCCGGATTATTTACAATATATAAGATTACATCCCTGCAAACCTTTTTTGTTTGTTTGTTTTTTGGCGCAACATTTTCCAATTCAATAAAATTTATGTCATAGCAGTTAAGTTTATCCTTTAATGTTTGTATTTCCAAAACCCTGTCTTCACGTGTTTTCTCCTCGCTATACACAATCATGGAGGCCTGAGCTTCCAGTTTATCCTGTTCTTCCTGCTCATCGGAGTTCTGCTTTAAATATATAAGCTTTCGGGTATGTTTTTTCTGACTTCTGTAATAATCTATTACCTTGCTGCGGATTACTGTTTTTGAAAAATTAAGGAAATCACCATACTCCGGTTTATATTTCTTCACAGCCAGAACAAAAGCCATCATGGCAATGGAAAGTTCATCATCGGAGCCGTATTTTAAATATTTACCAGATGTTTTTTGAGTACAGGAAGCAATAAATGGCTTATACGCTTCAAGTAAGTCATTCATTTTTTGATTATCATCTTTGCTATCCAGAACCAATTGTTCCAGTCGCTGGTTTCTCATCTGCTATATCCCGTAAATTGAACTGATTTCACGTAGTATATCGGCCCATAAGCCAGTATTCTTAACATTTTCCCCTCTGGGATATAAAGCCAATGCCCGCTCTTTAGCGGAACTATTTTATCTGCTATATATATACGGTATGAACTCAGTATATTTTAGGGTAAAGAACAAAGTGTTAAAAAGAAATATCATAAAAGTACAGACACCCTTCCTCCTCCATCCGCATATACTTATATATAGTCTTCATTTTCGGGTGGTGAAATACATGTTTTTTGACAGCTTGCTCCAACTTCTGAAGGAAGTAGTTTCTGCTTTTTTTTTCGCGGGATATATCACAAATTCGCAATCCTTTCCCCATCCGTTAACAGCACAAGAAGAAAAAAAGTATCTTGATCTATTCAATCAAGGTAATGAAGAGGCCAGAAATATTCTTGTTGAAAGAAATCTCAGGCTTGTCGCGCATATCGCAAAAAAGTACAATACCGGCAGTATTGATTGTGATGACATAATTTCCATAGGAACCATAGGATTGATAAAAGCTATCGGCAGCTTTAACCCTGATAAGGGTATAAGGCTTGCAACTTATGCGGCAAGGTGCATAGACAATGAAATATTGATGTATCTTCGAACAACAAAAAAATTCCAGCATGAAGTTTCTCTTCATGAACCCATAGGAACAGACAAGGAGGGCAATGAAATATCGTTGCTGGATATTCTGGGAAGTGAAGATGATTGCATTGATGATAAGGTGGCACTAAAATTTCAAATAAAAAAATTATATAGGAAAATTTCAGATGTACTGCGTGGAAGGGAAAAAACAATTATTGAACTGAGGTACGGCTTGTCCAACGGTTCAAACAAAACACAGCGTGAAATTGCAAAAATGCTTGGTATATCCCGTTCTTATGTATCCAGAATAGAGAAAAAAGCCATCCATAAACTAAACAAAGAGTTCAAGAATCCTTGAGCAAAATCCACTGCAAAGTTAGAACTGTTTTATTGCTGGTCAAAAGCATTTATTTGCTGGATGATCAGATGTTTCGCTTTTGGTATAGTGGAAAATCCGGTCTATATGATTGCTGATGCGGACGAATACCGCTGCTTCACGGAGCAAGGCTGCAGCGGATTAAGGCTTTTATGAACTGTCATTTATTTTGCAGTTCTTCTTTTTTTCCCGTTCTTTCTCGCTTCACAGCCGGCTTCATGCTATAATGGAAGGTTCTCTGAAGCCATCCTTTAAAGCCATCGGTACTAAGAACGGCTCCAAGTATACTTTTAGCAATAACCATTAATACGGGACCTACAATCATACCGAGAATGCCTATAAGCTGCAGGCCTGTGTACATAGCAAACAAAGTAAGCAAAGGATGTATTCCGATTTGTTTCCCGATAATTTTCGGCTCAATCAATTGTCGGATAACCAATACTATAATATAGAGCAGAAGAAGTGAAAAACCCCTCTGATAGCTTCCTGTAATCAATTCAACAATTCCCCAGGGAATAAGAACCGTTCCTACTCCGAATACAGGCAGCGCATCGACAATAGCAATAAACAGCGCAAACAGAAGGCCGTTTTCAATCCTCATAACCAAAAAGGCAACCGACAGCTCTGTAAATGTTATGGTCATAAGGATAATCTGAGCTCTTAACCAGCCAAACAGCGCAGAAAATAGTTTATTAACAACACCCCGGGCTTTTTCCAGCCATTGAACAGGGATCTGGCTGTCAAGGAAGTTATTAATTTTATTTTTATCACTGGTCATAAAATATGTTGCAAGAATTGTTACTATCAGAAAGACCAAAGCCTGCGGTAAGCTCATTGTGAAATTAGTAATTCCCTCAACCATTGGACCCAACCATGCTTTAACGTTTGAGGCAGCCTCCGATAAGTATTGATCCAGTGTATCGCTTATGGTTTTTGGAAGAGAGATATATATGCTATTTACTTTTTCTAAAACTACATCAAAAAACTCCTGAAGGCTTCCGAATATTTCATTAATCTGATTATATACATTAACAATTTCCCTCACAAGCCGTGAGATTATAAGACCCAGGATTGTTCCCAGAACAGAAAGAACCAGCAGCAAGCAAAATACCGAGCCTATCTTTCTGGGTATTTTTATTTTTTTTTCCATAAAATATACCAAAGGTTCAATCAGGCTTGAGAGTATAAAGGCTATTATAAAGGGAATGCAATAGACACTAAGGCGTAAAAGCAGATACGTACCTATTACAATAAGGATTATTCTGATAACGGATTTCATTGTTTTTCTGGTTGCTTCAGTCATATATTTTCTCCTCTGCGTATTAACATAAATAGTCACCTATAAGTTATAACAACGGAAGCAATTGCTTGCAATTGCAACACACCGTTATATCGAGGCGGGAGATATGCTCACCGCCTGATTAAGGTAATCGGTATCCGCCACCTATAGAGGTGGGGAACATCTTGGTTCCTCGTTATATTTTAATATTAATAAAAAAAACACAAACCGTCAATCAGGTCTTCCCAAACAGGCGGCATTATATAATACGTTTCAATCCTCAAGTAAGTCTACCATATCATGCTGGAGAATTCTTAATTTTTTCCGGAGTACATCTATTCTGCTGTCTTCCACCCCTGCTTTCAATTCATCTATTAACAAATCATAAACATCAATAAGTCCTTCCTTGATATCTTCAAGAATATTTACAACCGTCAGGTATCGGAATCTGAAATCCGCTTTTTCCTCAAATGCACGGCTTACCTCGCGCTCAGCGGAAATAACGAAGGATTCTTCTCTGGAAGGAATAATCGGTTCTATTCCGAATTTATCCCTAATCCGCTCAGAGAATGCGTTTATCGCGCCTTCTTCACCATGTACCAGAAACACCCTTTTGGGAATGGCCTGCAATTTTCCCATCCACTCCAACAACTCCAGATAATCGGCATGACCGGAATAGCCGTCAATCATCTCGATTCTGGCGTTAACACTGATCTCTTCACCGAATATATATGCCTTCCCTGCTCCGTCCAACAGCTCTCTTCCAAGAGTACCTTCAGCCTGATAACCTACAAAGAGAATTGTACATTCCTCACGCCACAAGTTGTGTTTGAGGTGGTGCTTAATTCTGCCCGCCTCACACATCCCGCTGGCCGAGATAATAATGCATCCTCCCTTTATTTCATTAAGCGCTCTGGATTCTTCTGCGGTTCTGGAAAAGTGCAGGTTTGGAAAGTCCAGCGGATTATCACCGTTTTCAATGTATTTCCGGGCTTCTTCATCATATAGGTCAAGGTTTTGCCTGTATACTTCGGTAGCATTGATTGCCAATGGACTGTCAATAAACACAGGATATTTTAACAGTTCTTTATACTTATCCCCAAACTGTGACAGGTTTTTATTTATATCATAAATTATTTCCTGGGTGCGGCCGACAGCAAAAGATGGAATAATCACATTACCGTCTTTTCTCAGTGTTTCCAGTGCAATGTCCAGAAATATTTCTGTCTGGCTCAGATTTTTATTATGCAGACGATCTCCATATGTAGATTCCATGACCAGATAATCGGCTTCGTCTATATAAACCGGATCTTTTATAATAGGAATGTTTTTCTTACCTATATCTCCGGTAAAGACCAGTTTTACTTCCTTTCCGTTTTCCTGCACCCATATCTCAATAAAGGCCGCTCCGAGCATATGTCCCGAATTTCTGTAGCGAACCCTGATATCCTGTGTTAACTGGACCATTTCTTCATATTCCACACCCCGGAAAAGCCTTAAAGATTCCTGCGCCTGAAGAAGGGTATATAAAGGTTTAACAGGCTCCCTGCCGGCCCGCATTCTTTTCCTGTTCTTCCACTCGGCCTCAAACTCCTGTATATGGCCGCTATCGGGAAGCAAAAGGCGGCATAGATCTATGGCAGCCTTTACCGCAATAACTTCACCTTTGAATTCGTTTACATAAAGCCATGGAATCCTTCCACTATGGTCTATATGGGCGTGTGTCAACAGAACATAATCTATCTGTGACGGTTTTACAGGCAACAGCTGTTCGTTCATCGCCTCTTCTTTGGATCGGCCTTGAAACATGCCGCAATCCACAAGGATTCTTGAGTTTCTTGTTTCAATCATATGACAGGAACCTGTAACAGTACGGGCTGCGCCTAAAAATGTCAGTTTCATCTCTCCACCTCACAATAATTCATTGAGCGCTTGCGCGAATTGCGTCAAAACGCGGGCGCCAAAGCGCTACCTTACGCGTTTTGTGTGGAACGCGCCGCAAGCGTTTTATTAAACGCTCCCTCAATCGGGGATTAAACCCACCACCAAATATTCGGTTTATCCCCTGCCTATAGAGGCAGGGGACTTAGGGATCGTTTGATAAATAGCTTGTCCGTCTGTTGCATCAGTTTATCTGCTCTTCAATTTTCCCTCCTCCAAGAACCGTATCCCCATCATAAAACACCACTGACTGACCGGGTGTTACAGCCCGCTGCGGAGTTTCAAAATCAACGCGGACACGGCCTTCATTATAGGGTGTTATCTTTGCCCCGGCTTCCTTTGCCGAATATCGTATCTTTGTCCAAGCCTGCCTTGGATGCTGCAATGTCTCTATCGCAATCCAGTTCAGATCAGAGGCAAAAAGTCCCTTTGAATACTCCTCACCGGCTTCCCCGAGAACAACGGTATTGTTTTCAACGTCAAGCTTCACCACATACATAGGTTTCCCAAAGGACAAACCCAGACCCTTCCTTTGCCCAACAGTATAATAAATCAAACCCTTGTGGTCACCCAGTATGTTGCCGCGGGTATCTGTGAATTTTCCGCTTATAACGGGTTTTTCTATCCTGGAAGTAATAAACTCCGTATAATTATTATCGGTTACAAAACAAATCTCCTGACTGTCCGGTTTGTCGGCCACATCAAACCCCAGCTTCTTCGCAATGCTCCGGACCGTAGCCTTATCGTACCGGCCAATGGGCATAAGAGTCCTTTCCAGTTGGTATTGCGTCATATTATACAACGCATAGGTCTGATCCTTCTGCCTGGTAACGGATTTTTTTAAAAAATACCGGCCTGTCTCCTGATCTTTTTCTATTTTTGCGTAATGCCCTGTAGCAACATAATCAATTCCCATCGAAACAGCTTTCCGAAGCATCGCTTCAAATTTGATAAAACGGTTGCAAGCTACACAGGGATTTGGGGTTCGCCCTTTCAAATATTCCTCAACAAAATAATTTATAACTTCGGATTCAAAAATATCCTGGAAATTCAAAACATAATAAGGTATATCCAGTTTAAAGGCTACACGGCGGGCATCCTCAACAGCAGAAAAAGAACAGCAGCCTGCTTCCGGCTGTGTTTTTCCGGATTGATCCGGCCATATTTTCATGGTAACACCCGTAACATCATACCCTTCCTCTTTTAAAAGCGCGGCAGCAACAGAACTGTCCACACCTCCGCTCATACCTATCATAACTTTTTTATTCATCTGTTCCACCTTGCTCATAACCATGTACAGTATCGGCTTATATATGTCAGCACTCCATTTACCCGGGTACTTTCCATAAGGGATATGCCTTTTACCTCCACTGTATGATTCAATGGCTGTAATCCTTTAATAACATCCTTTATATTTTCATTTGATACCAGTTCCCTAGCCAGGGTAATATGAGGAGTATAAGGCTTCACCTCTTTTGGAAAACCATTTCTCCTTATTTCCTCCTCCATGTTTTTTTGCATGTCTATCAAGTGATCCTCGTTACGGATACCCCACCATACAATGCTTTTATGTCCTCTTACAAATACGCCGGGGCCGGATAATATCAATTTGAACGGGACGCTCCTTCCTGTGACATAATCCTGAATTTTCCGAAGCACCGGAAGATACATAGATTCTATCTCTCCCATAAATCTCAGTGTCAGGTGCAGGTTCTCCCGTCGGGTAAAATTGGCTTTAATTGCCCTGCTTTTTATTTTACCCTGCTCTCTTAACAGAATATTCCTTGTTTCTTCATCAAATTCTATTGCATAAAATAATCTCATAAGCCAATGTATGATATAGCTAAAACTAAATCATACACTCCTTCCGGTATTGATATGCTTGAAGAAATAGCGGCCCTTAAAAGCCGCTATACTTTCAGTTTTCACGTGTCTCTCCGCATTTTCCGCAGCACCCGGGACATTGATGCATTACTGAAACCTGCTGTCCATGCTTTCTTCGGTAATCATCTATTGCAGCGGTAACAGCTTCTTCAGCCAGCACCGAACAGTGCAGTTTTGCAGGCGGCAAGCCGCCTAAAGCTTCCGTCACCGCTTTATTTGTAATCCTTGATGCCTCCTCCAGCGTTTTTCCTTTGATCATTTCCGTAGCCATACTGCTGGTAGCCACTGCAGCGCCACAACCAAAAGTTTTGAATTTCACATCAACAATGATATCCTTTTCAATTTTCAAATATACCTTCATAATATCACCGCATTTGGCATTGCCAACCTGTCCAACACCATCAGCATCTTCTATTTCCCCAACATTCCTGGGATTTGAAAAATGATCCATTACTTTTTCACTATACATTAAAACCACCTTCTTCCGTATACTATCTATCTGTTTGTTTATTAAATATCTAAGACTCCCGCTTCAGTGGTGGCAGAGTCCCCCACCGAAGTTCCGATGTTCAGCTTTAGCTGAACGAGTTCACTATCTGTTATTTTTTACAAAGTCTTCATATAAAGGTGACATCTTGCGGAGTTTTTCCACAATTTCAACCAGGCTGTCCACGATAAAGTCCACTTCTTCCTCGGTGTTCTTTTCACCGAAAGTTATACGCAGTGATCCATGTGCGATTTCGTGGGGTAATCCAATAGCCAGCAAAACATGTGACGGATCCAATGAACCCGAGGTACACGCTGAACCACTGGATGCCTGTACTCCTTTCATATCCAGCATTAAAAGGAGAGATTCTCCCTCTACAAAACGGAACGCGAAATTTACATTTCCAGGCAAACGCTGTTCTCTGTGTCCATTCAAACGGACATGTGGTATCTGCCTCATAACCCCGTCTATAAGCCTGTCGCTTAGTTTCTTCAAATGATGATTATACTCTTCGACATTTTCAAATGCAAGCTTTAAAGCGGCCGCCATGCCGACCGTCGAGGCAACATTCTCGGTTCCCGCCCTTTTTTTTCTTTCCTGCGCTCCTCCATGTATAAAACTGTCCAGCTTGGTTCCTTTTTTCACATAAAGGGCGCCTATACCCTTAGGTCCGTAAAATTTATGCGCCGACATGGACATCAAGTCCACACCCAGTTCCTTTACATTTACCTGTATATTTCCCATAGCCTGTACAGCATCGGTATGGAACAGCACACCCCGGTCTTTCGCGATGGCACATAGTTCTTTAACAGGCTGAATGGTTCCGATTTCATTATTTGCATACATAATACTAACCAGAGTTGTATCAGTCCGGATTTCTCTGCGAAGATCGTCCGGATTCACAATGCCGTCTTCACCCACTGGAAGATACGTTACATCAAAGCCTTCTTTCCGCAAGTATTCAAATACCTCCAGCACGGCATGATGTTCAATGACTGATGTAATAATATGCTTTCCCTTTTTCCGGTTCGCATAGGCGGTTCCTTTTATAGCCCAGTTATCAGCTTCAGTGCCGGAACCCGTAAAAAATATTTCTGAAGAATGGACACCCATGCAATAAGCCATTTGCGCCCTTGCTTCCTCAATAGCTTTTCTGCTTTCCCTGCCCAGGGAATATATAGAGGACGGGTTGCCATAAAGCTCTGTAAAATATGGCTTCATGGCATCAAATACTTTAGAGTTCACATAGGTTGTTGCCGCATGATCAACATATATTAATTTTTTATTCATAAAACTCACCTCGTTCATAATTATCCAACCGTACTTATAAGACTCATGATTATATTTACCCACATTATGCTTTTAAATATTCTTCTTAAAAAAAAGGTTAACACTTTGATAAAAAAATGTCAATTTCAACTTATTCTATAATTACTATATCCCAACAAAGATCCAATTGTTATTAGGACATGTCCCCATTTGTTCATTTTCTCTTCTTATTTGCACTGGTTATTTTAATAATCCAAAACTCAATTGTTTAAGAAAATATTAACCCCTTTACCTCCTGAATCTGAATTTATCCACTATATTCTTTATAATTGTAAAGTTTTCATATTCATCAACCTGATAGGTTACTTCCCATTCCTTCGGTACCAAAATAACTCCCAGTTCCTTAACCCCATCAGGGTAACATTTGTGCTCATAAATTTTTATCTGTCCGTCAGGATCTTCGGTATGCATCCATATAAATGTCGGTCTGTTGGATAAGGCGTGTCTTATTCCATCTTCAGTCTGAACAGGTTTTCCGTTAATATTCAGAATTACTTCACCGCGTTTCATTTTCATTTTCTCAGCAGCACTGTCAGGCAAGATTTCAAGTATCCGGACTCCCCTGCGTGTTACAGTATAAAGGGCGTTTTTTCTTTTTTCCTTATACAAAGAATATTGATAAAGACTCTCCCGGTATAGAAGTGCGAATATAGCTCCTATCCATTTCAGCGCCTCCAGTTTGGTAGAGAAGAAGGCCAGGACAAACAGCAGCAGGCTCCCCACAAGAAACCTGACAGCGTCATTCCTGCACTTTTCTTCCGGAGGCGTGGATATTGCTATAGAGGAATAACTGGTAACACTAATTGCGCCGGTTAACAGAAAAATAACTCCTCCTGCCGCCAAAAGGCCGGTATTAAATATTGTTCCCCGATTAAGGTTGATTTCTGTCTGCCATATCATATAGGGAGCGGATGAAAGCGTTAAGAGAATAAAAGGAATCGCATAATATTTCTGCTTGATAAAAGCTCCGGTCATGTGTCCCTTATGATGAATAAATATCGGGATATTATCATGTTTGCGTCCCAAATAAATCAGAATTGCCTCTGCCAATTGAATTACAGCGATTAGTGCAAGCATTGACGGCACGTTAATTTTTTCATTGCGTATAACCAGTGTATACAGGCATACAAGCCCCCCGGCATATGAGGGGTTTACAAATCGGTGGTTCACGAGGGCAAGAATTACCATTGCAATTAAAAAACCCTGTAACCCCTCCGGCTCAATATATAACCCCAGGGCAACCGTCATAAGCCCTGCGAAAAATCCTGTTACAAGACCTGCAAGCAGCAGTTCCTCCATGATCTGACGGAATTTCTTGGTCCGGCATTCAGGAATGCATTGCTCAAAACCTTGAATAATTTCGTAACGACCCTTAACAACCATATAAAAAAACAAGTAAATGATGATATACTTGTAATCAAGAAATATTGAAAATACCAGTTGCCTTGCAACCGCTCTGACAATCTCCAGCATTTATCCCACCACACTATAAACAACATCAAAATCTTAACCTGTATTTAAAAACCATGTTTTTATAACACCAATTTCTAATATACCAAAACGTATATATTATGAAACTGCATTTTTATTATATCATGAATTTCGAAGAAATTGCATGATATAATCGCGCATGTGCATTTTTTGCGAAGCAAAAAAATTATGCATGCGCATCAATTCCACCGGAGGCATATAATATCCTCGTTTGCAAGGATATTATATCATGTTTTTTGATAATATACAGCAGTAACCTGATAGTCTGTTGCTGATAGTTATAACGGATCACGGTAAAAAAGTCAACATATAATTAAAGAGGCGGTATAGCGAGCTACCATACCGTCTTCCGAAAGGATACTGCTTTTTTATATAATATAATAAGTTAAATGAGGAATTATTTTATGCAAACAACCTTGCGGGGTGAAGCATGGGCTCTGCTACAGCCTTTATTTCCCCAGAATATACTGGTTAAGAATAGACTCCAGCATTTCCTGTCTGCCGGATATAATAACCGGCTCGCCGTTTTCAAGCGTAAAGGCTTCCAATTCCCGGAAACCTACTTTCCCATCTGCTATATCCTTACCAATACCTTCTTTGAAGCTTGCATAGCGGTTTGATACAAACCTGTCAAAAACACCGTCTTCCACAATTCCGGAAGCAATTTTAAAGCCCTGCGCGAAGGCATCCATACCGGCAATATGACCATAGAACAAGTCTATCGGTTCAAAGGAGCCTCTTCTGGCCTTGGCGTCAAAATTCAGGCCGCCCTTTGTAAATCCTCCCATTTTAATAACTTCAATCATAGCCAGTGTGGTTTCATAAATATTCGTCGGGAATTGATCGGTATCCCAGCCCAGCAGCATATCTCCCTGATTTGCGTCGATACTGCCCAGCACGTTGTTGATACGAGCCAGCTGAAGATCGTGCTGGAAGCTGTGGCCGGCCAAAGTTGCATGGTTTGCTTCAATATTCATTTTAAAGTCTTTTTCAAGTTCATACGCCCTCAAAAAACCCAAAACAGTGGCCGTGTCAAAGTCGTACTGATGCTTTGCCGGTTCTTTCGGCTTGGGCTCAATTAACAGTTGTCCGTCAAAACCTATTTCCTTTTTATAATTGACAGCCATTTGCAAAAAACGCGCCATATTTTCGAGTTCCAGCTTCATATCGGTATTCAAAAGCGTTTCATATCCTTCACGGCCTCCCCAGAATACATAGTTCTGTCCGCCCAATTCCATTGTGATTTCCATTGCTTTTTTTACCTGGGCAGCCGCATATGCAAATATTGAGGCATGGTTGGAGGTGGATGCTCCGTGCGTAAATCTGCGGTTTGCAAAGGCATTTGTAGTGCCCCATAAAAGCTTTACATCGCTGTTTTTCATCCGTTCTTTCATGATAGAGACAATTTCATCAAGACGCCTGTTGGTCTCCTTCAGGTTATCCGCTTCGGGTGCAATGTCCCTGTCATGGAAACAGAAAAAGGGCACACCCAACTTTTCACAAAATTCAAAATTTGCCTCAACTATTACCTTTGCCTGATCCATTTTATCTGTTATATCGTCCCACGGTCTTTCCGCAGCTCCGTCTGTTCCGAAGGGATCGCTTCCGCGCCCCTGAAAGGTATGCCAGTAGGCAACCGCATAACGAAGATGATCTTTCAGGGTTTTTCCGCCTATTTTTTCTTCCGGATTATAAAATTTAAACGCGAGAGGGTTATCGGATTTCGGTCCCTCATATTGAATCTTGGGAACATTTTTAAAATACTCACTCATAATATTATCCTCCCCGTAAGTTTTCTGTCACCAAATTCATTCATGATAACGGAATTCGAATTGTCCTAATATGTTATGAATTAAAATTCACTGCTTTCCAAACACTCTTCTAATTGGGATCATTGCCGCGCCAAGAGCTGATGAATTCATTCCGAAATCAGAAGTAAGAATTTTTACTCCGGACCCCGGATATTTCAAAGCTTTTTCTCTGGCTGTCCTTACTAGTGTTTCCATTACAATGTGCGCGTATTGAATGAAAGATTTCCCCAAAATAATGGCTTCAGGATTTATTGTGTTAATCAGAAATGCTACCGCATGACCCAAAAATTCAGCACCCTGCAATAATGTGTCTCTGCAGAGGGAATCCCCGTTACCTGCCGCCTCTACTAATTGATTCCACAATAGCGTACGGGTTCCAGGCTTAATTATTTTAGAAAAATATCCTTCTTCTATTTTCCTGTTTACTTCCTGAAGCATATACCTTGTGGATGCATAGGTTTCAAGACACCCTTTGTTTCCGCAACCGCATGGACGGCCATTCTCCCGTATTATCAAATGTCCTATCTCACCCGCGCTTCCACTGAACCCATGGTAAACCGATCCCCCGATAAAAATACCCGCACCGATTCCGGATTCAACGTTAATACAGACAAAGCTGCCGATGTTTTTGCATTTTCCAATCCAACTCTCGCAAATGGCGGAGCACATGGCTTCATTTTCAATGTAAACGGGCATTTTAAGAATATCCTCGGCTCTTGTACGTAAATCTACATGGCTCCATGAAAGGTTTGGCGCCATTACCACCTGGTTTGTTCTTCTGTCCACAAGGCCGGGAATTGAAAGACCACAGCCTAGAAACCTGTCCCGGCGGAGACACTTTTCCTTTATAATTCCTGAAATCCCCTCATATACCAGGCCGATTGCTTTTTCCACAGATATGCCCAGGCTATACTCCAGATTTTTTTCAACAAGGATTTCTCCTGTTATATCGGCAATAACCATTTGGAGTTGATTCATGTCAATATCAAACCCCGCCGCGTAATAGGAATTGGGTTTGATTTCCAGCATAACGGGTTTTCGTCCTCCGGTTGATTCACCCTGACCAATTTCGTGCAGAAACCCTTCATGAATCAGTTGACGGGTAATACTGCCGCATGCAGTAGGAGAAAGACCGGTCAGTTCGGCCAGTTCTATCCTGGAAAGCTTCCCGTTAAGTCGAATTAATGCCATGACGGCAGCCTGATTCAATACCTTTAAATATTGGTTGTTTCCAGCAGGTTTTTTAGCCATAATTCTTTACCACCTATACCAGCCCTGCCAAATTTTTAAAATCCTGTCTGAGAGATTTATACAGGTTTTTATAAAGTCTATAGTATTGATTGTATTTTTCGGTAATCGTCTGATTCGCCTGTTGTCTGGTTTTTACCTTGATTATCGCTTCACAGGCCTCAGGCACGCTGCGGTAAACACCGGATCCGACACCGGCCAGTATGGCAACCCCGAAAGCAGGCCCTTCACGGGCATTTATGGTGCATATTTCGGTATTTAAAATATCCGCCTGCATCTGACGCCACAGAGGGCTTTTCCCACCGCCGCCGGACGCTCTCACCTCGTTGACATCCACTCCAAGTTCCATGATGATATTCAGGCAATCCTTAAGGCTGTATACAACACCTTCCAGAATCGCCCTTACTACTTCCCGTTTTGTGTGTTTTGCGGACAGTCCGAAGATAACACCACGGCAATCAGGATCCAGATGCGGAGTACGCTCACCCATTAAATACGGCAGATACAAAAGGCCATTGCTGCCTGCTTCCACTTTTTCAGCAGCCTTGTCCATCAGATAGTATGGATCAACTTCCATCAGAGCCGCCGTTGATATTTCTTCTTTGCAGAAGTTATTCCGGAACCACTGAAGCGAAAGACCCGCTCCCTGCGTTACACCCATAATGTGCCATGTATTGGGTACCGCGTGGCAAAAAGTGTGCACACGTCCCAGCGGATCGATACTGACCTTGTCGCTGTGTGCGAAAACAACACCGGATGTTCCAATAGTTGACGATATAACACCAGGTTTTACAATTCCATTACCAACGGCGCCGGCGGCCTGATCTCCCCCTCCGCCGACAACTGGGGTTCCAGCCCTTAGTCCTGTCAAATCCGCGGCTTCCCGGTGAATCGTTCCCGTAATCTCCTGTGATTCGTACACTTTTCCAAGCATTGACCTGCCAAGGCCGAGTTTGCCTAAAACCTCATCGCTCCAGCACCTGTTCGGTACATCAAGAAATTGCATACCGCTCGCGTCTGAGACCTCAGTTGCAAATTCGCCGGTTAACCGATACCGTACGTAGTCTTTGGGCAACAGGATTCTGCATACCTTGTCAAAGATTTCAGGCTCATGGTTTTTAACCCACATGGCCTTTGATGCGGTAAACCCGGTTAGCGCAGGGTTCGCAGTGATTTCAACAAGACGTTTCGCTCCCACAAGTCCTGTAATCTGCTCACATTCCTCTCCGCTTCGTTGATCACACCAAATAATTGATCTGCGAAGCACCCTGTTTTCCCTGTCGAGTAAAACAAGGCCGTGCATTTGACCTGATAACCCGACACCCTTTACTTCACCGGATGATACGCCGCTTTTGTCCATAACATTTTTTATGGAAGAATAGGTTGCCTTCCACCAATCGTCCGGCTCCTGCTCCGCCCATCCGTTTTGGGGCTGGTACAGAGGATATTCCTGAAGGTCATCGGCAATGGCGTTTCCCAACTCGTCAAACAATACCGTCTTTGTTCCTGATGTTCCGATGTCCACCCCTAACAGATATGCCATACTCTCACCTCCATAACTTTTTAATGTTAACTTAATAAGATTACATTAATAAGTTTATCTTATTTTACAGCTGATTACAAGATAAATAATATTGATTTTATTTATGCAAACTCGAGCTAAGTGGTGTTATTAACAAAAACAGG
>CAZSVI010000067.1:0-20197 GCA_964610205.1 uncultured Oscillospiraceae bacterium
CTGTAAGACAGACAAAATCCAGCGGCAACTCATCCGCATCACCCATATTTTCACGGTTTATCGATACAAGGTACTGCACGTTTTGCGTTGTGATTGTGTCACCTCCCTGTGCAATTACCAGTAATTTTCGTATTATCTCAAGCGCCTGATCCACTTTTGAATCAAATCCGGATATTTTGACTTCATTTTCACGGTTTGTAATTTTTACATCCAATGCATCCTCCAGTATTCGTATGTTCTGATCTCTATAACCAAACAAATTCATAACTGTTTCCAAATCCGGTATATCAATATTTTTTTCAACGACAGTTTCCAATCAATCTCCTCCAATTTTGTGCTCCATCGCAATGTTTTCAATGCATTCCACTGTTATAGTTATATATTCACTGTCCTTTTCCGAAATGAGCTGCATTTGCTCGTCAACAATTTCAGCTTCTTTTGGTATGCTTTTTTTCAGTTCCAGAACAACAGTTTCCTGGGCCAGTTCCCTTGCTTCTTCCCGTGTAAGTATTTCTTCCTTCTCCTCCAATTCAAAACAGCGTTGAATTGTCAGTCCAAATGGCAGCCTGAACCGGTTTCCTATAACAAGGGCCCTGTCATATATGCCGGTTTCATACAGTAAAAACGGGTTTGTCCCGGCAGGTAACGGAAGGGTAAAATCCAGAAAGCATATGTTGTATTTGTTCCATTCCTGGCCTGTTCTCCTTCGAATGATCCTTTTTGCGGGGACTTCCCTTTTCAATTCATACCATGTCCGGGCAGTCACTTCACCCATAGCATGTACCTGCATGGTACCAAATTCGGGATGAATGCTTTCCATATTGCCTGAAATTAAAAGCTGACCCTCTATAACAGTATCCCCTTCCTTAACCATTGTCAAACCGTCTTTAGCTTGAATGGACAGAATTATACCGTCCCTGCGGGCTACAATATCACAGGGGGTGTCCTCGGGAATCAGAGCGGGCGGCTCAATCCTTTCCTTCACCGATATAAAAAGCGACGTACCCTTTATTTCAACTCCAACCCATGAAAGTTCATTATTTTTAAGCATAAGCGTATCAGCTACCCGTTTTGGATCCACAAAGCGTTTTGCGGCTCCTCTGTATATGCCCATATCATTTATCTGATTTATAATAGTTTGTGTTTCCACATCACTGTTTCCGGCAATTTCTATCTTCCATATTATAGATGTCATGAGATATATAAGAATAACAAAGAAAATCAGTCCAAACACAAACCCTCTTCTTTTTTTATATTTGCCAAGCAAATACGGTAATCCCTTTTTAGCGGTTATCCTGACATGGCAACGCGATTTTCTTGCGGCCGTGCGCGCTTTTTTAAACCCGGCGATACTGATTTTCATGCGGATCGTATTGGGATCCAACCTCTCCATATCCCAGAGCAATATATCTCTGCGGGTGCAAATATTGACAAACCTTTCAACAAATATCCCGCTTACAATAATAATAACATACCCTTTTAAATAATGCCATAAGCGAATAAGGAACATTATTTCCTCCAAATTCATGGATTTTGCTTATACTATGTAATCAATATTTTCAATATCACCGAAGATTATAATGTCTTCACTGGTAATTTCCCGTATCTTCATATCTTTACCGGTAATTGTAATGATTCCATGGTTGGAATTTATTCTTACAATTTCATTGGTAAACTCAATAATTCCACGGTAATTCTCTACAAAAACTTCCTTCCTGCCCACCGTTGTTATCCGAGGTCGGTCGGAAACGACCTCTTCCGGCAGTTCCAGCATCTTTGCAACCTTTTCTTTCAATGTATAGGATCCTTTTTCCTTCTTTTCTGTGATTGTATTCTTTTTCCTTTTCATCAGTTCTCACCTCTTGCAATAGCCTCGAGCTTCAATACGTTTCCAAACTCATACCCTTTTTTCCTCGCATCAGCAATAATACGTTCCAGAGCCCCGGCATTGTCACTGGAAACCGCGTGCAATAAAAGAATCGCGCCATTGTGCAGGTTTGGCATCACTTTGTTATAGGCATTTTCCCAGCCCTTCTGATTATTTCTGTCCCAGTCGGCGTATGCAAAGCTCCAGAATACGTTTATATACCCCAAATTCGACGTGACTTCCAGTGAGTGCTCACTATACTCCCCTTTTGGAGGTCTTAAAAACACCATATGCTTTTTAAATTTCTCATAAAACAAACTGTCCAGTTCTGTTACTTCCCTTTCAATTTTTTCATCTGTCAGTGTTGGAAGGCTGTAGTGTCCTACTGTGTGATTTCCTACTATGTGTCCCTCTTCCACCATTCTGCGGACCAGATTTTCATGCTGGTTCAGGTATGGCCCGGTAATAAAAAAAATTGCGTTTGCTTTCTGCCTGGAAAGCACATCCAATATGTCGGCTGTGTACCCATTCTCATAACCTTCGTCAAATGTCAGATAAATTATCGGAGCTTCGGTATCGGCTATGTAAATTGCCTTGTATTTTTTTAAAATCTCCGGCGTACCGGGATCGGCCCGGGGAGTTTTATTATCCTTCCCGCGTACTATGCCCCAACTCCTCAACCGATTTGGATTCCCTTCCCCCGATGCTTCATAGGTATATCCCACAGGAGAATAATTTTCTTCGTATCCGCCTGTAATCTCTTTACTAAAATCCATATCATTAAAACTTAACTGAAATAATGTGCGATATTTCGATTTTTCCGGATGTGCTGTCTTTGTGGCAACAATTACCGAACAAAGTACCGCAATCAGGATACCGGAAACGATAATGGTCCGTTTTCTGTCCATACTGCATTTCTCCGATAAAAAATGAGCTTTCTTCATATGTAAAAGGAATTACATACAAAGTAAGAAAGGACAGCCATTCCACATTGCTTATCCAACATGGCATGACATATCCCAATCTCGTGCTCATCAAATTCCTATTACTATATATATCATTCTTTACTGAAAAAATTCCAAGCCATAAAAATTGAACTTCTTAATGATAATTGAATTCAGGTTATAAACACAGGATCTTGAAATAAAATGACAAAGGATAAATAAACTTTTTACTCTGTTTCTATATATTAGTCTTTTCCCTTATAATATTAAAGTTTGTTTATATACCCATAACACTAAAACCACAGTCAACATGAGTAATTTCACCAGTAACTCCACTAGATAGATTGCTGAGAAAATAAACTGCAGTCCTTCCTAAGTCTTCCAAACCAATGCTTCTTTTTAACGGTGCTTTTTCCTCTACTATACTGAGTATATTCCCAAAGTCTTTAACTGCTTTTGCAGAAACCGTTTTGATAGGACCGGCCGATATTGCATTTATCCTTATCCCATAATGTCCAAGATCGTATGCAAGATACCTGACACTTGCTTCAAGTGCTGCCTTAACCACACCCATAACATTATATCCAGGGAAAACCTTTTCTGCTCCCAAATAAGTCAGTGTAATAATACTCCCATTCTCAGTCATAATTTCCTTGACTTTGCTGCTGACAGCTATAAGCGAGTATACGCTTACGTCCATTGCGTGGGCAAAGCCATCCTTTGATGTATTAATAAAACTATTATGCATATCTTCTCTTTTTGCATGTGCAATAGCATGAACGATCCCATGCAATACACCATATTTCTCTTTTATTACTTTTAGTAATTTTTCAATATCCATATCTACCGATACATCACACTTGATAATTAATGAATTGCCAAGTAATGGTATAAGCTCTTCAACGCCCTCTTTCTCCCTTTCTCCCTGATATGTGATTATAAGATTTGCGCCCTCATCGTATGCAGCTTTTGCTATCCCCCATGCAATACTCCATTTATTTCTCAGTCCCATTATAAGGATATTTTTACCTTCCATCAGTTTTCCCATTTTGATACTTCCTTTCATTAAGAAAATCCTCAGTAAAGAAAAATTGCTCTAGTTCTTTGATGAATTCATAGTTTAGATTAAAAAACAAATATTTGCCTTCTCTTCGAAACTTAACAAGCCCACTTTTTGCAAGTACTTTTGCATGGTGTGAAAAAGTAGATTTGCTAAGCTCAAATCTCCCAATTAACTCAGAACAAGGTTTTTCTTCATTTATAAGTTCTTTAACAATATTGAGACGGGTTTTATCAGACAAAGCACTTGCGGAGTAATGTTGCTTTCGTTAATGGAATTTATACAGGTTGATCGCAGAATTTATAGATGATTGTAGAAAAAGTTGATTCTATAAATCATAATTACTCAACTACTCACATTGAATACTTTACTTTAAGCACTTATATTAAGTTAATTACCGATAGGATAACAGTATTTCTGATTATATTTCTAAAACACATATACTATGACAGAGAAATATAATTTATGGAGATCTATGTCAATAAAGCAAACTCGGCTTAACCGCCCTTACGAATCAATCAACCGGGGTAAGCATATCATATCTCAGAACTGTTCCGTCATCACGGACAGCCGGAATAATAACATTCTCCTCCTGTTTAACGTCCACCTTCAAATTATAGTATTTCAGCATTTCAACAACTCCACCCATAATTTTTAATGAACTTTCCAATTTCGTCGGCTCTGCGATAGCTTTAATTATATACGGCGGCAACAGCTTTCTGCCGTTTACCATCATATAGCTTCCGGCACGGCGGACTTCGCTTGTAGCTATAATCCGTTCGTCATTTACCGCCAGGGCCTGAACATCGGCCGCCCTCAGTTCATTCAATACAGCCAGGATACTGCTGTCATCCACCTGGGCATTTCCGACGCTTTCTATTGTAACAATAACGCCCTTGCCCTTAACGGTTTTTTTACCTGCAATTATCTGAAGCTCAAGGATATCATCCCTCAACTCCTGTATAAATTCATTGTCGTCTTTTCCCCTTGTACGATAAGTATCAAGATCTTTCTGCAGTTCATCGATTCTTTGCTTTAACTGCTCATTGTTTTTTTGCACCCTCAGGAGATCTGCGATTAAATCACTGGATCTTTGCTGTTCATATACCGCCAGCGTATTATTCAGCTTAACACTTCTGTACTGCATGGCTATAACAATCCCCAGCAACAGACAAACAACCGTTAAAGATGCCACTTTAAAAAATTTCATTTATCAACAACCTCCATACCGGATATCATATTTTCGATTTTCTGATAAGCTTCATACCTTGGAATCCTGATCTCCGCTTCTTTCTTTATGTCCACCTGTATGTTATACGCACGCATTATAACAACAGCTTCACTCGCTTCAAGTGCTTCCGCCATACTGTCCGGGTCCCCTATTGCCTTAATAATATATGGAACTGGATAACGATTCTGGTTTATCAGGATAGTAGGCCCGGCACAAAGCTGTTTGCTGGTGGCAAGTATTCTTTCGTTATTAATAGACAAGGCCTGGGCTCCCGCCGCCCTTAAGTTATTCAGGATGGCTGTTATATCCGCGTCATGAATAATCAGTTCGCTTGGATCCGCCATTTCATTCCTGGCAGGAGCATCATTCAAGGTAACTACAATTCCAACTCCTTTTACATCAAGAAATCCGCTAATAAGCTGCATTTCTTTCTTATGCCTTATCAATTCGTTTATCATGGGATTTCCGTCATTATTCAGCCGCATAAAAATTTCATCTTTTTCCTCTTCAAGCTTCCGGAGTTGTTCCTGCAACTGTACCCCCTCTTTCATAATCTGATCCAATTCAAGAACCAAAGCCTGTACAGACGTTTGTCCGATTGTGCTTTGCTGCTGGAAAATTAAAATCGTTCTGAACTGCATGGTAATAATCATGCCCAAAAGAAGAAATACAACGAACATAATCTCTTTTGATCTATGTTTCACGGCTTCCTCCTCCTTTCGGGCCAAACATATGTTAAGCATTGGTTTACATAAACAGCTCACAGGGGACTTGCCTGGCAAACTCTGTTTAAAACAACGGAAGCAATTGCATTGCAATTGCAACACATCTATACCGTGTTGATATACTTCTTATTTTAAAGACTTTTTTAAAAAGATACAATACCCTTCCCTGACGGGTCCGAAATATTAGAAATGTTATATAAGCTGCTCTATCTTGACTTTTTTTTCGATTGACATGTCTATGTACTTCTCTCCTGCTTTTAAGACAGGCTTGCCGTACTGCTGTGAATTAATATAAATAACCTCCGCAATCCTTCCGTCACTAATTTTTACCTTGTTGCCCACATAATAATGGGAAATATTTGAGAGAAATGTGTTGAGCACAATTGGATCGAGATAACCAAAACACCCATTCTGCATGAGATCAAAAACATGAAACGGTGAGTCCATATTCTTGTAAGAGCGATTAGCTGTCATTGCGTCAAATATATCCGTCACCGCAAGTATTTTTGCAAATACCGGAATTTGTTCCCCGTGAAGGCCCAAAGGATATCCTGAGCCATCCTCCCTTTCGTGATGATACAGAATTGCTTCGAGAACCCTCCTGTCAATACCGTCCATGTACTGAACCAGATAATAACCGTATTCGGAGTGCTTTTTCATTTCCGTATACTCCTCATCGGTAAGTTTTTCCGGTTTATTTATGACTGAAACCGGTATCCGGCTTTTGCCGACATCATGCAAGAGCCCCGCCTGAACAAGTAAGTGAATATCCTCGGGATAGAACTTCAGCCATTTCCCTAAAAGCATTGAAAGCATTGAAACATTTATGCAATGATAATAGGTATACTCATCAACGCTTCGAATTTGTGAAATACATTTAATAATCTCGCTGTTTTGTTCTTTCTTTGAATAAACTGAGTCGGCAATCTTAATTGTTTTTTCAATGCTGACGGTTTTCCCCACTGATAAGTCATGCAAAATAGATTTAAACTCTTCAGTATCTTTTTCATAAGATTCAGAAAACTGTACTTCCTTTGATTTAATTTGTATGTTGGGTTGCTGGGATTTTATATTCTGAGGCAGACTTGACTCAAATACGCGAATAATATCAATACCAAAATCTTTTAATCTGGCAATTAATAAATCATCCAATACTGTATTTTCCCAAACAATAACAGCGCCATAGCTGTTGTATATGGTTTCCGCTGTTACCATTTGAGGTAAGCAGGCATCAATGGTTACTTTGATTTTCCTGTCCAACCTCCGGCCCTCCGCATAAACAATCATATCACAGAGATATAATAATAATTACTTTTTCCATTACAAATAGATACATTACAACAATATAATCTATGATAAAACATATTGTACCATAATACTACAAAGAGGTAAACTATATGTTGTTATATTTATCGGCTGCACAAATAAAATAGTTTATCATTCTTCCGGCCGTATTCCTTTATGAAGCCATTTTACAAACTGGGTTTCCGTAATGATTTTAATACCAAGTTCCTTCGCCTTTCTGTTTTTGGAAGAGTTTGACAATGCATCATTATTAATCAGATAATCTGTTTTTGAAGTTACCGAATCCATTGTTTTTCCTCCATTTGACTCTATGGCATTTTTTAACTCGTTTCTGTTCCTGAATTGCTCAACCGAGCCGGTAATTACAAATTGTGTATTATTGAAAATAGCTTCATTACCGGTATCCAAAGTTTTTTCAAACTCTATTTCCCGTAAAATGTTTTTTATTTTCTCTTTGTTCTTATTATCACTGAAGAAATTTATATAATCACGAGCCAGAACCTCACCAATACCATTAACTTCTATCAGTTCTTCATATGATGCTTTCTCAATGCGATTCCAATCATATGAAAATTTCCTGCTTATGGATTTTGCGTTTGACAAACCGACATTTGGAATGCCTAAACTATACAGAAACCTTGCTGCATCTGCTTTTCTTGATTTATCGACAGCCTCTGTCAGTTTTTTAAAAGATTTCTCTCCAAAGCCCTCCATTTCAACGATTTTTTCTTTATGCTCATTAATATTAAAAATATCCGCATACTCTTTTATTAACCCTTTTGCTACCAGCTTTTCAATTGTTGCTTCCGATAGTCCGTCAATTCCCAATGCATCCCTGCTGACGAAATGGGCAAGCGCTTTTATTTGCTTTGCCATGCATTCAGGATTAATACAATACAGCGTCTTTACACCGTTTTCCTGCCTTATCTGCGTAATACCGCTGCAAACAGGACAAATTTCAGGTATTTTAACCGTTCCGCTCCTGGTCATATTTCCTGCTACCTGAGGTATTATCATATTTGCCTTATACACTCCGATAATATCTCCGGTACCCAACTCCAGACCTTCCATGACACTGATATTGTGCACACTGGCCCTGCCTACAGTGGTTCCTTCAAGCTCCACCGGCTCAAAAACGGCGATAGGATTAATAAGCCCTGTTCTGGAAGCACTCCACTCAATTTCAAGAAGCTTTGTTTCCCTAACTTCATCCTCCCACTTAAAAGCTATTGAGTCTCTTGGAAATTTGGCCGTTGCACCTAATGATTCACCGTATTCAATATCATCATAGGCCAACACCAATCCATCCGCAGGATAATCATTTTTTTCAATCTGATCCGCAAACCATTTGACAGTTTCCTCCATAGCAGACGATTCAACTTCCTTATACCGGACAACATCAAACCCCTGATCCTTCAACCACTCAAGCCGAACTTTCCTTGAGTTGTTAAATTCCATGTTTTCGGCTTTTACAACTGAAAAAGCAAAAAAATGCACGTTCCTTTCGGCTGTAGTTCTGTTGTTAAGTTGCCGTACGGAACCGCTGCAGAGATTTCTCGGATTTTTAAACTTCGCGTCAACATTTTCTATTTCATTGTTTATTCTGTTAAAATCGGAATAGCTGATAACCGCTTCCCCTCTTAATACCAGGTTTCCTTTGAACGGTATGGAAACGGGTATATTCCGAAATACCTTTACATTATTGGTAATCACTTCCCCCACTTCACCATTCCCACGGGTAACAGCCTTAACCAGTCTTCCATTCATATAAGTCAATACAATCGTAAGACCGTCCAGTTTCCATGAAACAATTCCTTTCCGTTCACCCAGCCATTCAATAAGCGAAACAATATCCTTGGTCTTGTCCAGGGAAAGCATTGGCTTTTCATGGTATTCCTTGGGCAAACTGGTAAGCAGTTCATATCCGACCCGAGCTGTCGGACTGCTTGATAAAACTATACCTGTTTCCTTTTCCGCCGCAAGCAATTCATCATACAACCTATCGTACTCAATGTTGGACATAATTTCTCTGTTTTCCTGATAATATGACCTGGCGGCTTCATTCAGTTTATCAACGGTTTGTCTCATCCACTGAAGCTTTTTATTCATATTCTTAACTCCACTTTGCTATATTCGGAACCTTTTCTATTCATCCACAAGAATCTTGAATGTTCCTTCTTCCATGTAAGCTCCCATTGCCTCAAGAATCCGAATAGTGCCTTTCAGGATTCCCTCAACCATATCCTCCCGGAACTTATCGGATTCCAGGCGTTTATGATCCTCCTTATTCGTAATATATGCCGTCTCAACAAGAAGCGCGGGCATTTCGGTCAATCTCAGCACTCCAAAGTCTGCCTTTATTACTCCATTGTTTTTTGTGTCGACAACTGCGGCAATTTCTTCAGACATCATCTGGGCAAACTGTTTACTGGTATATTCGCTATGAGTCTTCCCGTGATGATATACCTCCGTTCCATTGTACAGTTCCGCATTCTTACCCTCAAATCCATTCACATGGATACTGACAAAGAATGTAGCATTCACTTCATTGGCCATTCTGGGCCTGGCCCGAACGTCCTCCTTGTCATTTTGATGAAGATGCTTATCGGTTTCGCGTGTCATCACAACCTGGATTCCTGCCTCCTCCAACTTCATCCGGACTTTATGACCGATATCCAGAACGATTTCCTTTTCATATAACCCTTCCAGATACGGCGATACTGTTCCCGGATCCTGTCCTCCATGTCCCGGATCCACAATAACAATCACATTGGATACAGCTTTCCCCGGCGGAGGCGGCGTTGGTGTCGGTATTGGCGTGGGTGTCGGTGTCGGAACAGGCGTGGGTGTGGGTGCCGGAGCAGGTGATGGCGTAGGTGACGGTGTGGGGGCTATCGCAGACATCACAGCCTTCACCGGTTGAAAATCCCCGCCCAGGATAGCATATAACGCAACCACGCATAAGAACAGCGCAAGTAATACTGCTATAAACCTTGATACATTTGTTACGCGGTAACGTCTTGTTGGCTTGTTCGTTCTGATTTTGCCGGAATCCCGCTTACCTCTGATGAAACTCAATTTTAACATTTCTCCTCCCAGTCAGGTTGAATATACGTTCTTTATTAATATTTATTCATACCGTGCTATAAACCATTCCATATCAACCATAAATGCAGTAAATATTATGAATTCAATGAGCGTTTGCACAAAATTGCAGAGTATTTATGCAACAACCCCTAATTAAACATCATACTATAACTTAGTTTTGAGATAAAGCCCTTTATTCTCTCCGGTTCTCAAAACCTTAAAATAACCGGTTGCCTTTAATCATTACCATTTTTACATTTATATCATCATCAAATATTATAATATCCGCATCTTTTCCCGGCACAAGGCTGCCCTTTGACTTATCAATGCCAATTATTCGGGCCGGGGTAGATGTCATCATTTTGACAGCTTCCTGTACGGTAACTTCGGCTTCTTTAACCATTGTCCTGACAAGACGGTCCGCTGTGGCGACGCTTCCTGCAAAAGCCGTTCTGTCCATAAGCTTAGCCACCCCACCCTCTACAATTACTCTCTGTCCGTCATTCAAGCTACCCAGAATACTTACACCTTCAGGCATACCTGCCGCTCTCATGGAATCTGTAACCAACGCTATCCTGTCGGAACCCTTAATTTTATATATCAGTTTTAGAAGACTTGCCGGGAGGTGACAGCCATCGGCTATAATCTCCACCGTCATTTCGTCAATCAGGAAGGCGCTTTCTATGACTCCGGCATATCTGTATGCATTTATTCTCCTAACTCCCGACATTCCTGAATACAGATGCGTTATATGGGTAAAACCATTTTCAAATGCTTCCAGCACATCTTCATATATCGCATCCGAATGGCCTATTGAAGTGAGAATATTGTTTTTCCTCATTTCCCTCGCGAACTCCATTGCGCCTTTCAGTTCAGGAGCGGCACTCCATCTTATAATGTCACCGGACCACTCCAATATTTGTTTATACTCGGCATCGTCAGGATTCCTGATATATCTGGGATCCTGGGCACCCTTCTGCGACATGGCAAAATACGGACCTTCAAGATGAAGTCCAAGCATTTGGGCCCCTTTTTTATTTTTTGCGCAGGCGTTTCTAAATACAGAGAAGGTATTTTTTAGTTCCTCATTTGTGCTTGTGAGAGTAGTAGGCACTATAGATGTAGTACCATGACGCGCATGACTTTCCACTGCACCCAGATAAGCTTCTTCCACACCATCCATAAAGTCGTGGCCTCCGCCGCCATGTGTATGGATATCTATAAATCCCGGGGCCACATATCTGTTTTCCGCATCTATTACAGCACCTTCACCAATAGCGACATCCCCTGAGTGTACACCCGCTATTCTGCCGTCTTCTATTATTACACAACCGTTATTTATAACCCTGTAAGGAAATATGATTCTCCCGTTGGTTATTTTTATCCTATCCATTTGCAAAACCCCTTTTCAAATTTAACGTCTTTTCAAACTTAACGCCTTTTTTAAAACTATTAAGTATACTAGCACTTTCTCTATCGGCGTACAATATTGAATTATTAAGGGTTTTTAGAGCTTCCGGCTATTGCAATAACCCTTATTTGAATATACCGAGGAACCAAAATGGGCCCCCGCCCCACCTCTTAACATATTTTTACCAGAGGTGAAAAACGTGTGGTGGTGATACGGGTTTCCTCTATCAGGTGGTGGGCATATCCCCCACCTCGATATAACAACCTTGGAGCAAAGCTCCAAGAACGTTGTTGCTGTGTGATGGTTTTGCTGAAGCAAAACCTGCCGTTGCAATAACAACCTTATCACTTCGTGATAAGAACCTTGTTGCTGTGTGAAGCAATTACAAGTAATTGCTTCTGTTGCAATAACGGTGTGTTGCAATTGCTTCCGTTGTTATAATACTATAACTTAGCTTTGACATAAAGCCCTTAACCATAAATGTTTAAGTCATTCTTATGAAAACCCTATTGCAAATAGCGGTCAATATCACTAAAATCTATATTTTTGTGTAAAGCTATATTTATACCATTAGCCACAACCTTTGAAACCCGCTCAATCACTTCATCCATTTCCTTTGGAGTTACCACCAGATTCCTTCCGTAAGGCTCAAGTACTTCCCGTATCATATTATACTTGTCGTTATCTTCAAGATCCTTAAGCATTTTGTAGAATTCCGTACCTTCTTTTGAATGGGACATCAGACTTTCAATTACAAGTTCAATGGTATCATTCGCCATTGTTGCCGCATCTACCACTGTTGGAACACCTATAGCTATTACCGTTACTCCCATAGTATTTTTTGAAAGTTCCGCCCTTTTATTGCCAACACCGGAGCCCGGTGAGATTCCGGTATCCGCAATCTGGATGGTTGTATTAATACGGTTCATCTTTCTGGAAGCCAGGGCATCAATCGCAATTATTAACGCGGGTTTAACCCTTTCAACAACGCCTCTTACAATATCACTTGTTTCAATTCCCGTTAAACCCAATACCCCCGGCGCTATTGCGCAAACCGGTCTTACGCCGTCATCCACCTGTTCGGGCAGATATTCGTGCAAATGCCTGGTGACCATCAAATAGGACGAAACTTTAGGGCCCAGCGCATCGGGTGTAATATTCCAGTTTCCCAATCCGACTACGAGAACCGTATCCATCTCACCAAGATGTATCAGACGCTGGAGTTCAAATGCAACCGCCCGGCAGGTATTCTCATACAAATCCCTGTCGTTTTCCTTTAATCTCGGAACATCCAATGTAATATAGTTCCCCATTGGCTTTCCAATACTTTTTTCCCCAACGGGAGAGGTTATTTTTACTCTTGTCACATGAATATTCTCATTTCCGTCCTCCTCCACCTCTACTCCTTCCCCATATGGGTGTGTTATCTCACCTCCGAAACGCTTAATATCCGCCTGGTTTTTCTCATGCACCTCCAGCGCAAGGTCTGTCCGAATTCCTGTATACTGTTCCATAGATACCCTCCTAATTGGCTGTTGAAACTGACATCAGCCCGATATTGTTATTAACAGGAAACGCTGCTTGCTCATCAAAACTTCTTCAATTCCATCATATAAAACCGGCCGTTATTAAGCCCTGCGCCTCCTACAACAAGTATTCTTTACATTTGGTGACAAAATATAATACAAAACAAAAAATTCCTTGCCAAACATAAATCTTCATGCTATTATGACAATGGAAGCAATTGCTTGCAATTGCAACACACCGTTATATCGAGGCGGGAGCAGAGGATTTTGCTGTGTAAAATCCAGCAATGGGCGACCCGCAAGCAATGCTCACCGCCTGATGAAGATAATCGATACCCGCCGCCACACGTTTTTTGCCTCTGGTAAAAATACGTTAAGAGGTGTGGCGGGGACCCATCTTGGTTCCTCGTTATATTGTGTGTTGACTAATTATCGGGAGGTGAGTATAAATGCCGAATATTAAATCTGCTGAAAAAAGAGTTAAAATTACGAAAACCAGGACGGAACAAAACAAAGTAAAACGCTCGGAATTAAAAACAACAATCCGTCATTTTCGTGAAGGGCTGACAGCAAATGCTGAAGGCAAACAAGAACTGTTAACTTCAGCAATTAAAAAGATAGATAAAGCGGCTTCAAGGAAGTTGATCCATAAAAACACAGCCTCCAGAAAGAAGTCACAGCTTATGAAAGCCTTTAATGCCTCACAGGCGTCCGAATAATAAAAGGTATGTGCTTCTGTCGCATGTGCCTTTAAATATTGTGTGTAATAAAACCGTACTTTTCATAGTACGGTTTTTATAACAACGAAAGCAATTGCTTACGTTGTTATAAGCTGAACTAAATTTTTGTGTCATTCTGAGTGAAACAAAGAATCTTTACCCCAGGAATGAGCAAGCTCCTTCGCTAACACTCAGGATGACAGTCTTGGTATTTTCCCTCTTGCCGTACTTCCTTAACAGCCTGTCACTGGTCGCATCATACTCAGTCATAAGTAATGAAAAAAACCTCTATACAGGTATATGTCCATATAAAAACTTATGAGCGATATGTAAACCGCTCATAAACCCTGTTCATTGGAAATACATTGTTTAGCTCAGAGTGCCTGCAAACAATGAAATTATGCCGCAACTCCGTTAATTCATGTTTTTAATATGTATATCCTCCATCTCAACCCCGGCATGGCGAATTACAATGTCCGAAATCTGGGCCGTCTGATCCTGGGACAGGCTGTCGGCCTTTACGACCAAATCAACACTGCCATTCGTGCCGAATAGTACCACTACATCCTGGAACCCTCTTTGTTTTATAAGAGATTCAATTGTAGCTTCTATTTCTGAACGTTTGATGAGATCGAGATACTCGTCCTGCGCTTTTGGTATACTTTCACCCGCTGTGCTTTTACCGGTAGCAAGGTCTTGAAGCTCTTCCTTATGACGGCTTCGGATTGTTTCCCTGTCAAGCTTGGCCTGTATGAAATAGTCATCGCCAATACCTGTTTTTTCGTTTATTGACTGATCTGTACCATCGTCCAACAGATTAACCGGGTCCCCGTTAATGTTATCCACATATACGGCTTCCCCCAAACGCTCTTCATTATTCTTTTGAGAAGAGAATCCTGTCTTTCCGTAAGTATATTGAAGTACACCTGCTGTAATAATTACAAGAGCCAATGCAATTACCATAATTTGTTTTTTATTAATCATATTAACACCACCTTATATATCATATTACTTGCGTTTAATTACCTGAATCCGATACGTCGGAATACCCGTCAATGCTTCAACCGCACCTGTAATATTCTGACGGACAGCAATATTACCGGCTCCGTCAGCAACAACAACAACTCCTTTTATCTCAGGTTTAATTCTTTTAGTTACGACAGGACTGCGTATTCCTGATCCATTGTCCATAAATACCAATTCCTGTTCCTGTCGAACTTCATCTGTTTTGCTGTAAGATTCCGTACCGCTATGTTCTTCCTGGAATCTGCTTTCTTCCATTTGATTATAAGCATGCACCACCTCTCCATCTGAAACTCCGGTTATCATTACCTTTACAATTCCTGCTCCTTCAATTTCAGACAGGATTTGTTCGAGCCGTTCTTCAAGCTCCATAAGTTCATCAAACGGCTTATTAGATGTGTAAGCTATTTCCTCCTGTTGTCTCTTTTGATCTATATTTTTATCCCCATCCCCACCAAAAAATGAACTTGCTACTATGATAATTATTACACCCAGGATCAGTATTATGACTAAATTTTCAATTCTGCGTCTGCCTTTTTTATCTTTTGTTAATTCCTTTGCTTTTTCAAACCAGTTAATCATATAAAACCACCTTCATTCTCTGTTTGATATTTGAATATGTATGTCGTTTTCTCCAAGCAGAAAAACCTGCTGCAGCTCTTTTTTAATTTCCTTTATGCACTGTGACCGGATATTCTCCTTTTCTTTTTCAGACATGCTTTCTCCAAAAGCTGCAAGAGACAGGTTTATATAAAGTTTTCTTATTTCTCCGAATTTCCCGGAGGCGGTATTCTCATTCAATACAACATCCACTTTCACATCCCCAATCTTTTCGTGGTTTATTAAACGGCTTCGGATATCCGCAAGAAGCATTTCACGGTATAATTCCAATGTTTGTCTTGTTTGTTCTTCTTTGTAATTACCGGCTATTTGTTGAACCTGATTATTCCACATGAAGGTTTCATCCTTCCATCCGGCAAAGGAAGCGGAAGTTCCTTTGCCAAACAATTCGAGTACCGGATTTATCATAACAAACATAATAATAAACCCTGTCAATAATTGTGTGAATTTTTTAATCCTTCCTTCAGGCATCACTAAATCCAGAATCACCATAAGGACAGCAACAGCCGCAATATTTAAAACCCAGCTTTTTATTTCATCCATGTAACTCCTCCGCCTACTGCATCATACCGCTTATGCCGCCTGCTCCCAGCAATGCGCCAATGGACAGCAAAAGCATAAACATCGCAGATCCAACAATACCAAGAATAATCCTTATACAATCGGAAACATCGGTTAAACAATCAAAAAGACGCTCCTCCGCAACCGGTTCTATCACAGCAGCAGCAAAACGGTACATCATGGCGATGACTGAGATTTTCAATATTGGAATAAGGCATACAGCCAGGGTTATCAGCATTGTAACAACACCTGCGGTATTCTTTATAACCAAAGCGCAGTTGATAATTGTATCCGCCGCGTCAGCCATATATTTGCCTGCAACCGGTATAAACGTGTTCATTGCAACTTTAGCGGTCTTCATGGTAGCACCGTCAATAACCGCGCCGGTAACACCCTGAATGGCCACCAACGATCCGTATAGTGTAAGAATTCCGGCCAGTCCCCATACCACAATCTTCTTCAACAAGGAAGCCATACCAGAGATTTTGATTCTATCGGACAGACCGCTTACAATATACAATACTCCTGATAAAAAACAGAGCGGAATAAAAACATTCTGGAAAACTTTCACCGTTCCCTGTATGGCAATAAGTAAAACAGGCTGCAAAGCGCTTCCCGAGACAATATTACCGCTCGAAATTAAAAGTGCCAGTAGAGCCGGAACAGCAAACCCGGTAATCATATTTACAGCTTCCAGTACTTCACCCGCATATTGCAGTACACTCTGAAACCCTAACGCTACCATCGTAACAATTGCGGCATAACAGGAAAAATAAGCAAGCTCACCAACCGTACTTTCCTTGAAAGATCCCTGGAGATTCTTTATGAACGCCGTTAAAAATATTATTATGACCAGCTTCAGAATTAAAGAAAAATGTTCCTTAATTTCTCCAATCAATATATTGAGAAGCTTGTCAGGAATTGTTTTTAATTCCTCCTGGGCGTTTCCTTTAATAAGTTCATCCATAAGCTGTTTTGAAGAGTAGTATGGCAATAATTCTTTTGCCTCGTCTGTCATGGTTTCTTCCAGGTTTTTTTGCAGGTTCTTTATTTCGGTACTTTCCAGTTGGGGTTTCAGGATTTCATCCATCATGGAGGATTTCTCTTCAGCGACACACTCCACAGAAAACAACACTGAAAAGAATAAGATGAAAAAAAAGAGTATCTTTTTTCGGCATAAGCCTTTGAACAGGTTATTATAACAACGGAAGCAATTGCAACACACCGTTATATCGAAATGGGGGATACGCCCACCACCTGATAGAGGAAATAGGTACCTGCCAACTATAGAGGTGGGGCGGGGGCCCATCCTTACCTTGTTATAAGTCAAAAATAACATAGTTACTACCTCCGCAAGCATTTCGGATTTATAGCATTCCATGCCATAGTGTCCTTTGCCCTTGTGCCGGATTTTACAGCATATCAAGTATAACAGACATAACCGATGTAACAATCGGGACAGCAGTTATCATTATTAAAATCTTACCAGCAAGCTCCACTTTCACCGCAATTGCATTCTGATCCGCATCCCTGCAGCTTTCTGCCGCAAATTCAGTAATATAAGCCATACCGATTATTTTTATCAATGAAGTAATATATACTCCGTTAATGTTGACCTTGCTGATATATAAATTAATAAGATCAAGGATTCCTTTAATTTTCCCGGCCAGAAAAATCATTACAATAGCACCAAACACGAGTGAAATCTGAATACCCATTTCTGGCCTGTGAGCTTTAATAATTACAATGAGGATAGATGCCAAAATCCCCATTATACCAATACGAATTAAATCCATCCCGCTTATCTCCCATCGACAGAAAAACTTTTTTGCACTGATTTCAGGCTTCACTTTTAGAAATTAAACAGCGTTTTTACCGTATCAAAGAGTTTAGCGATCTCCTTTACGACCATTAATAAAACTACTACCAGCCCCGCAAGGGTTGTCATCATTGCCTGCTCATCCCTGCCAGATTTGGTAAGCAAGGAGTTTAAAACGGCAACCAGTATTCCAATTGCTGCAATCCTGAAAATCAGATCTATATTCATACTTATCCCCTCAAATCAGTACAAGAACAATTGCGAGCCCTCCCAGAGCCCCAAGGTTTTTGTACAGTTTTTCTTTCCGTGCCCTGTCCTCATCCGCTCTTTTTTCCTGTATGACAAATTTTTCACGCATCATACGCAGAAAGGAACTTTGATTTTCTCTGTCGGTTTTCCCCAGCATCTCACCTACCGAAAATAGCAGATTCCATTCATCCCGGTGTAGGATCCACTGGTGTTGGAATTCACCGACACTTTTCTTCCAGGCGGTTTCTATCGTCAATTCCTGCAAACTAAGTATTTCAGATACACGCTTTGAAAAAAGCGTCATCCTCCCTCTCTTATTCCGTGAAAAGGACGATAGAGCCTGTCCCAAGGGACGGCTCATATAATAGATTTCATTCTCCATTTCCAATAAAAACTTCTGGATTTCCCTTATACATTCTATTCTTTCTGTTAACTGCCGGGAAAACACATACCCTACCATCGTTGAGCTCCCCAAAACAAGCAGGCTTCCTGTCACTTTGGCAATCCACAGCCAGGACATTCTCATCACCATCCATAATTCTTATTTCATACAAAAAATCCCGACCCATTGAAATCACAACAAACCGCTCAAAGACTGTTTCTGTAAATAATTCCCTGAAGCCTCTGCGAAATTGAAGTGTTTTTACGCTAAATCCGTGAGCAGTAGCCATAATGCGTATTCCCGCGTTCATTACCTGTAGTATGGTGCAGACATCTTCCGGATTCCCCAGTTCATCGAGAGCAATCACATTAGGGCTCATACTCCTCAGCATTATCTCCATACCGTCTTTCTTATGAATTCCATGAATAACATCCGTACGGCAGCCAAGATCATTTTGCGGAATGCCCCTGCAAGAGGCAGCAAGCTCTCCGCGCTCGTCAATAACGCCCACCTTCAAACCTGAGAACCCTGTTGTGAAACCATTGCTTACAAGACGTATTATATCTCTTAGGAGTGTTGTTTTTCCCATTCCCGGAGGAGAGATAATCAATGTATTATATATATCCCTGCTTCCATTCACCAGATATTTTACTGTTTTCTCTCCACACCCGATAACTTCTCTGGCTATACGAATATTTAATGATGAGATATCCTTCATATTTATAATTTTATTGCTCTCAATCACCGGTGTTCCTATAATTCCAATCCGATGACCGCCTCTTATGGTAATAAAGCCTCTATTAATATCGTCTTGATAGGCATACCAGGAATTTTCACTTATTTTGTAAACAACCTCTGCCAATTCGTCCATTGTAACCAACATTGACATACATAATTTCCGGAGGACTTGTCCTCCTTCATGCAAAAATCCATCCCCACCCCGGTAAGTCAGCATTACAGGTTTTCCGGCACGAAGCCTTATTTCCTCTATATCTTCCAAAACAGACATGTCCGCTTTCATAAGTTCATATTTTATACGGCACGGAAGGTATGGAAGTATTTCCATATCTATTGGACTTAATATTTCTTTCTTTTTTTGCATAATGTGCCTCCCAGGTTTTTCCACGGTAAATTGCATAATTTTTTAATGCTGGCAAAGCAGCTGATTATTTATAATTAGTACAATGAGGCTTAAAGATGAGCCACCTCTCCAAAACCCTCTTCTCCTGTCTTGATATAAAAACCTTTGAACAATGGTATGTTGCATTTGCTTCCATTGTTATAAACAAAATATATGGTTGTCCTGGTTTTGATTCAATCTTATGCACAGGTAATATGAATTATGACCGGAATGGCAATAAATTTTGATTTTACTGCAATAACTTGAAAATCACGTACTTCATGCATAAAAACCTTCACTCCGGTATTTTATGTATGAAATACGTGATTTTCAGAATTGTTTATGCATATTTATTCAGCAGTATTCGTTCTTGCAGCGAAATCAATTTTTAATGTTTCAATGAGTATGTGCGCGAATTGCATGCCCAATATGCAGACGCTAAAGCGCCTGTATTTTGCGTTTTTTGTGTAATGCGCCGCAGGCGTTTGATAAAACATACCGCGGCAAAGCCGCAAGAATTCAGAACCCAGAATTCAGTATTCAGAAT
>CAZSVI010000068.1:0-18576 GCA_964610205.1 uncultured Oscillospiraceae bacterium
CTATAGGATCGATAACGGTTGAAAAGGAAGGATATGCCCTCCGGCTTGAGGATATTTTCATTGATGACGTAAACATGCGCCTGTCAGCAAAGCTTACAAGTGACGAACTTATAGAAAACGAAACATCTGCAGCTATATCATTTGTTTTATACTCAAATGACTTTAATTTTTTCCAGACCTCCTTTAGCTGCAGTCCGGCAAACGCAAAAGTCACAGCGCAAAAAATAGAAATGTACTTTAGTGACGATAACACCCTTGCCGATTTTCTTAAAAGCGACCCAGAATATTTGAGTTTCAATGCTAAAATATACAGAGATGACAACATTGAATGCACGATTGAGAATATCCGGATCCCTATACAAAAAGAGAGTATTCTGCTGTCCAGGCATTATGGCCTTTCAGGCACTATTGACTTGAAATACGGCAGCATATCCCTGAAGCATCTGAAGGTATCTCCCACCAGGATGGTAGTTGAATCCCATTATTCGGCTAAGAATGACTACTATATACAACGCTTTGAAAATATATGGTTAAAAGATCCCGAGGGCAATATTTATGATGTTTCAGGAGGAATCGGTACGGCAGCAGGAAAGACCCCCCGAATGCGTGTTAAGTGGTATGATTATTTTGTCCCTTCTGTTTATTTTAATAGCAAAATGCCGGAAAAGTTCTTCTTATGTTATGATGGGTACAGGATCGGGTCATCTAAAGACACATCCTTTGTATTAAGTTTAACTGACACGTATCCGAAGACAGTAAAGTTCTTGGACGAGGATATAACCGTTGAGGACTTTATATACCATAATAATACGCTGGAGTTAACCATGATATTACCCGGGTTTGAAGACATGTCCCAAGATGGTGTTATTTCTTCTGAAATTGTTTTTGTAGATAGTACCAGACGTTCTGTTAATATGTATAATGATGACATTGAAGGGGAGAACAGCAAAAAGTATACCCTCTTTATAAAAGAGATTTCGGAAAAGGACAGTTATAAAATTGATCTGTGGGGAGCGGGATACTTAATCAATACCAGCGGTGAAATTGAACTTGTCCCTTGATACTATATATACAATTAACCGTTATGTCCGCCTCAAGAGTCAGGTAGGCATAGCTCATGACCCAATGTAGATTTCTGAGTTAAGCTTCCGTAATAACGGAACAAATATGCGTCCATAGACAAAAAAGTTTCTGCTGTTTATCTTCACTGCCGGACATTTTTGCTGGGCTATCTTCTGTTAAATTGGTGAAAACCCACTCAGTATCCTTTTTGTCGGCTTTTGCCCCGTTGCCGGCCTCCATTTTACTATTATCACCACTTGTTGTCTCAACGCTTGTTTTTGGTACCTGGTTATCGGTATTGCTGGTTTTTGTCATTCCACAGGCAGTATTTGCCGATAGTAGAACAACCGTCAGGATAACCAGTATCATTCTTTTTACCATAACTTCCCCTTCTTTTTCATCAGATGCCGGAAATATGCGCATCCGTGAAATCAACCACGAATCCTTTATTACAGGCAACTAAAACTTATTCAATAAATTTAGGTTCAGCCACTATGGAAGCATTCAAGCATCGTATAATTGGTTCGTTCGATCTCTTCTTTAATAATCTCTTTTTTCCATGCTTATTTCTCCAATTCTGTTCTTAACAGCAGCTTTCATCTTGTCAGCCATATTATTCTCTCCCCCTTCCAAATTTTTTTCTGTTATTTCTATTATATCATCTTACATTTTGTATAAGGAGTATTTTTTTTCACTCCAGGAGGTAATTTGGTTTTCCTTACCTAAAAACATTACATATCTATATTGACCAAATATAGTATGAAATAGATTAACGGATGGCAAAAACCGGACACTTCAAAAAATGAAAATCCCTCGCTTAAAAAACAGGGTTTATTATTCGTTCATTCCTTAATCAATCATTTCAACATTTGAGGCCCCGGGAGGTACCATCGGAAAAACATTCTCGTAAGGATCAATCCGGATGTCTACAAGGCATGGCCCCCTGCCCTGCAAAGAATCTTTCAGAATATCATTAACCTTAGCCGGATCATCCAGAAGCAAGCTGCGTACACCAAACCCCCTGGCAATTTCAATAAACTTCGGTTTGTTTTTAAATTTGCTGGCCATATAGTTTTTATCAAAGAATAACTCCTGTTGTTGCCTTACGAGACCAAGGCTGTTATTATTCATGACAAAAACCGTCACATCCAGATTTTCCTCTGCCAATGTATCCAATTCCTGTATATTCATCAAAATGGAACCATCCCCGCTGAAGCATACAATTCTCTTGTCAGGTTCAGCCAAAGCCGCCCCCATAGCCGCCGGAAGCCCAAACCCCATAGTTCCGGCGCCTCCGGAAGATACTAATGTTCTGGGTTTATTAAACGGGTACGCCTGTGCTACCCACATTTGATGCTGTCCGACATCGGTTGCAATGGGTGTACAATCAGGAACAATTTCACTCACTGTCCGTATAATATTTACAGGATGAAGCATATTTCCATTCCCGGTAACCCGGAAAGGATAAGTCTTTTTCACATCGCCGATCCGTTTCATCCAGCCAGCCCGTGAATTTTGAGCAACATAGGGCAGTATTGTCTTCAAAACCACTTTCGCGTCTCCTGCAACAGGAATCTGTGCCCTGCGAATTTTATGAATCTCCGCTGGGTCCATATCGATATGAATAACTTTGGCATTAGAACAGAATTTCTCTACCATTCCGGTAGCCCTGTCGTCAAACCGTACACCAATTGCAATCAATAAATCGGCTTCTTCAAGAATATAGTTGGTATATCGCGCCGCATGCATCCCCAGCATGCCAATATATAACGGATGATTATGCGGAAAGGCTCCAAGCCCCATAAGAGTTACAGTAACAGGAATACTGCTTCTTTCAGCCAAGGCTTTCAGTTCATCATATGCGTCCGCATGCTGTATTCCACCTCCGATATACAGAACGGGACGCTCTGAAGAATGAATCATTTCCAGAACTTCATCCAGTGACTTTTTATTGGTATACTCAGGAGGATCTTCCTTCCTTCCCGGTTCAGGAAATGTATCAAATTCACAAACTCCCTTTTGAATATCTTTCGGAATATCAATTAAAACAGGACCGGGCCTACCCGATTCGGCAATGGTAAAAGCTTTGGGAATGACATGAAACAGTTCCGCTGCGTTTTTCACCAGATAACTATGTTTGGTAATAGGAGTTGAAAGGCCATAAGTGTCTACCTCCTGAAAAGCATCGGTGCCAATAAGCGCGGTAGGAACCTGGCCTGTAATTGCAACCATGGGTATGGAATCCAGTTTCGCGTCGGCAATTGCAGTTATCAAGTTGGTTGCTCCAGGGCCTGATGTAGCGAAACAGACAGCAGCCCTGCCGGTTAACCTGGCCTCCCCCTGTGCCATAAACCCGGCAGCCTGCTCATGCCGTACCAATATATGCCGGATTGAACTTTTATACAACGCGTCATACAAAGGAAGATTTGACCCTCCGGGTATGCCTGAAATTCTTTTTATTCCTTGATTTTCCAATAATTTAATAACAATTTCCGCTCCTGTCATCTTCATAAAAAATCCTCCTAACTTCGTTTACTCCAGGTTTCATGATGATTTACCACCCACCCGGAGTTAAAAGTCATAATTGTTACTGCAAATAAAAAACCTCCGTCCTGTATAGGACGAAGGTATGTTCGCGGTACCACCTAATTTTGTACAATAAATGCACACTCTGCTCAATACGGGCCAAAAGCCGATATTGTCTCCCCTGTAACGGTGGGAATCCGGTAAAGTCTACTCTTCCGAAGAATTTCGGTTTACGGCTCAAAGGCTACCTTGGATACGCTCTTCACGGGGAATTTTCACCATCATCCCCTCTCTATGCTTCAGAGGTGTATCTACTCCTCCTTCTCAATGCCTCTTCCATTTTAACATACAAGGATAATTTATTTGATAAAACATTACCTGTTAAATTACCCATCCGGTTTTATTTATTCTATAACCTTAACACTGTTTTGTCAAGTTCAATTAGAATTGCCGGCAGATCCGAAGAGCAAAGCAAACTCGTTCAGCTAAAGCTGAACATATAATAAGTAAAGCATTATCCTTTCCCGACTTCTTTTAAGAAATCTATTATGTCATGAACCTCCGGCGGACACCCCGGCAAATAGTTTTCGAAACAGGAAGCGCAATCGCCGATGCCAATCTTTCCTTTATAGCCTCTGTACGCCTGACCTATACATATTTGTTCAGTGAAATTATTAATTAAACCCGTTTCATTTAGTTTATCCAGGGCACCGGCAAGATTACTGTAACATGCCGAGCAAGAATCGGCATCTTCAATCATATTTAAATATTTTTTATCTTTACGTACAATATTATTTTTTTCATCCCGCCCCGTACTGTTTTTTTCAACATTAACAAATTCCGTATCCTCATCAATCGGACTACCGACACCTTCGTTCCGTGCAAGAAGTATATAACTTATTTCCTCGGTTTTATATCCCAATACGTGAGCAGCGTAAGAATCCATGAGTACCGGATCAAAACCGGCTACTATCCTGTTAAGCTTTTCAGGCCTTCCACCCTCTTCAAAATAAGGATCGGGGCATATTCCATCGGCGATAATAAAATCCTGCTTAACTATTGCATTCAGATATGCTATTGGTTTATGCAGCCCCATAGTATGAAATCTTCTCTTTTCGGTATCAGGAATCAGACCTTTAAGATTTTTCAGCGCACAGGTTATGCCGGTTTGGCAATGTCCTTTTATTAAGGGAACATTTATAAGATAGTCCAGATCAAAAACCGTTTTACAAATATTTATATCAATGCCTTTATATAAACGGGTAACATAGGAATCATCCTTCAAATCAATTAACGGAACATTGTATTTTTTTGAAACATCCTCATATCCACATACTTTATATGCATGTTTTGTGCTGTCTCCCACCCAGGATCCCTCAATGATCTTTATATTTTTAAATCCGTTATTCAAAAGGTATATGATTATACCCTCAATAATTTCAGGATGTGTGGTCGCTCCTGTACTTGCAGGTGAAGCACATACGAGATTGGGCTTTATTCCAATGACAATATCCCTTCTCTTTTCCTTTAACGGATTGATTATATTAAGTATATCCAGAGTCATTCTTAACGGATCAGTACCATTTACAATGTATAACCTGTTCAAAATACTGCCCCCTTCCTTGAATTTATTATAACAAAGGAAGCAATTGTCTGCAATTGCTTCCCACAGTAACAAGGTTCTAATCACTTAGTGATTATATCGAAGCGGGGGCAGAGGATTTTTACTGTGCAGACCTTATTGTTCCCATAAAAAAATCCTGACACAATCAGGTTTTACAAAGGTTTTATTTTGGATTTTAAAAAACAAAGAACATAACGATTTACCTTGCACCATTACAGATAACTTATTATCCGGCTGCGATCTTTCGACCGCAACCAAACAGGTCATTACCTGTAATGATGGTTTGTTCGACCATACAGAATACCTGCACAGCTATATACAACCTTTCGGCTGTATATAACCATTACGGCACCCCGCATGATCTTCGTTCGACCCTGTACGATAAGTTGGGATTCTGCTATAATCAACATAATCGACTATAACAGAACCTTTCCTAACCGTACAGAATCTTCCCTCCGACTGCATATAAGCCTTTTGACCTATATGCAATCTTTGGCCAACCCATATATACCTCATAAACGAAGCACATATGAGTCTTGACTCAACCGTTATGTTCCTCTGATAATACTTTGCCCAAATAAACCGGTTTCATTCACGCCTTTTTTTACCATATTAACTCACTTTAATAATTGACGCTTTTTTATACTTTTCACCAATACTGTCTTGTGATAGAATCATACATAGAGAATGGAGAGTGCATAAGAAAATGTGTAAATTAATACATAAGATAAGATTATTGGTAATTTTTGTTATTATTTTTTTATTGGCCGGAACGGCAGCATATGCCGAAGACTTGAATCTGACTTCTCCCATTGCGTTTCTGACAGATATGGAGACAGGCCAGGTATTATATGAAAAACAAGCCGACGCCAGGTGGGCTCCGGCGAGTACCACAAAGATCATGACGGCTCTTGTAGCCCTTGAGCATGCGGAGCCAAGTACTGAAATGAAAGCAAGCAGCAATGCTATTAACAGTATACCATGGGATTATGGCCGTGCCGGTATCAAAACCGGTGAAATACTGACTTTCGATGATTTGCTGCATTTTGTTTTAATCATTTCAGCCAATGAAGCCGCCAATGTGCTTGCCGAAAATATATCCCCTTCAGGGAATATAAGCGGCTTCCTTGATCTAATGAACCAGAAGGCTGAACAATTAGGTCTTCATAATACGCATTTTACCAATACATATGGTCTTGACGATGAAAATCATTATTCCACTGCCAGGGATCTGACAATTGCTGCACGGGAAGCAATGAAAATCCCCTTGTTTCGTGAAATTGTCGGGCTGAAAACGGTACCGCTTCCCGATACGAACCTTCGAAAAAGCACTGGATGGGGTGATTGGCATATTGAATCCACCAACAAGCTGCTGGACAGCACATCTGAGTACTACAGCAAAGTGACCGGCATTAAAACGGGATACACGGGAAGGGCGCGAAGATGCCTGGTATTTTCAGCAATGAATGATGAAGGTCTGGAATTATTGGGAGTTATACTTGGTGCTGAAGACTATGAACCTCTGTTCAGGGAAGCCCAAAACCTGTTGGAATACGGTTTTAAAAACTACAGGGTTCAAACAATTGTTTCTTCCGGTGAACACTCCGGCCGTTACGAAGTAATGGATTCAGTGGATAACATTCCTGTAGAACTTCAAACACTTGGTTCCGTTACGCATCTTCTGCCGGTATCACCTGAAAAACTAAAGACGGATGTAATCGTAAATGAAACACTGAATACTCCGTTTGCCGCTCCAATAGAAAAAGGCCAGGTTATGGGATACAAAACCTGGATATACAAAGGTGAGGAAATCGGAACCATTCAATTGGTCGCTATGAACGATATTGAGAAAACACTTCAGGCAAAAATCAGAGACAGGATTCAGGAACTTATAGAAAACAACACACTAAGAAACCTTTTGATTTTAATTGTAGCTCTGATTCTTTTATTGATGATTCTCAGAATTATTTTAAGGAACATTTCCCGCAGGAGAAACTCTCACCGTAGAAATTACCGACTTTAACTTCTGTTTTAATGCCTGGAGTATGCATAAAACACCCGCTTCCGGAAACGGGTGTTTTAAAGTAACAGTCTTTTCCCTTACAGCATCTGTTTGTCACATAACATTGTAACAGGAATCATTCATGATTGTTGAACATAAGAACCATTGGGGTATGAATACGACTTACCCTGGTAATTTTTAAGCTTCACTTCGGCGTCGCTTATTTCCTCTACATACTGAACATTAACAGGGATCTTTCCTCCCCCGCCCGGCGCGTCAATAACAAAGGTCGGAACGGCAAACCCGGAAATATAACCTCTCAGATGGGCCATAATTTCCAACCCTTTTTCAACGGGTGTACGGAAATGATTAATTCCCTGAGCAATATCGCATTGGTACAGGTAATACGGTCTTACCCTGTTTTTTACAAGCTTAAGGCATAATTCCTTCATTGTTCCGGCATTGTCATTAATCCCCTTTAATAAAACTGTCTGATTTCCGAGAGGGATACCGGCATCCGCGATTTTCGCGCAGGCCGCCTCCGCTTCCGGGGTAATTTCCTTCGGGTGGTTAAAATGCGTATTTATCCAGACGGGATGGTATTTTTTCAACATGCTTACAAGGCTATCTGTAATACGCATTGGGATTACCACCGGGGTTCTGGTTCCTATACGGATAATCTCAACATGGGGAATATCTCTGAGCCTTTTAATTATCGACTCAAGACACGAATCGCTTAAAATAAGAGGATCTCCCCCTGATAACAACACATCGCGGACCTCCGGATGACTTTTTATATAGTCAAGCGCCGCATTCACATCCTGATCCCGTATAGAAAAGTCCTCATTACCCGCTAATCTCCGCCGGGTACAATGACGGCAATACATGGCACACTTACCTGTAAGCAGGAACAAAACCCTGTCCGGGTATTTGTGAACAATATAAGGTACTTTTGTAAACTTTTCCTCTCCCAGGGGATCAGCCAATTCCGTTGAAGTTATTTCCATTTCTTTTGAAGAGGGAATACATTGAGATCTTACCGGACAATTTTTATCTTCCGGATCCATAAGGCAGGTATAATAAGGTGTTATGGCCATTCTGAACCTGTTCAGGCATTCCCCCAGATATTTTTCTTCTTCGCCGGAGAGGTTGGTTATTTTTTTCAATGTGTCTGCATCCCGAACCCTGTTTTTGAATTGCCAGCGCCAGTCCAACCATTCCTCCTCCGTTGTATCTTTCCAAAGAACGGTTTTTCGATAATCCATCTTGATAACCCCCTAATCTTAAACGGCAGACATCCCATACCGTTTCAGACCGCTGTTGAGAACCGATTTTATCAAATCATCATATCCCAACCCGTTGTATTCGGCCAGCATGGGGTAATCGCTATAGCCCGGCGCCAATCCGGGCAGTGGATTAATTTCTATAAAATAAAGCTGATTTTCTCCTGAAAGCATAAAATCAATACGTGTAAAATCACGGCATTCCAATATATCATAGATTCTGCCTGCAACCTCCACTATTCTTTTTTCATTATCAGGCTCAAGACAGGACGGGCATTGATACCTAACATATTTCTCATAATTTATTTTTACATGGTAGCTGTAAATCCTGGTACCGTCCGGATTGCCCTGGGGAGATATCAGGATCTCCATCGGACGGAATATATGTTTCTCTGTGCCATTACCCACAATTCCAACGGTAAATTCACGCCCGTCAACAAATTCTTCCACCAGTATGGGTTGATGGTATCTGTCCCATTTTTCCGCAAGAAGGATCTTCAGTTCTTTTCTGCTCTTTGCAATCATATTACCCAGAACACCTTTGCTGGAGCCTTCGGCATTTGGCTTAACAATAACCGGAAACCGGAGGTTATCAGGTATTTTAGTATCTTCGTTTTTCCAAACAAAAAACACTGGTGTTTTTATCCCGTGGGACTTTAATATCTTCTTTGCAAGCCCCTTATCCAGTGCAATACATAGAGTGGTCTCATCTGACCCGGTATATGGTATGGAATAATAATCCAGGATAGATGGTATTTGCGCTTCTCTGCCTCTCCCCCCTTTTCCCTCCGCTACATTAAAAATAATATCTACTTCGGTTTCCTTCAGCTTTTGTGGCAAATCCTGCCCCGCTTCAAAAAATACGGTTTCACATCCGGCTTTTTTTATAGCTTTACCAATCGCATGAATGGTGTCTATACTGTCATACTCCGCCTGCTCGTCTTCCATTTCATCCTCTTTTTTCTGCTTAAGATTAAAAGTAATTCCAACCCTGTACCCAGGGCCTCTGGGAACCTCACTCACGGCATTCACCCTCCGGTTGTTTATTTTTAATTTGTTTTTCCTGCAAACCAATAAATTTAAAACAAATTGAATCCATCTTTTTAACTATGATGATAAATTCAATTTTTGATATGATTATAGCAGAAATACAGTGAAATGAAACAACGGTATGATGCGTTTTACATCAGATTTGGACTGTGGTAACCCGCTGTGAATCAATGAAGTCGCAAATCGTACTCAATCGTGAATTATCGTGATTTTTTATAACAATGGAAGCAATTGCAACACACCGTTATTGCAACAGAAGTAATTACTACACACCATAACAACGTTCTTGGAGCTTTGTTCCAAGGTTGTTATATCGAGGCGGGGGATATGCCCACCTTTTTTCTTAATACTCTCCGGGTTAATGCGATGATCTTCCACAGCATAATCCAAAAAGCTGCTTGAGGTTGCCGGACATCACTTTTTCTTGTTCTATGTCATTAAGTCCAGAATAATGCAGCTTCACCAACTGAGGGGCTATATACTGCATAGGTGCCACAGACCCGAATACTACCCTGTCGGCGCCAACACTTTCAATCAATGCTGTAAAATCGGTCGAAAATATATCAACCCGGGCAAAATCATAGTAAATCCTTCCTTTCCTGCTGCCGGCCGCCTTTTCCAAACACCCTGCCATTCTTAATACCGGCCCGTTTGTAATGATAAAATCAGTATCAGGACATAACCTCACAACTTCTTCCACTTCCTGAACCGACAGGTTCTCTGTTGTATCCAGCCAGTGACGCTGCCTTATATTTACGACGGAACACGGGAGGTGTACCGCAATACTCCTTTCAGCCGCCATCCTCACAAGCTCAACTGCATTACTGTCTGTCAGCCTGTATTGATGGTAATAAGGATACAGCTCCAAACCCTTCATTCCCATTTTACCGATGCAGTCTTCAAAATCCTTTTTCCATCCGGTGTAACTGGGGTTAATGATGGCAAACGGAATAAACCGCTCTTTATAACGGTCTATTTGTCCAATCAGTTCATCATTTCCCTGCTGGGAATCTTTATAAAAAATCGCATTGATGGAAGATACCGCTGCCATATCAATACCGGAATCATCCATCACTTTTATCAGTTCGTCCGCAGTACCGTTACCCACCTTTCTGAAAGGCCAGTGGCCTACATAGGTATTTATATCTATCAGCATAATCTACAGCCCCCTCTCCAGGTATTTGTCAAACCTTGGATTACCTAGTATCTTTATCTTGTCCTGCTCAGGTATCTTTGCTCCGATCATTTTTCCTATTCCGGCTGAAATCGAACCGTCGGTACCGAATAAAGCCCTGTCAGCTCCAAGATATCTGACTGTTTCCTCTATCAGGCCTTCATCGCAGACACTCCCGCTTACATCGGTATATATATTCGCACAATCCGCTATTGCCTTGAGCGACCACTGCCAGTCACCGCCCCCGCCGATATGCGCCTCTATAATAACCGCTTCGGGGTATTCATGTGCGACCTTTGCAAAATGAGTACCATCGGATATAAACGGTTGTTCCTGTTGATTAAAATTAGTCTTGCCGGCATGCTCAAGTATCGGAATGCCCAGATCTATACACTTCTCTATAACACTTCGTACAACCGGATCGGAGATGAAATACTGGTTATACAGCTTTACACCGATCATTCCAAGGTCGTTAAAACACCTGTCTATTTCCGCCAATGCTTCTTTTACATAGCCCGGATTTATAAAGGCAAATCCCTTGATCACCCCCGGATGGCGCTTCATTGCCCTGGCAACAATATCATTGCATTTTTTCACATCATCAGGCCTGGGATTTTTACGTGTAATCGGAAGAGAGCAAACCAGCTTATCCATATAGGTCTTGCAAGCCGTTTCGACCAGCCTGTCACAATCCCTTTCATCCAGCTCGCCCTTTCCGTCAGACCAGACATGCTCATGCCAGTTTACTACCTTGTGCTCCTTAAAGAGCTTCATTTTGTCATATATAACATCCATATTATGCCTCCTTTTCCTGTGTGCCGGAATAATATGCTGATTTATCCTCTTTTGCTGAAAACTTCGTCAATCTCTTTCAGATACTTTCTTATATCTATATGCTGGGGGCACGACGCTTCACATCTTCCGCACCCGATACAGGATGCTGCCCGTTGTTCTAAACTCATGTTTTTGTAGTATGCATTTGATTGCTCAACATATTCATCATACATGGATGCCTGATTGTAATGCCAGAAATTCGACGGAATGTTGACCCCGGCAGGGCATGGCATACAGTAATTGCATGCGGTGCATTGCACCTTTACCAGTTCCCTGTATTTCAATTTTACAAGGTTAATCAATTCCATATCCTCTTCAGACAATGAATTTGGATGAGCATTTTCAGCAATTTCAATGTTTTCCCGGACCTGCTGGAATTCATTCATCCCGCTTAGAACGGTTGTTACCTCCGGATGATTCCAGACCCATCTTAAGCCCCACTCCGCGGGAGTTCTTTTAGCATTTGCCTGCTCCCATATTTCCTTTACGGGCATTGGAGGCGTCTTTGCCAGACGGCCGCCTTTCAGAGGTTCCATGATCAAAACTGCCATGCCCTTTTTTGCTGCATATTTTAAGCCTTCTGTTCCTGCCTGATGGTACTCGTCGAGATAATTATACTGTATCAGGCAGAATTCCCAGTCATAGGCGTCTATGATTTCTTTAAACAAATCAAGCTTATCGTGGAAGGAAAAACCTATGTGTTTTATCCTTCCATCTTTTTTAGCAGCTTCAATAAACTTAAAAACACCTAAATTTACCATTTTACTCCATACTTTTTTATTCAGTTGATGGAGCAGGTACATATCAATATTATCCGTATCAAGCTTTTTTAACTGATCATTCAAAATCTTATCAAAATCCTCATATGATTCGACAAGCCATGTAGGCAATTTTGTCGCCAGCTTTACCTTTTCCCTGTATCCGTCCTTAAGCGCCTTACCTAAAACAATTTCACTATTTCCGCCTTGGTACGGATATGCCGTATCAACATAGTTGACACCATGATCAACTGCATACCTTATTAATCTTACAGCCTTTTCTTCGTCTATCTGCTTGTCATCGCCATTTACACATGGCAGCCTCATACACCCGAATCCAAGGGCAGAAGCATTAAATCCTGTTTTTCCAAACATCCTGTATTGCATTTTAAAATTCCCTTCGTGCTAAATAATGGTTTAACAATAAACCCGTGGAAATAAAACTTCTAGAATTATTTGCCTGGAAATATTGCATTTAAAACTATTTTACGTTCAATATCTTCGTACTGCCATAACAAATTCATATAATTACTTTTGCCTTTCCCATAATTTAAAAGAACAATCGACGGGTATTTTTACGTTGGAAACTTGTCATATGTTCTTTTCAATCATTTATGTTCTCTCCTTATCCTACTATTATAACATGAAAAAAGTAATTGGGATCAATCGATACTGAAGAAGTTATCTCTTTTTTCATTTTATATTGCGCATGTGCCGTTTTGCTTGCAAAAATTTCGGCACGCGCTCAATTCACTTGTGCTATATATGCTGTACTAAAAACTAGTACAACCACAAAGCTATTTTAAGCGCTTTCTTCTTTCACTGCAGCTGTAACAATCCTCGGATTTACACAAAAGAAAGGCAGGATTCTGGCTTAACACCGGTAAAAGTATGTTTATCAAATTCTGCCCTTTCATAAGTTTTACCGTAGCACTTCCCAGAAAACACTCTTTTTGAACATTTTTGACTTCAGATAATTCTTCAATAATATCAAAATTACCGGAATGTCCGCTTCTCCTGTTCCCTACAGGCATTCTGATGATTGCTCCCTGCTCTGTTTCAATCAGATAATAATCCTTATCATCCTTAAATCTTTTTACATTAAGATAAGATGGATTTAAAAGTGATTCAGCGACATGAATGCTTGAGTTCCTATTATGTGTAACACCTATAAGCAGTATATAACCACCTTTTTCTATAAACCTGAAAATAGGAGTACCGTAGTCAAAAGGCCCTGTCGTCTCATTATGATGTTCAATATACCAGGGTGCATCTTTACCCCAAACAGCCACCGAATGAGTCGGGTGCCTGCTTCGCAGGGTATTTGCCCGCAATCTGAAGGTCTCAGTTATGATTCCGGTAGTCGATGCACTTTTTTTATGATTGAACGGGATTGATGAAACATTTCTTACAACGTCGGGAGTAAAGGTCGGCATCATTAAAAGACCATCCTCTCCAACAGCTTCCATAAGCGCATCTATAACAGTATCAGGGCCGCCGGCTACATAACCTATGGATTTAAGCGAACTGTGCACCAATAGTTTATCACCTTTGTTGATCCCCAGATGAAGCAGGCATTTTATTATATCTACTTTAGTGACTCCGGTACTATTCAGAATCTATACCCCCTTCGTTTACCTCGATACAAATCATTCAACAGAAGGACAAGGAGATGTCCCCGTCCTTCTGCTGCGGATTTAACACTCCTGACGGGTAGTCCTTGTGTGGTCCGGTCATCTGATAAGGATATCTACCGTATTTACTTCAGCTACAGCTTTATAGGAATGGTTCTGCCTTGTTTAAATATGCTGGCACTGTCAGGATCAATGGGCTGCAGGATATTACTGTAATCATATTTAACAATGTACTATATTTCCCGGATAGCCACATTACCGTCAAGGTCAGTGGATGTAATTGCCACAGTATATGTTCCAACAGCTGATGTATCCAAGGTCAAGGTCCCGAAGGCCTGGCCGTCCACTCCTGAACCGCCTGGACTCATCTACTATTTACCGGCAAAGGGGTATTGATGTTAACATAGTTTAAATTGGATCCGGACTCACAAAGTCCTACTTGTAGGCGGTGCTTGCGTATTGATGTTAACATAGTTTAAATTGGATTACTGCCAATTCATATTCATCAACCGAAGGAACGGTAAATTCCACATAATCATCACAAACACTGTATTCCAGTTTTTTCTTATCATAAACCGTATATACTCCGCTTACTTCCTTATCCGTCTTAAATCGAACCTTTATGTCATTGCATGGGATGACCTTATCGATTGGTCTTTGCATACAGCCCGTGTAGTTTACAAAATGTATCAATGCCCTGTTACAACCATTTTGCACTCTCATTTCCACTTCAATTGTCTCATAAGCATTTTCCACTGAGAAACAGCTTTCGTTATATTCAGTAAGAATATTTTTAACAAGCCTTTTCAGATCATTTATTCCGTTATTGAAATAAGTCTCGCCTATTCCGCCGGATATATAAATGCTTTTACCTTTTCCATAATTAGAAAGAACAATTGAGGGGTACTTTTTCACAGGAAATTCAGCATAGCTTCCGGCCATTGGATAATACATGGAAGCAAGTACTGTTGAATCCTCCTTGAAATTGCATCTTAATGATGTGTGGCAGCCTGCCGTGATTTCAGAGGACAGCCCTTTTTTTATCCGGTCTGAGCCTTCGAGCTTTAAATAAGTACAGCCGTTCTTATATTTTAATATCTCTTCAACGGAAATAATACCAAATATATCTGCCAGTAAAGGCATGCTGCGCTCTTTACCGTATTCGTCATAAAAGGAGGTTGCTAGTGTTGATATGACTGTTCCTCCATCCTGTACATATTTTCTGATTCTTTCGCATTCCTTTTCACTTAAGCAGGATACATTGGGAAGTACTATCATCTTAAACCTGCTCAGATCATCTTCAACAATGCATTTTTCATCGATTATCGTAAACTGGGTATGATTTCTGGCCATGATATCGTATAAGCCTTCAAACTCATCTGAAAAGCTGCCCAGGCCATGATCTGAATTTCTTTTCACCCTCTGGGTAAAATCAGATTCATCCACGTCTTCAGGGAAAGCATGTATTGTGTTTTTTGACCAGACGATGGCCGCATCGGCATTGTTTTCCGTTTTGTTGTAGAAATCTTCGTTCTGAGCCAGAAACTTATTAAATTCAAACGCTGCCTTACCGCCGGGTGTTAATGAAATCTCTATAGGCCCATGGATTCCGTACCACAAATTCGCACCGTTGGCAACTGTAGATGCCATCAGGAGTTTAGTCTCCTGCGGAGTATGTATGCACCGGGCCCAGGGGCTGTGATGCGCTGCAGAGAAAATTACCGTCGGCTTGCCCTTTGCTTTGGATTCAATATATTTCGCACTTTTGGAGCATTTCCACAGCGGTACGTCATTGGGGTTATTGTAAAACATAAATCCGCCCTCTGTTCCGATGAAATCGACATACGGATAAATTCCGTCTATATCGCAGCCCGTAACATTAGGTGCAAGTCCGGTACTGTTGGCGTAAAGTATTTCATTTCCGCCATGCCGGTTTATAATGTGTTTAACGTCTTTAACAAATTCTGCTATACTGCTTGTTTTAAATTCTCTCAATTCTGCAGCTGTTGCAGTTTCCATATCATGCCCATATTCCGCATTGAATTTAGCTCTGCATGCGTTACAATAGCATCCTGTCATGCAAAACACCGGACCATCCAGAAAAATACCCTCAATACCATAATCCAGCGCACATGCTGCCTTGTCCATGAAATCATTTCTCCATGTGCTGTTCACACAAGCAAGCACATAGGTGCCGTAAGCACTGACATATTCTCCATTCCGGTGCCTCTGCGCCCATTCCGGCTTTCTGTCTAATGTATCCATATCAATCATATGGGCGTTAAAATATAGTATAATTTTTGTGCCCAATTCATTTGACATTTTGATGTACTTCTTCAGGTTAGCGCTATCTCTCTCCGGATCAAATAATCCCATAACACCATCGCCTACAACATGGAGCAGCTGCTCCGCGTTAAAACCGCCGTCACTTAATATTTGAGGGATTTCAAACATTTTTTCTCCCTGTTCCCACTGTACCGCCCCAATCCGCAAAGGCCTGCCATATAATTGATTCGAATTCATCTTACACCTCTTCACTTTATATCTTTTATATCATTTACAGTTCGACTTATTCCCGGCTATGCCGGAATTCATAATCCGAAAAGCTGCCTAAGGTTGCCGGACATCACTTTTTCCCTATCAATGTCCTGAAGTCCCGAATAATGCAGCTTTACTAACTGTGGAGCAATATACTGCATAGGCGAAACAGACCCGAATACCACCCTGTTAATACCCACAATTTCCACTAACCCCATAAAATCAGATTCAAACACATCAACCCGTGCAAAGTCATAATAAACCGCTCTTTATAATGGTCTATTTGTTCGGACAATTCTTCATTTCCCTGTTGGGAGTCTTTATAAAAAATTGCGTTGAAGGAAGAAACCGCTGCTATATCAATACATGAAGCGTCCATCACTTTTATCAGTTCGTCAGCAGTACCGTTTCCCACCTTTCTGAAAGGCCAGCGACCCACATATGTATTCATATCAATCAGCATAATCTACAGCCCCCTCTCCAGGTACCTTTCAAAGTCAGGATTGTTGAGTATTTTTATCTTATCCTCCTCCGTGATATGCGCTCCGATCATTTTGCCTATACCGGCAGAAATTGAACCGTCAGTACCGAATAAAACCCTGTCGGCTCTAAGATATTTGACTGTCTCCTCAATCAAACCATCATCACAAACGCTTCCGCTTATATCCGTATATATGTTTTTACAACCCGCTATTGCTTTAAGCGACCATTGCCAGTCCCCGCCACCGCCGATATGTGCTTCTATAATTACAGCCTCAGGGTATTCCTGTGAGACCTTTGCAAAATGAGTTCCATCAGAAATAAAAGGCTGATCCCGATGCAAAAAATTAGTCTTGCCAGCATGCTCAAGTATTGGAATGTCCAGGTCTATACACTTCTCTATTCCACTGCGTACAACCGGGTCGGAGATGAAATACTGGTTATATAGCTTAATGCCAATCATTCCAAGTTCATTTATGCATCTGTCAATTTCCGTCAATGCCTCTTTTACATACCCCGGGTTGATAAAAGCAAGTCCTTTAATCACTCCCGGGTACTCCTTCATTGCTCTGGCAACAATGTCATTACAAATTTTTACCTCATCGGGCTTGGGATTTCCTTTTGCAATCGGCAGAGAGCAAACCAGTGTATCCATGTAAGTATTACATGCTGCTTCAACCAGTCTGTCACAATCCATTTCATTCAGCTTGCCGGTTCCATCAGACCAGACATGTTCGTGCCAGTTGACAACCTTATTCTCTTTAAAAAGCTTCATTTTTTCCTGTATCAATTATAAAACGCTCCCCCTTGTTTTTCTCATCCAAAAAATAATATGGCGTCAAGTCTAATTCCGTTCTTATAATCATTGATAATAAAGGGTATGGTATGAATCAGACTTGACACCTCACTTAAGTGCTCTGATTAGTAATTGAAGTAATTATAAATCACAACTGCGGCCTCCGCTCTTGTTGCATCGCCCTTAGGATCAAAAATCCTGCCGGGCTTGCCCTTCATTATTTCACTCCTTACAATTATTGCAACTGAATTCTTTGCATAAGCCGATACTTCCGATTTATCAACAAAATCAAGTATACCATCGGCATTTTCAAGTGTGGAGTTCCCAATAACCCTTGAAACCATCACTGCCATATCCTGTCTGCTTATATACATATCAGGATCGAAGCTTCCGTCGGGATAACCTAATATTATTCCGGCTTTAGCAGCTGATGCGACATATTTGTAGAACCAGTCCTTCTTATTAACATCGGTAAAGCCTACATCTGCATTTTCGTCATACAGACCTGCCACTATAGTCAGCATCTTTGCGAACTGCGCTCTTGTAACCTTACCATTCGGATCATAGGAGCCATCAGGAATTCCATTGATTACACCCTTTGATGCCATTGCTTCAATATACTTTTTACCCCAGAATTCAGCTGTCACATCATTGAACGTTACAGCCATGCTCTTGATAATATATTTGCTGAAGTGGTCTGTAGTGAATTCAACTTCACCTGTCTCTGCGTTATATTTTCCCACCATGTTCTTTATTGTGCCGTCGTCTGCAAGATACAATACTGTTATACTGTCAGTGTCTTCATTTACTGCAAG
>CAZSVI010000068.1:18586-20024 GCA_964610205.1 uncultured Oscillospiraceae bacterium
TGATCTCTATAACCTTCTTGAACTTTGACACTTTATTTCCGCCCACAATAGCATTAAAATCAAATACTTTTGCCGAGTTGTTTACAAGCAGCTTTTGATCCTCGCTAAGTGAATTTATCAATTCATCCGTAAGCACAGCCTGTGCAACCTCAATTGATACACCGGCAACCGTATCCACTCCTTCGGCAAAATCTACAGGGACATTGAGTTTTGCCACAGGTGAAGATATTTCAACCGATTCAACGCCTCCTTCCTTGACCTTGGCAAATAGTTCGCCCGGCAGCTCAGCTTTTACATCGGTTGCTGCAATTCCCGGTTCTATATCAAGCACAATCTTCTTTTGAATATTATTTTTACTCAATTCTTCAATATTGCCTTCCTTCATCGATGCCTGAAGGTCATTTACCAGTTGAGTCACTTTCTCAAGTTTCTGTATAACTTGTGCCAGTGTAGCCTGGTCCATGCTCATAGTAATTTTTGTACCTGTAACCTCTGTCTGCATCGTTTGAGTTCCGGCTTTGTCTACAACCTTCTGTGCAACCGCCAAAAGGTTATCTACTGTCTTTTTGGTGTCAACTCCCGTATTTGAAGCCGAAATCACGGCCTTTGCCGCTGATGCTATAATGCTCCTGGCTAATTCAAGTGCCTTATCTTCATCCTCCATCGAATCAATCAACTTTACCATAGCGGAGACCGTCTGCGTTACAGTCTGCACCAGCACTTTGGCAGCAGCACTGCTCGTTTGGGAATTAACTAAATTACCCGCCTGTTCGATGATGCCAGTTAATGACTTTGCCGCCTCCATCTTGCTTTCATCAGTTGTTAAAGAAGCTGCAGCGTCAACAATTTTATCAACGGTATCCTTTACTGCATTCGTCAAATTATCTAGCGCAGTAGCATTAGTTGCATTTGAAAACAAATTGACAATATCCTCTGCACTTTTACCGATTACTTCAATGTTTTTTACGGTATCTGCATCGTTCGTCCCAACAATATTTTGTGCCTGTTCCTTAATTGCATCAGCAAGTTTAGTAGCTTCAGCTCCGGTAACAGGGTCGGCTTTCGGTGTTGATGTTGGTGTCGGTGTCGGTGTCGGTGTCGGTGTTGGTGTCGGTGTCGGTGTTGGATCCGGATTTTCAACTGCAGTTGTCCAGGTAAAGGCTTTTGTTGCGGGCGTTAAGCCATCTCCACTGATCTTTACCACATATTCCGTATTTACAGTAATACTATTAAAAGTAAACATATAGCTAAATATGCCATCTGATCCGCTTTTAATCTGGTCAATCTGATCTACTATACCGCTTCCATGTGTGATTAGAATAGCTAACATCCTGTCGGCAGGCGCAGTACCTGTGATATTAACTACCTTAGTTGCTAAATTGAATCCGACATTCAGACCTGTTACTGTTTCAGCATAGCTGGGAACTATGGCGGAAAG
>CAZSVI010000069.1:0-19903 GCA_964610205.1 uncultured Oscillospiraceae bacterium
TCCTTGGTGATGTTCTTGGCTGGATGGTAAGGACTGAAGGTCCGTTTCTCCCCGGACTTACTTTCAGTGCGTTTGTTTCAGGCATAATTTATGGTATATTTCTGTATAATAAAGAAATTACCGTAATAAGAGTCTTATTCGCTGCAATTACCATGATTGTGGTTGTTGAGATTGGCCTGAATACATTGTGGCTTATGATATTATATGGGAGCGCATTCAAAGCGCTGATTGCAGGGAGGCTTATTAAAGCCCTGATTCTTCTTCCTGTTCAGGTATTTGTGCTTCACAGTACCGGGCATCTGCTGAAAAGGATATCTCCGGTGTATAATAGAATTTAGAATTTTTTAAGTTAAATATATTAAACAGGGTATATAATTATGAAGACTGTAGGGTATAAAAACAAAATCGGTGAAAGTGAAAAAGAAGTTTTTTGATAAGTGTACCGGATGAATTGCAATCCCATATGATTGAATCATTATTAAGAATGCATGATATTCCCGTAAAAGTCATACTGTTTTTACATACAACAGTAAGGGTATTTATGTTACGGAAAACGACACTGTAATTTTTGTTCCTGTTCCTACAGTACTGTCAAGATTTATATCCGCATTATGATATGCCGCTACATGCTTAACGATGGAAAGGCCCAGGCCGGTACCGCCTGTTTCTTTTGAATGGCTTTTGTCTACACGGTAGAAACGCTCGAAAATTCTGCCCTGATGCTCCTCCGGAATACCAATGCCTGTATCCTCGATTACAAGAATTGCTTTGCCGTTTGAATTTGATATGGTTATATTAACCTCCCCGTTTTCTCTGTTATATTGGATTGCGTTGTCGCACAGATTGTATATCAGTTCATCCAGGAGCCTTGGAACGGCGGAAATAATCACGGGCTCACCGGACACCGCAAGGGAAATGCCTTTTTGCCGTGCGAGCTCAGATAATCTTCCGGATACGTTTTTTGCGGCCTCCAAAAGATCCATATCCTCAAGGGATAAGTTTATATCATTTTCATCCAGACGGGAAAGGGCAATAACATCATCAATCAGTTTAATCATTCTTTTTGCTTCGGCGAATATCTTTCCGGAAAACGCAGGAATATCCTCCTGTCTTACCAGATTGTTTTTTATAAGCTCCGCATAACCTGAAATAACCGTCAGTGGTGTTTTCAATTCATGGGAAACATTGGCCGAGAATTCACGGCGGAAGGTTTCGGCCTTTTCCGACTCTGTTACATCAAGAAAAAAAAGGATGACACCCCCCGTTCCCTGAATTTCCGGTACCGGATTTGCCCATACTCTGAAACTTCCCCCAGCGGAAACAATAACATCTTCGATGGGTGAACCTTTCAGGCTGGTTTCAACGATTTTTTGCAGTTCAAAGCTGCGGCTGAGGTGAATAATGTGTTTCCCCGTATAATCCTCATCTTTCGCACCAAGTATTTTCACAGCACTTCTGTTTACAGATAGTACCATACCTTTGTTATTCAATATTATAAGACCTTCGGCCATATTATGAGTTATTGCCGTAAACTGTTCCTGCTTTTCACGTGCCTCCTTCATCTGCCTGTTAATATGCTGCTTCAGGTGATGAATCCGGATTAGAAGGGGGGAGAGTTCATCATAAATATTATTATTCATTGGATTATCCAGTTTTATCGAGTTTATAGGCGCAATAACCTGTTGTGCCTGATTTACCGCTATTATCATGACGAATCCGGAAACGCCGCATACAATTAGAATAATATAGGGCAGTACTTTAATAAATATTGAATATATCGTATCTGTGGTAATGGATACGCGCAGGACAGTTCCGTCCATCAACCGGATTGCGTAATAATAAGTTTGCTGTCCTAAGGTGTCCGATAAGCGGGTTGTTTCTCCAAAGCCGATACTGAGAGCAGATTCCACCTCGGGGCGATCCAGATGGTTTTCCATAACAGCGGCATTCCGATGGTTATCATAAAGAACCGTTCCATCCTGTGCAATATGGGTAATACGGTTTGTCAAACCTTGCTTGTCCAGATATAAAACAGAGGTGAAAGAATCAGCATTCATGAATTCAGCGATGTATGCGGCTTGATTTTTTATCTCCTGCCGCATGATATTAATCTGGTGGTTGTAAAGAACACCGCAAATGAACACAGAAGTGAGAATCACGGTAACAAAAGTAAGCAGCAGCATGTTTTTTAAAATCTTTCGTTTCATCCGGAGCCTCCTGTCCGGTATCCGATACCCCGTACCGTTTCAATTTCTTCTCCACAATGTCCCAACTTCCGGCGAAGTGTACGGATATGTACATCCACCGTACGGGTTTCCCCCTCAAAATCATATCCCCATATCCGGTCCAGAAGCTTTTCCCTGGAAAGAACAATGCCTTTGTTCTCCATTAAGTATTGAAGGAGCTCAAATTCTTTCAAGGTGAGCCTGACCTCCTGATTTTCCGCAAGAACCAGGTGCTTTGCGGGGTTTAAAGTGATACTGCCGACAGATATTTCCTTTAGGTTCTCTTTCGGCGTAACCCTCCGGAGTACCGATTTTATACGGGAGATCAACTCCAGAACACCAAAGGGTTTTGTTATATAATCATCGGCGCCAAGATCAAGCCCCTGCACCTTGTCAAATTCAGTTCCTTTTGCCGTCAGCATAATTACCGGTATGTCCCTGGTTTCAGGGTTTGATTTTAAATCCTTTAAAACAGTCAGCCCATCTGTACCAGGAAGCATAATGTCCAAAAGGACAAGTACGGGCAATTCCTTCGAAAGTCCATGCAGGAAGCTTTTTGCATCCGGAAAGCCTGTTGCGCGGAAACCACCGGTATTCAAGGCATATACAACCAGATCCCTTACATTCATATCATCTTCCACACAGTAAATTATCAAACCCGTTCCCCCTTGTGTATTCCGGTTAATGAGAACTCAACCCACTCGGCTATATTTGTGGCATGATCCCCAATCCGTTCAAAGTATTTCGCAATCATGAGAATATCAATGGCGAATTCTCCGTTATCCGTACATTTTCCTACCATTTCTATTATATCATCTTTCACCTTGTCAAAAAGATTATCGACTATGTCATCGTATGCGATAACAGCCCGAGCCAGCTCAAGATCGCGCCTTACATAGGCATCTATGCTTTCTTTTACCATTTTAATGGTTGCCCGGGACATTTCCGCTATATGCAGGGTATTGTCCGATGCGCGGATGTTGGCAAGCAGTGTAATCTCAGAAATGTCCGCTGCTTGGTCCCCAATTCTTTCCATATCGGTAATCATCTTCAAAGCGGAGGAGATCTGCCGCAGATCTCTTGCGACAGGCTGCTGCTGAAGGAGAAGCTTCAGACACAGGCTTTCAATTTCGCGTTCCTTCCGGTCAATTTCTTCATCACCGTCTATAGCAAATCTTGCATATTTTTGATTACCTTCAATTAATGCCCGGGCTGAGTTCTCAATGGCATTTTCACAAAGTGAGCCCATCTGAATTAACTGCGTATTCAGTAGTTCAAGCTGTTCATCGAATTTATTTCTCATTAACCAAACCTCCCGGTAATATAATCTTCGGTACGTTTTTCTTTTGGCATTGAAAACAGTTCGTCGGTTTTTCCATACTCTATTATTTCCCCCAAAAGGAAGAAGGCTGTTTTGTCCGAAATACGGGCGGCCTGTTGCATATTATGAGTTACTATAATTATAGTATAATCCTTTTTTAGTTCCACCGAAAGATCTTCAATTTTGGAAGTTGAAATCGGATCCAATGCTGACGTAGGCTCATCCATCAAAAGTACTTCAGGCTGGACAGCCAATGACCGGGCAATGCAAATACGTTGCTGCTGCCCACCGGAAAGCTCCAGGGCGCTTTTTTTGAGCCTGTCCTTGACTTCGTCCCAGATGACGGCATTCCTTAGCGACTCTTCCACAATATTATTCAGTCTGACTTTGGACCGTATACCATGGGTTCGTGGACCGAAGGCGATATTGTCGTATATACTCATTGGAAAAGGATTGGGCTTTTGAAAAACCATACCAACCCTTTTGCGGAGAAGGTTTATGTCTATATCACCATAAATATCTGTATTGTCAAGAAGAACACATCCGGTAATGCAACAATCCTCAATCAAATCATTCATACGGTTCAATGTTTTTAAGAGAGTGGATTTACCGCATCCGGACGGCCCGATAAAGGCGGTAATCTCTTTTGCGCCGATAGAAAGGTTGATGTCTTTTAGAGCAGCGAAATCGCCGTAATGAACGTTTAGATTTTTTATAGCAAGCTTTTTCATATCAATTTCCTTTCATGATTCGCTTTGCCAGAAAACCGGACATCCGGTTTATTATGAAAACAATTACAAGGAGAATAACCGCTGTGGCATAAGCCTGGTCAATATATAACCCTTCGCTGGAGAGAGCGTACATGTGAAGGGACAGGGTGCGGGTGGAATCAAACAGGAAATCCTTTCCGTAAGGAATTTTGGGTACTGTGCCCGCAGTATAGATAAGGGCTGCGGTTTCTCCGACAATCCTTCCTACAGCAAGAATTATTCCTGCGAAGATCCCCGGAGAGGCCGCCGGCAGAACAATGCGGAAAACCGTACGAAGCCGGCCGGCTCCCAAACCGAAGCTTCCTTCCCTGTATGCGTCGGATACGGATTTTAAGGCTTCCTCCGAAGTTCGCATAATCAGAGGCAGTATCATGATGGAGAGGGTGAATGCTCCGGCTAAAAGCGACATACCCCATCCCAGGGTTGTTACAAAGAACAGGAGGCCGAATAGCCCGTAAACAATGGAAGGAATTCCGGAAAGTGTTTCAGTCGTAATCCGGACAATCTCCACAAGTTTATTACCTCGTTTCGCATATTCTACTAAATATATTGCGGAAAAAACACCAAATGGCACGGCAATGATCAGAGATAAAAGAACCATGAGTACTGTGTTAATCATCGCGGGCATCAGGGAAACATTGGTGGAGTTGTATTCCCATGCAAATAAGTCCGCGGTGATAAAAGGAATTCCCTTTATCAGGATATATCCGACAAGAAATAACAGGATACAAACAGTCAGCAGGGCGGCTGAAAGAACCAGTAAAAATAAAATGAGGGAAAGGGGATATTTTTTGTATGCTATTTGTCTTTGCCGGAGGCTTCGCTTATTGATGGAGTGCATTTAGCTTAACCTCCTTTTCATCAAGGAGAACAGCAGGTTGATTGCAAGGATAAATACAAACAGGACAACAGCTGTGGCAAACAGTGCCTCGCGGTGAAGAGCGGCGGCATAGCCCATTTCAATAACTATATTGGCAGTTAGTGTTCTTACCCCTTTTAAAATACCGGCCGGCATTCTGGCCTGGTTTCCGGCCACCATAATGACGGCCATGGTTTCACCGACAGCTCTTCCGATACCCAGTATAACTCCGGCGATAATTCCGGACTTCGCTGCCGGGAGGATCGCAAAGAATACGCTTCGTTCATGGCTTGCTCCAAGGGCAAGAGCCCCTTCATAATAGCTTCCCGGCACGGCGAGGATGGCCGACTCGCTGATGCCGATGATGGTAGGAAGAATCATAATTCCCAGTAAAATGGATGCCGTAAGAAGGCTGTTTCCGTCTCCTCCGAAAAAATTACGAATGACAGGTACAATGGTTACGAGTCCGAAAAAACCGTAAACAACAGAGGGGATTCCCGCTAAAAGTTCAATAGCCGGTTTGATGTATTTTAACACTCTCTTAGGACAGAATCTGGCAATAAATACCGCTGTCAATACACCAACGGGAACCCCGATAACAATGGCGCCGGCAGTTACATAAATACTTCCCAGGATCATGGGGAGGATACCGAAAGAGGAAGGAGTGTTGTTTGGTTTCCATGTATCTCCCAAAAGAAAATTGAAAACCCCGATTTTTCCCATGGCGGGTATCCCGTTTACAAAAAGAAATACGCAGATTAAAACCACTGACAATATGGATGTGCAGGCAGCAAGGAAAAAAACAAGCATCATAAGCCTTTCACGGTATTTTTTCATTTCATCTCTCCATTGATAAGAGAGGTTGCTCTACTGGACAACCTCTCTTCAGCTTTCAATAATAAGAGAGGTTGTCCTACTGAACAAACTCGTTCCAGCTTTCTGTTTCACCGGTAAATATTGAATGAATCTGATCTGTGGTGAGGTTATCAGCCGGGTTTTCCCTGTTCACAATCACAGCGATTCCGTCCATAGCCATAACAATGGGAACCAGACCTTTTTCAAGCTCGCTGCTTTTCAGTTCTCTGGATGCCATTCCAATATCGCAGGTTCCGTTAATTGCCGAGGACATTCCGGTGGACGAGTCGCTCAGTTGGAGTTCGATATCCGCATTGGGATTGACCGTCTTGTAGGCTTCTTTTAATTTTTCCATGACCGGAGTAACGGAGGAAGAACCTGCTATGGTAATCTTGCCGGATAGCTTTAGACTGGTATAACCCTGTATATCAGATACCGGAATATATCCGTTTTTTTCAATAATTTGCCGTCCTTCCGAGCTAAGTATATAATTGATAAAATCCATAACCAGTTCGGATGGATTCTTTTTGGGTGCGATATTGAAAGGACGGGCGACTTTATACAGGTCGTTTTGGATATTTTCCACAGAAGCCTCAACACTGTCAACCTTGACTGCTTTAACGGTATCATTCAGAGAACCAAGGGATATATAACCTATTGCGTAAGGATTGCCTGATACGGTGGTCATTACGATGGAAGTGCTGTTGACAATGATCGCTTCATCGGTTGTACGATCTACTTTACTGCCATTGATATCCTTATCTTCAATGCCAACTAGTTCAATAAACGCACCTCTTGTGCCGGATCCGTCTTCGCGGGATACAACGGTAATTCTTCCTGATGCGTTGAAATTTCCGTTTGACTTATCCGCATAACCGGCTTGCGAGGTACATCCTGCCAGCAGGGAAAGCAACATTATAACGAGGGTTACTTTGTTTGTAGTTCTCATAAATTTTTCTCCTTTTCATATTTGTATGATACAAATATAAAGTACAGGAGAAATGTTAAATGAAAGGTACATTAGTGTTAAATCAATGTTAAATTGTTTAAATCCGCTGTTACTATTTAAAATATGCAAGTAATGCTTCTACTGTATTAACTCGAAAATCAACCGTGTTTCATGCAACCTTCAAACCGGTATTTTATGCATGAAATATGTGATTTTCAGAATTATTTATGCATATTAATTCAGCAGTAGAATCAAGTAATACATATATTCATTCAATGATTTTTGGTATAATCCCACTGTCTTCATACATTTTTTTTATATTGTTGAATATTTGCTCCGGGGGATCATATCTGGTAATTACTGTTTCATCAAGATTCATTATTTCATTTTCGTTGTTGTCTTTAATCATATCGGTAATATTATACGGGTCATTAATTCTTATTGTATTTAATGCAAGTGCTTGAACAAGCGACAGGTCTTTGTGTTCATTCATCAGAGCCCAAATCCCTCTTTCAGGGCAAGAGGGGGGCGCTATTTCGTGATTTATTATTCTTTCTGCGAGAATTCTGTCATTACTGTTCAAATCCCTTGCATTCCCGGGTAAGATATCGCGAAGGTATTGAAGCATGTTGTCTTCGCCTTTAATGCTTAATAAATCAGACCTTATATTATCATTGTACTCGATACTGTATTGTATCAATAATGACTGGTTTTCATCAATAATAGCGTGGATACCGATATTCGTATTATCAGAGTAAATAAAATCGCTTATGATATCCGCTTTAATGGGCAAATTTTTAACAGGTGTTTTCAACTCAAGCATATTCCGTACAAAATCCCTGTAATGCCGCAAAACATAGTATTGGTATAAAGGAAGAATTAATCGCAGAGTGTCGGGCAGGCATATGTTTTTCCATATATTAGAAGCTATATCTCCTGCTTCAGCTAAATAACGGTTTCCGATTGCCTTGAATGTTTCCATCATTTTTGCGATTGCAAAAGAGTCAAAAGTTTGAGAATTATCCTGAATGTGGCTTTTAACGGGTGGAGTATTAAATGTACTGCCTGTTGAATCCAGAATAAGGTGCGCATATATTTCGTGAGGCGCGCAATGATAATACCGGCTTAAGATTTCTTTGGCATAATCGCTAGTAAATTCATTTATTATATCCCATGTATTAAATTCTTCACCATAGAAAGATTTTATCCTGTTAATATTATTTGGATGTAAAAACCTCCATAGTAATTTGCTGTAAGGTAAATCTTTTTCAGAATCAGTAATAAATCCGGCGGATAGGGAAAAATTTTGAATTTTATGCATATCAAGCAGTTTCTCCGTAATCTCTTTGATTTCGTTGCCGCACTGAAAAATTTCAGATAGAGTATCCATAAAGGATTGATTGTTAAGCAGCCCGAGTATGTTGTATGCATGTAAATTAATTCCTGCAGACTTTGCCTTTTGTTTCAATCCCATAGCCTCCGAAACCTTGTTATATATTGTGTTGAATACATCATTATTGCTGCAATTCAATTTTCTTGCATAATCGCTGAGAACACTTTCATCACTGAGTTCGGTTACGATATCAAATGGATTGTCTATAATATTGGGATTTAAACCAAGCAGGGAGAATATGAAATTCCTTATATCTTCCCTCCACATAATGGCCTGATTGACATAGAATTCAGATTTCATTCTTCATTTCCTCCCCTGTTAAAATATATTGGATTTTTTTCATGCTTGGGGACATATAACAAAAGCTGGATTGATATATTGCCTCAAAGGCAGAGTGCACGTGGGTAAAAATTCTGTTCTGCGTTTCAGAGTCTGTTTTGAACGCTTTTATAGATTTGTTTATAATACTATATAATTTCAGTGCTTCAAGAAAATGCTCTATATCCCATATCATTTGAAGTTTAGGGCTGAAAACGGACCTAATATTTTCAGTTATAAAGGTGTGATCGGATAAATATCTGTTAACGGTATTAATATTCATTTGTTTGGCTTTCATGAAATATTGTTTAATTTCATGCGGAATATTGCATTGCGGATCAGATATTAATTTTTTAAATGTATTATCCGGATCAAGGTAATATTTTTCACATTCAAATTTAGCAAGTAACAGTGCTTTGCCCGCAGTTATGAAGTTATCGATTTCAATTGGGTATAAAGATTCTTTCGCACTATGGAGGGAAAAATTATTGACGAGATTCGTATATTTATATGCAGCGGCGGAGGAATCGGCCCAGCGGTGCACTTCTGCTCTGCTGCAGGGATTATGCTCTGTTTTTGTCATCTGGTTAAAATATTGGATCAGAGGTTTTACGAAACCCGGGTTTTGGTAAATATACTGCTTTAATTCGGAAACATTGCTCTGCGGCAGTTCTGGATCATGAGTATTATGGTCTGTTTTATTACCTGAGACCGAAGAGTTCATAGCTAAATCCATAACATCATAAATGCCAAGGTAATTTCTATTTTGATCAACGACCAGGGTTCCACGTCTTGTATCAAGAACAGAATGCATATGAAGCTCAAATATCGTCTTATCGTTTAATGAATGATATGTAAAAAAAGTATTTCTTGGGAGGGTATCGTATTGTCCTTTGAATTCTTCATGCAGAAGCCTTTTGATTTCTATCGTAAGCATTGGTGAAACATTATTCTTCCACTCATTATAGAATGTAGATATCTCCTCTTTATCCGATAAATCAATGCCTCTTATAGCACAGTCAAAAACCTGGGAAACACAAATGTTTTTAAAGGCCGAATTTTCTGTCTCCTTTAGGTTTTTGATTATATCGTATTGTTCCTTGATTTTTCTAATATATTTCTCTGCCAGGGGAATCAGATTCTCCGGTATTATGTGCAGATAATACTTGTCAGGAGATTCTATGGAAGGTTCTACGTTATATTCGATGGCATACTGCTCATCCAGTATGATTCCCAGTTCAACATCCTTTACTTTTCCTCTTTCTTCCCGGCTAAGGTTTTTATACCAAAGATTGTCGGCTGAATACATTTCATGCTTTTGTTGCCAAAATTCCATTCTGCGCTCTAAATCACCTATCAGCTTCATAAATACATCCAGATAATATTTGTTTATTAACCTTGTGAAGGAAGGAGTGGAAAGAAGATCCGACGATAATTTTAAAGCGAGGGGATAGCCGGGTGCACGGTATTTATAGGTTGTTACGATACCTTTTTCGCCTTTAGGCTTGAAGATTGCGTATTTTTCATTCAATATTCCGTTTTGTATAGAACTGATGGTATTCTTATAATTTTCGTAAGATGTGCTGTGTAATACTACAAGACCGGTTTTTTCCTGTAGTTCCTGAAGTTCGGCAATATATGAAATTAAAGGATTTTCACCGGTGTTTACTGTTCCAAGACTGTTCGGTTCACCTTTGAATTTCGCAAGAAATTTTAATAATATATTTTTATCACGCAGCTTAATACTTCCACTTACTGATTTTTTTGATATACGGATAATATTTTTGTTGATAATGATTGATTCATTGGGATTTGGAATGGATAACGCAATCATATAAGCTGTTTCTTCCAACTTCTTCCGAATCCATTTCTGGCCTTTGCCGATAATCAGAATATCGGCAGGTTCATGTGTCAGTCCACTCCCGTTATTCGATAATGTCTCATAATATACCCAGGCATGCAGGATTGGTGAATCAAGCCTCCAATCTAAGGATGAATCAAACAGATCTCCCAATCCAAATGCAATACTGCGGGGATGAATACTTCTTAATATGTTGTTTGACAGCGTGTCCGTATCTTTAGCGATATTTAAAGCAGACGCATGCGCTTTGGCCAGAAACGCCGTATCAGATTGTCCGGTTTTTGTAGGATTGTTGTTTCCGTCTGTACTGTCCTGTATCGAATCCGTAAAATCTTTTCGTCTAATTACCGAATTATTGTCAAGCTTCGACCGATCGATTGCTATTGTTATTTGTTTTGTCTGTATAATTATATCCTCACGGTTTAACCGGGTATTATTTTCCTCAGTATCTTGGATATAATCCTCAGATATTGTATTTTGAATATATTCCAAGCTTGTACGACTGAATATTCTTTTTATTTCTTCAGGTGTATATTTGGGCCACAGGGTTAACCGGGCTAACATTATATACGTAAGGAATATATGTTTCAAGTGATAGGTAAAAATCTGTCAGGTTTTTATCCGCTTAGTAAAACTCGTCCAGCAAAGTTGGAAATCGGTACTTCAGACCGAGACACTGCTCCACCTGAAGTTTGTAATAGGAACCTCGGCTTATAGAAAGCAGCGGCTTGTAATTTTTATGTTCCGTATAAAAAAAGGAATCAGGGGGCTAAACCCCTGTCCCTTAATACATTTTCCATAATGCTGCATAAAGCGGTATAATGCACCAAAATTTATCTGAGGTTACACTATACACAGAGTAGCAGAGCTTCATCTGCTGCGGTAGCAGCGTCTGCGGTATACACGTCGGCTCCGATGCTGGCCCTGAAGTTATCGGTAACAGGAGCTCCGCCAATCATTATTTTTATTTTTCCTGCCAGCGGAGAATCATTTACCCTGTCAACAACATTTTTCATTTCTGTCATTGTAGTTGTTAACAGGGCAGAACACGCAATAATGTCAGCATTGATTTCCATGGCTGTTTCCACAAATTTTTCGGCCGAAACATCAACACCCAGATCAATTACTTCAAGGCCCTTGCCTTCCATCATCATTCTTACAAGGTTTTTCCCTATATCGTGCAAATCCCCTTTAACAGTTCCAAGTACAACCTTTCCTTTAGCCTTTACACCGGAGTCTATCAGAAAAGGTTTAAGAAGCTCGGTTCCGGAATTCATGGCACGGGCAGCAATTAATACGTCCGGAACATATACTTCGTTATTTTTAAACTTTTCGCCAATGATACCCATGCCATGCAGCAAACCATCTTCCAGAATGGCATTTACATCCATTCCTTCATCTATAGCTTTTTGCACCAGTTCCTTTACATTTTTGGCGCGGCCTTTCTGAAGGTTCTCGGAAATCTCCATTAATATATTCATTTAATCACCTCAATATTTATATTTATCAAGCATCGCTGCGTGATAATTCATTTCATTCCTTTACAAGGTTTTCCCTGTATTTTTTCGGACTTTTCCCGGTCATTTTTTTGAAAACCTTTGAGAAATAACTCTGATCTTCAAAACCGACAATATTAGATACGTCTACCATGGAAATAGACGGATCATTCATAAGCTTCTTACTCATTTCAATTCTTATATGGTTCAAATAGCTACTGAAGCTCATATTCATTTCTTCCTTGAATATTTTGCTGAAATACGAAGGGCTGAGGAAGACAAAGGAAGCTACTTCATCCAGGGACAGCTTCTTCATATAGTTCTTTCTTATATAGTCAATGGACTTAAATATAACGTCCCTGTGTTTTACATTTATCAGATTAAACACATAATCGGTAAAGCGTTCCATTATTCTGGAAAGCCAGGGTGTCAGTTCCTCCAGATTGTATATATTTTGAAGTTGAACAAGGTACTGGAAATTTAAACCGAATATTTGCTTAATGTCCGCACCGCCCTTCAAACTTGCACGGGACAAAAGTACAACCAGTTCGAGTACTCGTGCCCGGATCAATTCAAAATTATTTCCGGAAGCGAAGAAAATATGTCCCATAATCTCATTCAAAAGCCTCTGGGAAAGAGGTTTATCTCCCATAGAGATAGCGCTTAAAAGTTCATTTTCCTTTTGTATGGGATACGCCGAGACTTCTTCACCTTCCACAACAAATCGTTTTAATTGATGTATATACTCCGATATATCCGCAGCCTGTTCCTGCTGCTGCAGCTCCAGATTGTATTGATGCCATGTGGCATCAGATATGTGGAAAGCTACTATCCGCAACAGCTCGGATAAACTGTTTACACGTTCTGTCTTAACAATAGGGAGCTGCTTTGATAATGTGATGGCTTCATTTAGCTCTTCGTCCTGAAAATTTTTACCAAAAAAGTCGGCAAGCAGAAATTCTTCAGGCTCAATCATATGAACAGGACCACCCAGGACAGCTCCCTTCATAATGCCGTTAATGGTAATCGGTGAAGCCCAATGTACCATACCAAAAGGACAAAAGAAAATATATTTTCCTCCAAACCGTTCGGCCTGGTAGCCACCATACAAATGAACACTTTCACAGTCTGTTCCGGAAAGCTTTTTGCAATTTCGAAAAGAACAGATTCGGCATAATTTATTATCAAGGTTCGTTGAGTACAGAGTTTTTCCCGTATCATCAATCAGAAGCAAAGGTATTCCGGTTGAACCGCTGTAATGCTGAACAGCCTCAATTGCCTTATCAAGGTTAAAACCCGTTTCCTGCTTCATATCAGTTCCTCAATTACGATAATACACCTGTTTATAATTCATGGTATTGAAAAATTTTATGCTTTTTTGTAATTCCTTATACTATTATTAGTTAATCTCAAAAAACATATTATCGGTATACTCCTGTACAAAATCCGGATTTGAGGAAAGCTCGAGATATTTTACTTTTTTTGCGATTATATCTGTCTGCAGTAATTCTTCTCCGGATAACAGCGCATTAATCGCGCCTGCGCCGGCAGCATTGCCAATGGCGGTGATTCTGCCCGAAAGATCCCTTGGCAGTAACCCAACGGTTATAGCGCTATCAATTTGTATAAAGCTTCCAAAACCTCCTGCCAGATATATTGTTTGAATATCCTGAAGGCGATAACCGGCCACCCGGGTTATCACCTGTATACCGGCAGCTATGGCAGCTTTTGCATTTTGTACTTCCCGCACATCCTTTTGTGTAATAACAATTTCCTTACAATTGAAGGAATCGACGGAGGATACCAGTATAAAGGCAGGCTGTTCATTAATCTCTATAAGTTTAGTTCTATATCTGTATGCATTTTCATCAAGCTCCTCAATACTTAAAATACGTCCTGTCTCATCAATAATTCCAATTTCCAGCATGCACGCGATGGCGTCAATTAGTCCTGAACCGCAAATACCAACAGGGCTCTCCTCACCAATAGTTTTAATCTCCAGGTTTCCATCCGGTAAAATCCTCATTCTGCTTATTGCACCGTTTAAACCACCCATGCCGCAACTTATGCTTGCACCTTCAAAAGCAGGGCCGGCGGCAGTGGAACATGCATAGAGGGAAGATTCGTTGCCCAGGACAATTTCTCCGTTGGTACCTATATCTATAAGAAGGGACAGAGCTTCTTTCAGATGCATTCCTGTGGATAAAACGGCGGAAACAGTATCGGCTCCGATATAAGCTGAAACCGAAGGAAGTACTACAGCACCTCCGAATTTACTGATGGGTAAACCAACCTCCGGCGGATACAATATATGCCCTGAAAGTGTCACAGGGATAAAGGGAGCAATAGCAATATTCATTGAAGGAATGCCCATAAAAAGGTGCATCATTGTGGTATTCCCCGCGAGTGTGACAAGGTAAATGTCCGAAGGCTTAATTCCCGATACGGAACACAGTTTTAAAATAAGCTCGCTCAATGCATTATGTATAAGACCGGACATCTCCAAACGATGGGAATCACTTTTTGAAGCGTAGTCAATACGTGATATTACATCGGCTCCATGCTTGTTTTGCGGATTCAGGGAAGAGGAAACGGACAATTGTTTTCCTGCCTTTAAATCATAAAGATAAGCAGCCAGTGTTGTTGTGCCGATATCAACCGCAACGCCATATAGTATCTGTGTGGAATTACCGCTTTCAATCCCCGTAATTTTCCCCATAATATCAACAATGGTTACCTTAAATGCATTTTGGCGTATTATTTCGGGTGCATCCAGAAGAACCCGTATTGGAAGCCTGTCAAAAGGATTCTTCATAGAGTCTTTCCTGAAAGGCGTATGGCAGATTCTCCCGTTTTCCGGTTTGTAATTCTCAAGTTCCATACATATCCGGTCTTCATCAGAAACCTGGTCTGATATGGAAGCCGGTGAAAGCTCAAGGTATATCTTTTCAGCCACAGGGGTTCCGGAAACAACAGGAACGTAAGCATCTGTCTGTATGGAAGCGTTTCTAGTCTGCTGCATCAAAGTTATTTCCATATTTTCCTTAATCCTGCACATACAGGCCAAATGAATTCCAATCTGCATTTCTTCGGCCGACAGAATTTTTTTTTCATCTTTCGTATATGAATGTTCTTTATTGTTGATTTTTATACGGCATTTTCCGCAGTTTCCCCTGCCATTGCATGGCGATTCTATAAAAAAACCGTTTCTTTTAAGTAACTCTAAAAGAGTAATGTCTTTTGCTGCAGGTATTGTTACTGACTCACCGTTATTATGGACTGTAATATCAGGCAATTCAATCCCTCTTTTCTTTAGTCTTCCTTACTATTATACAAGACTTAAGTATAAATGAATAGGTTTTTAAAAAGCTTATTTTTCGCTGCAAAGGATCGGGATTTTTGGTAAAAAGGATACTGAAGGGTTAATTATGAGATATAAACGTAGACATAAGATTAGCATGATACGCATGAGATTGCATATGAGAAAACGGGAGAAAACGGGAAAAATCGCCCCTTTACACATCAACAATTATATGGTAGACTATTTTGGTATTTTATAAGAACCATCGGCGCGGTTTCCGGAACACTCCGACCGTAGACTGGGCTGACGGCAATTAATGGAAAGGAGTATGAGTCATGGGAAGAATGAATAAACAGGAAATTATTGAAACCCATAAACGTCATGATGGCGATACCGGTTCACCTGAGGTTCAAATCGCATTGCTCACAGACAGGATTACCCATTTGACAGAGCATTTGAAAATCCATAAAAAGGACCATCATTCCAGAAGAGGGTTGTTGAAAATGGTTGGTCAAAGGCGAGGCCTTTTGAATTATCTGATGAAAAAGGATATCAACCGGTACCGTGATATTATTGCAAAGCTTGAGATAAGGAAGTAAATAAGAGCGGAGTATATCCGCTCTTTTATTTTGGTGTGTATGATAAAATGATGAGCATGGTGAAATAATTAATAAGAGTATATAAACCATGTTTCACATATAATTATAAAACCGTGAATGCAGGGCGCAGAAGATCAGAGAAGAGGGCTCCGCAGCGGGAGCATTCCTCCCTGACCTTTTGACCTCATTCACAGGGCAAACAACGAAAGGATGTTGATGGTAAAAATGAAAAAGACATTTGCAATTGATGTGGCAGGAAGAACGCTTTCAGTTGAAACAGGACATTTGGCTCAGCTTTCAAACGGAGCGGTGTTGATCCGGTATGGTGACACAGTAGTTTTATCAACTGCTACCGCTGCCTCTGAACCCAGGGACGGAATTGATTTTTTCCCTCTGAGTGTGGATTATGAGGAAAAGCTATACTCTGTCGGGAAAATACCGGGGGGGTTTATCAAACGGGAAGGAAAGCCTTCAGAAAGAGCAGTATTAACCTCAAGGGTAATTGACCGGCAAATACGCCCCAGATTTCCGAAGGATCTTCGAAATGATGTTTCCGTTGTGAATATGGTATTGTCTGTTGAGCAGGATAATTCTCCCGAATTTGCTTCTATTATGGGAACCGTAATATCGCTTTGCATATCGGACATTCCGTTTAACGGGCCAATCGCCGGAATTATATTAGGACTGGTGGATGGAGACATTATCATAAACCCAAATACCGAACAGCGGAAAAAGAGCTTGATGTATGTAACCCTATCCGCCGATAGGGACAGAATTGTCATGATAGAGGCCGGTGGTAATGAAATTGGCGAGGATACAATGTTGGAAGCAATAAAAAAAGGCCATGAGGAAATAAAACGCCTTATTGTATTTATTGAAGATATTGTTAAGGAAATAGGCAAGGAAAAATTCTCATATACATCCATGGCTGTACCATCGGAAATATTCAATGCGGTGCAGGATTTATGCAAAAATGAATTAGCTGATGCTCTTATGAACGATGACAAGACGATAAGGGATAAGAATGTAGCAGAAGTGTCAAAGATGGTACATGAGAAACTGGACGAACAGTTTGCCGAAGCAATACCGCAGATTTCCGAAGCTTTATACAAGCTTCAGAAAAAAATAGTGCGGGAGAAAATATTGTATGAAGGAAAACGTGTCGATGGAAGGGGATTGATGGATATCCGGCCTTTATCGGCTGAAGTTGGAATTCTCCCGAGAACTCACGGTTCCGGGTTGTTTCAGAGAGGACAGACACAGGTTCTTACCAATGTTACCCTTGGTCCTATGGGAGATGTCCAGATGCTGGATGGTGTGGATGAAGAAGAAGAAAAGCGTTATATGCACCATTATAATTTTCCATCCTTCAGTGTCGGTGAGGCAAAACCGAATCGTGGGCCGGGCCGCAGGGAGATAGGCCATGGCGCTCTGGCAGAGCGCTCTCTTGAACCGGTTATACCCACGCAAACGGAATTTCCATACGCTATACGCCTGGTATCCGAGGTGCTGATGTCCAATGGTTCCACATCTCAGGGAAGTGTATGTGCCAGTACCCTTGCATTAATGGACGCAGGTGTTCCGATTAAGGAACCTGTTGCAGGAATTTCCGCCGGACTTGTTACGGACGAGAAAAACCCCGAAAACTTCGTTACTTTTATGGATATTCAGGGTATCGAAGATTTCTTTGGAGATATGGATTTTAAGGTTGCCGGAACGAAAAACGGTATTACGTCAATCCAGGTTGATATTAAAGTGGATGGTCTGGGTTATGATATTATTAAACAGGCTTTTGATATTACAAGAAGGGGAAGGATGACCATTTTAAATGATGTAATATTGAAGGCTATTGATGCACCGAGAGCCCAACTATCCCCATATGCTCCGAAAGTTTTTACAACCTCGATTGATGTGGATAAAATCCGCGATGTTATTGGACCAGGAGGAAAGATTATCAATCGTATTATAGCGGAAACCGGTGTTAAAATTGATATTGAAGAAGATGGAACTGTATTTGTTGCAACTGCCGACGAAGCTGCCGGTAAAAAAGCTATTTCCATAATTGAGGGAATTGTCGGAGAGGTTCAGATTGGTCAGCAATTTACAGGAAAGGTCATGAGAATCATGAATTTCGGCGCTTTTGTGGAATTCCTTCCGGGCAAGGAGGGAATGGTACACATTTCTAAACTTGCCAATACCCGTGTAAATAAGGTGGAGGATGTTGTAAAGATAGGCGACGAAGTTCAGGTAAAGGTAATCGAAGTTGATAGGCAGGGCCGCATTAACCTTTCCATGAAGGATTGTATTGAAAAATCTTAAGGATAATATGAAAGGCAGCCTCTTTATGGGGTTGCCCTTTATTTTTTTTACTATGTTTATCAAACGCTCCCTTGGATACCTGCCCTGCATACAAAACACGTAAGGCAGGCGTTTTAGCGCCTGTTTGGTGTGTGATTCGCCAAAGCATTAAATTGAACAATTGATTTGGAGGAAAATACATGAATAGAAGCTTGAAAATTTTATTTGTATCAGCTGAAGTAGCACCTTACGCGAAAACAGGCGGACTTGCCGATGTTGCTGGTTCATTGCCTCATGAGTTGGCTGAAATGGGGCATGATGTTCGGGTAGTCTTGCCCGGATACAGAGAGATCGAAGCTGAAGCTGGTTATGTTACGGATTTCCCGGTAATAATAGGTGAACGTAGGGAAACATGTATTGTCAAAGAGATAAAAGACGCTTCATGTAAAACATACACTCTGAACAACCATCATTATTATAACCGTGACGGAATTTATTGTCATCCCGATGACGGTGTCCGTTTTGCATTTTTATGCAGAGCGTCCCTGGATCTTATGAGGGCTATAGGATTCAAGGCCGATATTCTGCATCTTAATGATTGGCATGTTGGACCCGCAGCTTTATTACTGAAAGAGCACTATATGAAGACGGATTCCTTCTACCAGGATATAAAAACCGTGTTTACCATACACAATCTGGAGTATCAGGGACATTTCGGAAAGGATATGATGGATACACTGAATCTTCCCGAGGAGTTGTTTGTACCTGAAGCTGTTGAGTTTTTTGAAATGTTCAACTTTATGAAGGCTGGAATTGTATACGCTGATAAAATTAATACCGTCAGTAAAACGTATGCGGATGAAATCTTAGCGTCCGGATACGGAGAAGGGCTGGAAGGAGTTTTAAAAAATAGAGTAAAGGATTTGTACGGGATTTTAAACGGAATCAGTTATGAGGTTTTTAATCCAAAGAGGGATCGGTTTATTCAAACTCCCTTTGACGAAAAAAACCTGATTGGAAAGTTGGAAAACAAGAAGGCCCTCCAGTTGGAAATGGGGCTGCCGCAGATAAGTGTTCCGCTTATTGGAGTAGTGCACAGACTTGCCGCTCAAAAGGGGTTATCCATAGTTATTGAATCCTTTAAAGATATAATGTCCCTGAATGTCCAATTTGTTCTTCTGGGTTTGGGTGATCCTCACCTGGAGGAGGCTTTTAAAAAGTTAATGGATAAGTATCCTGATCAGGTATCGGTTCGAATTGAGTTCAATGAGGAACTGGCACACAGAATTTATGCCGGAAGCGACATTTTCTTAATGCCTTCGGTTTTTGAGCCCTGTGGATTGGGACAGATGATTAGTCTTCGTTATGGAACTATTCCCATAGTACGTGAAACAGGTGGATTGAAGGATACAATTATTGATATTGGAAAGGATTTTAAGGGGGGGAATGGAATCAGTTTCCGTGAATTAACAGCAAAATCCTTCTTAAGCGCACTAAAAAGGGCTGTCAGGATTTACAGCAACGAACCCGGAACATGGCGGGAGCTTGTCCGGAAGGGGCTTACAAGTGACTTTTCATGGAAACGTTCGGCAAAAGAATACCTTGCTTTATATCAGGTTGCCTTGAAAGGATAATTGAATAAAAACATAAAAATTCAC
>CAZSVI010000070.1:0-19892 GCA_964610205.1 uncultured Oscillospiraceae bacterium
AGGATGGACAGAAGGTAATAACAGTATCGGACGGCACCTATGAAAAAAACATGAATACCGGGCAAAGCAATAAAACACAACCGGTACGCACGATGAATTCCAATCAGATGGAGCAGGCTGCGGGAAGTTCCGAATCCTTTGGTAAAACAGCAGAACTGACGCTTGAAGAGAATTTGCCGGAACAAAGGGAAGAACTGCAGGTTTTACTGGATCAGATTATGTCGTTGCTTCAAAAACTCTCGGTAGTAATCGTTGAAGCCGAACCTGATAATGCTCCCGAAGAAAGCAGTAGTGTCTCGCCGGATTTAACAGGACCGGAACAACTTCTGGAAACTAAACTTTCGGATCTTATGAAACTGGCGGAAGGCCTTGAAGGAACAAAAACCTCGGAACATACCGGGAATTTCATGCACAAACTTCAACAGCTGCTTGGAGAAGATGCTTTTGAAAGCATTGTTCAAAATGAAGGGCAGGTTTCTGTTAAGACAGTAACTACTCTTCAGAATCTGATCCGGAAAATGCTTCAGGAAACCGAAGACACTAAAATGTATGTAGTCAGTGAGTCCATAAGGGAAATAGTAATACCTGCTGTAAATGCTCAAAGGGCTGAGTCTGTGACGGATAATGAAGATATGCCCGGCGGCGTTGAGGAAACATTGGATCCGACTGCTGACAGTAAGAGTTCCGCAGAAGTAAATGGACAGAGCAAATCCTCCGGAGAGCCAATGGATGGATCAGCCGGCAGAACTCGGGATGATCTGAAACAGGATGATATGATTCCTGATCAAACTACCCGGGAAAGAATGGGATTGGTTCCTGAACATCAATCAGAGTCGGTTTCCGCTGAGAATTACGAAAAGGCAGTCAGTACCGAAACGGTTATTTCCGGTGCGTTTAAGGAGTCTGTTATTCCAAGGTCGTCAATAATACAGCAGGTAGTTGAAAAAGCTGAAACACTTACAGGTGAAAACAAGTCAGAAATAGTAGTGCAGCTTAAACCTGAAAGTCTTGGCAAGATTTCACTGAGGGTGATTCATGAGCGCGGCGAAATTATGGCAAAATTTGTGGCCGAAAACGAGCAGGTAAGGGCGATTTTGGAAAGCAATATGCAGCATTTGAAGGATTCACTTGAAAAAAGCGGGATAACAATTCAGAACCTCTCGGTATCTGTCGGCCAGCACGGACAGCGACAGGCCGGTGATGACAACGGGCAAAACGGAAAAACCGGAGAACGAAGGCCTGTTATACCTGATGCCGCCGTTGTGGGAAATGTACACCAGACATACAGGATTAGAGGTTTTGAAGGAGCATCGATACAGAACGAAGGAGCCAGAATCAATCTTACAGCGTAAAAGGGAGGTGAGAACATGGCTGAGGTAACATTCACAGATCAAAATACAATTGAACAAATGATAGGATTATATGAAGCCTCAAAATCAAAACGTAACGTAGACAATGAACTTGGAAAGGATGCTTTCCTGCAGCTTCTGATTACACAGCTGCAGCATCAGAACCCGTTGGAGCCAATGGATGATCAGAGCTTCATAGCTCAGATAGCCCAATTCAGTTCACTGGAACAAATGCAGAATCTGAACAGTTCTTTTTCCTCAAGTATGGGGTACTCCCTGCTGGGGAAATACGTATCGGCTGTAATTGCGGATGAGGCAACCGGAAGGGCGAAATATATTGAAGGTGAGGTATCCGGTGTTCGTTTTGATTCCGGCCAGGTTTATCTGGTAGTGAATGATGAGGATGTACCGTTGGATAAAGTATCCGCTGTTTCGGATAAGCCGATTGGTTATCAGAGCATGGAAATTGAGCGCTACAACAGTTTGATTGGATTATTGGGCACGGTAAAGACAGTCCTGTTGGAAGACGAGTCTCCGTATACATTGGAAGGGATTGTGGCAAAAATTCAGAAAGGCGCCCATGGTATTTATACCACGTTGGATGAGGTTATTCTGAGTGTGAAAGACATACAGAAGGACGCTTTTGAAAGTGTTGAGGAATATCTTGAGGGCATGAAGGGCCAACAGGTTGTTTTCAAAGCCAAAGACGCGTCTACCGGAGAAACCGTTCAGGTTGAAGGGATTCTGAGGGACGGTATTTATGATGAGGAGAGGGAATGCTACCATGTCATTCTTGACAATGTATCAGTTCCTGTAGCGGACATTATTTCCACCCGTAAGATAGACCTTGTTTCTACGGAGCAGCAGTTAATGACCGAAATTCTCAGAGCCTTGAGGGCAATCGAGGAAAAGATACCCGGGCTTGTCGAAGAAGGCTCGGAGGTGGATGAACCGGAGGAGACGGACGGAGATGAAACAGAAGCTGCAGAAGAGCTTGAGGAGTCCGGTTCGGTTGGAGGTGACGGCGATGGCGATGGTATATAACAACAGGCCTGTTTCAGGAATGCCCGCTGTAAAAGCACAGGGAGAGGTTCAAAGGAAACATAGTGTACGGCAAACAGGAGATTTCGCGGATATTCTGCGGGGAAAGCTTGGCGCCGGACAGGATTTGAAAATCTCAAAGCATGCGCAGCTAAGGATGGAAACGCGGAATCTGAACCTTACCGATTCTCAGCGGACAAAGCTTTCAGAAGCGGTTGACAGGGCTGAGGCAAAGGGCGTGAAGGAAACCCTGGTGGTTATGGACAGGATGGCCTTTGTTATAAATGTAAGGAATCGCATGGTTATTACTGCTTTAAACAGCGGTGAAATGAAGGAAAATGTCTTTACCAATATTGACGGAGCGGTTTTTGCCGATTGACCGTCAGCCTGTTTATTAATGTTCAATAAAGAATGACCGATAATAAGAATAAGGGGTTATACAGCCGGACCCTTTCGGGAGGCTGGCCGTTTTGGATTGACCGAAGAAACGGTAACCCGGGGAGGTTGAATTTTTATGATGAGATCCATGTTTTCAAGCGTTTCAGGCTTGAGATCACATCAGACAAAAATGGATGTAATAGGTAACAATATAGCCAATGTGAATACGGTGGGATATAAGGCCAGCCGTACCACATTTGCTGAAATATTTGCCCAAACCATGTCCGGAGCAGGAGCACCGGATCCGAACACCGGCAGGGGCGGAACAAACCCCATGCAGATAGGCCTTGGTATGAATGTAGGCGCCGTAGACACGCTGATGGGGCGCGGAAGCCTGCAGCGTACAGACAGCCCTACCGACCTGTCCATTGAAGGAGACGGATTTTTCATTGTCCGCAATGGAACGGAGGGAACACCGATGTTTACCCGCGCCGGGAATTTCGGTATAGACAAGCTGGGTAATCTGGTAACGGCACAGGGGTTGAACCTTCTTGGATGGCAGAGGTATTCCGTTGATAACGAGGGTAATTATGTATTTGATACCCAGGAGGAAATCAAACCGCTGAACCTGTATGAGGATGAATATAATATGAACAAGCGGCTCATTGCCGCGCAGGCCACAAGCAAGGCGGTACTGTCCGGAAATCTGGACGCGACAAAAGCACCGGTGGGAGGAACCAGTGATAGTGCTGTTAATGGCGCGACACTTGACCAAATTCCGGATACCGGTTCCCCGGGGGACGGTATACCGGACGATGGGGCAGGAAACGACTTCGAGCCGCACTTCATTGTACCGTTAACAGTATACGATAAGCTCGGAAATGAATACAAGCTGAATGTACGGTTCTGGAAGAACATGACCGGTGAGATAACAGTTGGATCGGATACAGTTAGAACCACATCCTGGTATTATGCCGTAACCGGCAGTGATGATGTTGAGTTTGACGGCGCCGCAACAGGGTATATCCGTTTTGACGGCAACGGAAAAATTGTAACCGATGACGGTGGGTTTGACACCAGGCAGACGGTTATTGTCCAGCCCGGTTTAAGTGTTGGGACCGATGAGTTTGAGTTTGAACTGAATTTTGAAAAACTGTCCATGTTTGCCGATGACAGCTCGGTGAAGCCCACCCAGGTGGACGGGTATCCGCCGGGAACTCTGGTCACCTTCAGTATAGGCAATGATGGGATTCTTACCGGGGTATACAGCAATGGCCGCCAGCAGCCTCTTGGCATGGTTGGGCTGGCTGTGTTCGACAACGCGGCGGGCCTTCAGAAGGCAGGCTCAAACCTGTTCCTGCCCACATCCAACTCCGGGGATTTCAACAGGGCATATAAACCCGGCACAGAAGGAGCAGGCAGCCTGAATCCGGGAACACTGGAAATGTCCAATGTGGACCTGGCGCAGCAGTTTACCGAAATGATAGTAACGCAGCGCGGCTTCCAGGCAAACAGCAGGGTTATGACAACCTCTGACGAGATTCTGCAGGAGCTTGCCAATATGAAGCGGTAGTTTTAAAAGCATAAAGTATTAGGCAGGATCCTTGTTGATTGGAATTGATAAAGGAAAACCGGCTGCCGGAAACCGGTACCGGTTTTCTTCAACCATCCATGAGGAATATTGAAATAAGTCGGGAAAAGTGGTGATAGCATGATCGAGGTGACCCGTTTTAATAAGAAAACTTTCATTTTGAATTGCGAATGGATTGAATCTGTTGAAGCTACACCCGATACCGTGATTACCCTTACAAACGGGAAAAAATACGTAGTAACTGAAAAAGTTGATGAAATTATTCAAAAGGTGGTAGAATATAAGCAAAAAGTTTTTTTCCATGTTTTATCACCCTAGTGTTTAATCACCTATTATTATTTATTTAGAGAATCATCAAGGGGTTGCAAAGTTATTTTAAGTATTTGCGGTAAAGCCTTCGCTGTCGATAAATTTAAGGTCGCAAATAGTGTTGTGTCCGGGTATTTTGCAGGATGAGAGGTGTGCTGTTTGGAAGGAAAAAGTATTTACACAATTCTTTTAGCGATAATTGCCGTATTAACATTGGCATTGGCAGTGTTAATCATATTCCTGTTTGTTTCGTATAATCCAAACAATCAGGCAACGGTTGGTACACAGCCCGATACGGCTATGAATGAGAGGGTTGTTCCTGATGATGAAATGATAGAATTCAAGCTGTTTAACGGCGAGGACAAGTTGTTCGCGTTAAAAGCCGAACCGCAGAATCCTGAAGCAATCATTATGGTATCGGTTTCCATAAAGTGTGATGTTGGTCCGAAGAGAAAACAGGAGACCTACATAACAAACCTTGTTACAGTTTCATATATCAGTGAATTGGAAGAGGCGGTGGGGGATTATTTTGCCGATATGACCCTTACGGAAGCAAAACAACTGGAAACCAGATATAAGGCAAGAGATGATCTTATGAATATTTTTAATGATATTTTGAATGCCAATAAGAAGCCCAAGGAAAAGATGGTATACAGGGTAACCCTGCAGATGTTCCCACAATAAGGGAATAAGTTGGTCACTGTACTTGGTTTGTTAAGATGCAATTGCAAGCAATTGTAAGAATAAACCTGTGTATATTTGCGGTAAAGGGGGGACAAGCAGCCGTGGGGGATATACTGTCCCAGAATGAAATTGATGATCTGCTGGCCCAATTAGGCACCGGCGAGATCAATGTTCAGGAATTTAAAAGAGATACTGCCGAGAAGAAGATTAAGGAGCACGATTTTAAAAGGCCCAGTAAATTTGCGAAGGACCATTTAAGAACCATGCAGATAATTCATGAGAATTATGCCAGGCTGATTACAAACTTCCTGTCAGGTTATTTAAGAACGCTGGTTCAGGTAGATGTGATATCAATGGAGGCCCTGCAATACTCCGAGTTCACTAACTCCATCGCAAACCCGGCTGTTCTGGCTATTATAAATTTCAATCCCCTTCCCGGTAGTATTATCTTTGACTTTTCACCAGCTATTTCCTATGCGTTAATTGAAAGGATTCTTGGTGGTAAAGGCAATGGAATTGAAAAAATACGCGGGTTCACTGAAATTGAAATTGCCATTCTGATGAGGATTATCTCTCAAATGCTGATATATATGCGGGAACCATGGGAAAATGTAACTCAGCTCAGGCCGTCCCTGGACAGAATTGAAACAAACGCTCAGTTCGCGCAGATTATGAATCCGACTGAAATGGTTGCCCTTGTCACTTTCCAGGCAAAAATCGGAGAAGTGGAAGGTTTGATGAATCTGTGCATACCTCATATGGTAGTAGAGCCTGTGATGTCGAAGCTAAGCACAAAAATTTGGTTTTCGATGATTGAAAAAGGCACTACGGAGGAAACAAAAAGGTCTATTGAAATGAAGGTTGAAGAGACCCGGGTTCCTGTTATTGCCGTACTTGGAAAAACACAGTTGACAGTATCGGAATTTCTGCAATTGCAGACCGGAGACGTGTTGTCATTGGACATCTCTGTAGATGGTGACATGGAAATTATGGTAGGAGAATTACACAAATTTAACGCAAAACCCGGTGTTAAAAATAAAAAAGCAGCGGTAAAAATATCACAGGTGGTCAGAAGGGAGGATGAGTAAATGGGCGACATGCTTTCTCAGGCAGAAATAGATGCTTTATTAAGTGGGGCGTTAAGTATGGACGATGACTCTGAAGCTCAGGAACCCGAAGAGGGAGATGTTCTTACCCCGCAGGAAATAGATGCTCTGGGTGAAATTGGCAATATAAGCATGGGTACTTCTGCAACCACCCTATATACGTTATTGGGACAGAAGGTTATGATAACTACCCCAAAAGTATCCGTTGCCACGTGGGAGGAGCTTTCCAGGCAATATCCGGAACCTTATGTTGCGGTTAAGGTTCAGTATACAAATGGACTTACCGGAGCGAACCTGCTGATTATGCAGGAGCCTGATGTTAAGATTATAACTGACTTGATGATGGGCGGAGACGGTAAGATTGAGCTTGATACAGAGTTGTCGGAACTGCATTTAAGCGCAATAAGTGAGGCAATGAACCAGATGGTTGGTTCAGCTGCGACTTCACTGTCGTCAATGTTTGACAAAAGGGTCGATATTTCACCACCGGAATCATTGCTTATACATTTTGCGGAAGATAGCGGGAAGGTTCAGTTTGAGGAAGGGAAAAAGATTGTAAAGGTGGCATTTTCCTTAATAGTCGGTGATCTTATTGACAGTCAGATAATGCAGCTTATACCCATATCCTTCGCAAAAGAACTGGTTGCAAATCTATTAAGGACCCAGGAGTCCAAGCCCGTTATCGATCAGGTTAAACCTGTTCAGCCACCCCCACAGCAGCAAAAGCCTTTTTCCGATCAGCCTCCCGCAAACAACAATCCGCAGCATGTTCCGCCTCCGCAGCAACAGCCCGGACAGCCTTATGGACCATACGGAAATCCACAGCCGCCTTATCCGCAGCACCCGCAAAATCCTATCAATGTGCAACCGGCACAGTTTCAGTCTTTTGATGCGGCAGGGCAGGCTTTTGAAATTCAAAATATTGGACTTCTTATGGATGTGCCGCTGCAGATAACAGTTGAGTTGGGAAGAACCAGTAAAAAAATAAAAGAGATTCTTGAATTTGGGCAGGGTTCCATTATTGAACTGGATAAACTGGCAGGTGAACCGGTGGATATTCTTGTGAACGGGAAGAATATCGCAAAAGGTGAAGTAGTGGTAATTGATGAAAGTTTTGGAGTCAGGATTACCGACATCATACATCCTTCAAAAAGACTTTGATTTACATGATAAATCATTATATAATAAGAATAATAAAAATGTTTAGGACAATGAGAACTTTTTAGAATACAAACAGGATTAATACACTAAAACCGGATTTTCCGGTATATCCGGAAGGAAGATATTTTGTGTATAAGGAGAGGTACGAAGTATGGCGAATATACTTATCGTTGATGATGCGGCGTTCATGAGAATGATGATAAAGGATATTCTTATGAAAAATGGGTATACGGTGGTTGGTGAAGCGGAAAACGGAGCAAAGGCCATAGAAAAATTCAAAGAGCTTGTTCCGGATCTGGTTATTATGGATATTACCATGCCGGAGATGGATGGGATACAAGCTGTTAAGCAGATTAAAGCGCTGAATTCGGACGCGAAAATAATTATGTGTTCAGCCATGGGTCAGCAGGCAATGGTTATCGAGTCAATCCAGGCCGGCGCCCGTGATTTTATTGTAAAACCATTTCAGGCTGAAAGAGTTATTGAGGCTGTTAAAAAGGTCGTAGGTTAAGAAAGGTGCCGTTTATGGGGGAAGATTCCTACCTGCAATTAATGGGCGTATTGCTTATTTTTGGTTCCATACTCTTCCTGGCATATATTGCTGCCCGGTTCATAGGAAAAAGAGCATCGGCGTCCATGAAATCCAAACATATGCAGGTTATAGAGCAGCTTAGTCTGGGTCTGGACAAGCGTTTGCTGCTCATACGCGTCGGTTCGGAACATTTTCTGTTTCTTTTGGGGAAAAAAGAGTTTAAGCAGGTAGCGAAGATAAAGCTTGATGAAAGTCAGCAGCAGGAACAAGAACAACAGGATAAGGTTTTAAAAGAGCCCGTATTTGATTTCCGGCAAATTTTCGACAAATATATTCATACCCGCGACAAAGAGAAACAAATGAAAGATATTCGTCATAATACAGAATCAAAGCAGAAAGACAGCGATGCTTTACGCAGAAATATTCACAGGCTGGAACAATTAAGGGAAAAAAGCTACGATAAGGAAGTATAGGAACCTATGCCAAAAAAGAAAAAAACAGTTGTTTTCTGCATATGCCTTTTGATTATCATCGCAGCCTTTTGTGTAAATGCATATGCGGAACCCGGAATATCCATTTCAGATGATGGAATTACCATTCGATCCTCCGACAATCCGGAGGATGTTTCAAACAGTATCAAGCTGTTGCTTTACTTAACGGTACTATCAATACTTCCTTCCCTTCTTATTATGATGACGTCCTTTACACGTATTATTATCGTTCTTTCCTTTCTCAGAAATGCCATGGGTACACAACAGATGCCGCCAAATCAGGTTTTAATTGGTCTGGCGTTGTTTCTTACACTCTTTATCATGTCGCCGGTATTAACCGATCTAAATAATCAGGCTTTAAAACCTTTCTCTGAAAATGAGATTACAATGGAGCAGGCCATTGACAACGCCTCGGATATAATGAAGGACTTCATGTTGAATAAGGCCAGAACCCGTGAAAAGGATCTGGCCCTGTTTGCGAATATCGCTGATATCGATCCCCCGGAGGATATTAATGATCTTCCGATGACTGTTATAATTCCGGCATTTATGATAAGTGAGCTGACAGTAGCCTTTAAAATAGGGTTTATGCTATATATACCTTTTCTGGTGATTGATATGGTTGTTGCAAGTACACTTATGTCAATGGGTATGATGATGCTGCCGCCGATAATGATTTCATTGCCTTTCAAGATCCTTCTGTTCTTATTGGTTGATGGTTGGAACATGGTAGCCGGAACGATTCTTCAGTCGTTTGAGTAGAATTTACAATGAAAGGTGGTTGGCTATGGAACAGCAAATACTGGACATTGCACAGGATGCCGTATTTACAGTTATAAAACTCGCTGCACCGCTTATAGGAGTAGCACTTATTGTAGGTCTGGCAATAAGCATCTTTCAGGCTACTACACAAATTCAGGAACAAACCCTTTCATTTGTGCCTAAAATTATTGCTGTTTTTTTAGCTATATTTATATTCGGCTCATGGATGATGACCACTCTGAAAGAATTTACCTTAAGAATTTATGAAAACATCCTTCAGTTTATATATTAGAGGTAATAGGTAAGAGATAAGACAGGAAAATATTTCATAATCCGACCTATAACAATAACCTGTTGTCCCTAACCTGAAAAGGAGTATCGCATGACTATACCACTCGATTTTCTGTCTGATCTATGGGATGGTTTTTTATTAATTTTTATTCGTATAACAGGCTTGTTTGTGGTATCTCCTGTTTTTGGCAGACGGAATATACCGGTATATTATAAGGTTGGGTTTTCGTTTTTAACAACAATAATTCTTACATACAGCGTTCACATACCGGAGCTTGGAAGTTATAATAACCTGGTTTCTTTTATTTTCCTTGCTGCCAAGGAATTTCTGATAGGGCTGATGCTCGGATATATTTCATATTTGATTATAACAGCAATATATCTGGCCGGGCAGATGATTGACATGCATATCGGGTTTGGAATGGTCAGTGTTTTTGACCCAATGAGCAATATTCAGATTCCGGTTACCGCCAATTTCTATTTTATACTGACCATGCTGATGTTTCTTGCTATTGACGGGCATCATCTTCTGATATATACACTCACTGACAGTTTTAAAATTCTACCGCCAGGGAACAGCCTGTTTCTTTCCGAACCTCTTATGGACTCGGTTATACGATTATTTGGTTCTGTTTTTACAATTGGCTTTAAGATAGCGGCTCCGGTTACTGCTGCCATACTCATAGCTGATGTTGCGTTAGGAGTGATAGCAAAGGCCGTTCCACAGGTGAATGTTTTTATTATCGGGCTTCCGCTCAAAATATTTCTGGGCCTTATTGTTATTCTTCTTACTATTGTGGCATTCAGAAACATTGTACATGTTTTAGTTGATGGTATGCAGACCGAGATGTTTAATTTTTTAGAACTATTAAGGGGAGAGTAAATAAATGGCTTTGTTTCTGTCAAGGATTCTAAACAGAATAGAAAGAGCCGTATTCTTTCAAAAACGTACAGTCAGGTATAATAGAATAATAATATTGAATCTTCAATTTTTTGCCGGTGAAGGTGAAAAAACAGAGAAGGCAACCCCAAAGAAAAAGAAGGATGCACGCAAAAAGGGACAGGTGCTTCAAAGCAGGGAAATAAGCTCAGCATTGGTTCTTTTAATTGTTTTTGTTTCTTTAAAATTACTGGGTAACTATATGTACAAAGAGGCTTCCGCGTTTTTCAAGCTATGCATGGGGGAGCTTGTTTTAACCTTTGATGCCGGCTCGATGAATGAAACAGTGCACATTTTGGGTCTTGCTCTGCTGCAAATAATAAAAATTCTGGGACCGATACTCGGAATAGCGCTTGTTGTGGGAGTTATAGCAAGCTATGCCCAGGTTGGCGCCCTATTTACCCTTGAGCCTATAAAGCCGAAATTCAATAAACTTAACCCAATAAACGGAATAAAAAGAATATTCTCCATGAGAGGTCTTACCGAACTATTGAAGTCGCTATTAAAAATTACTATAATTTCTGTTGTAGCATGGCAGAGTATCAGGGCCGAAGAGAAAAGCATAGTAAAGCTGATGGATCAGGATCTTGCTTCAGCCGCGGTCTATATATCCTCAACCGCTGTGGATGTTGCCATTAAGATATGTGCAATGATGATAATTATTGCAGTTCTGGATTATTGTTATCAATGGTGGCAATATGAAAAGGATTTGAAAATGTCCAAACAGGAGGTTAAAGAAGAATTCAAGGAAATAGAGGGTAGTCCGGAAGTCAGACAAAGAATACGCCAGAAACAGCGGGAAATATCCATGCGGCGGATGCTAAGCGAAGTGCCTAAAGCTGATGTGGTTATCACAAACCCGACGCATTATGCGATAGCAATTCATTATGACGCAAAAAAAGCGCCCGCACCGGTTATTGTTGCAAAGGGACAGAATTATATGGCTATTAGGATTAAAGAGGTTGCAAAGGCTAACGGCGTTGAATTGGTTGAGAATAAGCCTTTGGCTCAGGCTTTATATAAGTCAGTGGATATAGGGCAGCAGGTTCCGTCGGAATTATATCAGGCTGTTGCGGAAATTCTTGCTTTTGTTTACCGGTTGAAAGGAAAACTGCCGGCCCGTGCCTGAAACAAAATACTTGCAAAAGAAGGCCCGAAGGAATACAATTCCTTTTGGAAGGTATACAAATCTTAATTATGAGGATTTAATATGAAAACGCTTCTTGTTGCTGTCAACTCCCAATATGTGCATACAAATCTTGCTGTTCTGTACCTGAAAGCCGCTTCTTCAAAGGCAGGTATTGATGTGAAGGTGCTTCAGTTTTCGGTAAATGAAGGACTCAAACAGATATTTGGCGGCATTGTCAGGGAAAAACCGGATGTGGTGGCTTTCTCATGCTATGTATGGAATATAGAGTATGTAGTGAAACTTATAGAGGATATAAAAAAAGCAGACAGTGGTATTGTTGTTATAGCCGGTGGTCCGGAGATCAGCTTTGACAACGGAGGGCTGTTGTCGGGACATGCCGGAGTTGATTTTCTGATAGGGGGAGAAGGAGAGGAAAAGCTTCCGTTTCTTTTGAAACTGCTCATGGAGGGAAAAAGGCCGGATAAAAATGAAAATGAATGGCTTATGGGTTATTCCGTTATTGAGGATCTGAATCAATTACCGTCACCGTATCTATATATTTATAAGGGTTCCTTAAAACATAAGATTGCTTATCTGGAAACAACAAGGGGATGTCCCTTCCATTGTGCCTTTTGTATTTCATCTGTTTCAGGGGGAGTAAGGACATTCAACCCGGAACGGGTTTATAGAGCATTGGAGGAATTGGTGGAAAGCGGTTCCGAGGTTATTAAATTTGTAGATAGAACTTTTAACGCGAATGAGAAGAGGGTATTGGACATATTAAATCATATACTAAAGTTTTCGCAAAAACGGGTGGTTTTTCATTTTGAGATTGCTCCCGAAATCCTTACCGAAAAAACAATATTAAAACTGGCTGATATGCCGCCGGGGCTTGTCCAGATAGAAGCGGGGATTCAATCAATACATGATGAAACACTGGGAGAAGTTGAAAGATTCAGCCGGGTTGACATAGCTTTTACAAATCTGCAAAGGATATTGTCGATGGGTAATATTCATTTACATGTTGATTTGATTGCCGGACTTCCCTTTGAAACATATCCAAGGTTTAAAGAGTCATTCAACCGGGTTTACGGGCTGTTTACCCATCATTTTCAACTGGGTTTCCTGAAGCTGCTGAGGGGAACAGCTCTGAGAGAAAAATCGGAGCATTATGGTTACAGATACAGAAATTATCCTCCATATGAAATTATTTCAAACCGCTGTTTGTCTGCAAATGAGGTTTTAGTTCTGAAAGATATTGAAGCATGTTTGGATTTGTTTTATAATTCAGGACGTATCGTCATTACACTAAAATGGATACATTATATGCTGTCAGGGATTGAGTACTTCGATTTTTATGAAAAACTGGCATACTGGATGAGAACTAACGGCTATTTGGATAAACCTGTGAAGGTTTCGGACCTGTATGAGATTCTGCACATATTTATAAAGAAAAATTTCCCGGTCTTACCTGAAGGGATTATTGAATGTATGCGGTTTGATTATCTCAGATCCATGAAAAACCCATCAATACCTGCTTTTATGCGAAAAGAAGAGGATGCGGCCCGAAAAAGGCGCAATAAGAAAAAGGTCATTGAGTACCGGACTGAGCTTGAGCAGGTCTTGCCGCGTTTGAAAAAAATCCCGATGAACGATATATTGCATCAAATATATGTGACTACATTTAAATTGCCTCGGGAGGCTGGAATACCTGCAGACTCGGATATAGCCTTCGATTTCGGAGACATATGTCCTGTAACAGGGTTTTCCGGAACATATCAGCTGGGGGCAAAAACGTGAACCGGCAGGTTTTTTATTTCATGGCATACTTATATAAAAAAAAAACGTATAATATTAACGAGGACTGAAGATGGCCTCTGCTCCACCTCAACCGGTGGACTGTTAAGTATGCATGATTAAATTTATATTGCCCGTGCATTTATTTGAATAACAGGTTATAATTATTATAGCTATACAAGAAAATATATAGGCTGAATTTAATATTTCCTTGCTGCGTTATGGCAGGAATTAGTAATACACTCGGAAATTTTGAAAAGTTTGGGGATGCAGGATGAAAGCTTTGGGATTAATACTATCCATAATTGTTGGTTTAACCTTTTTCGCTTTGTTTTTGGAGGGATTTCAAAGTCCTTTTCCGGTTTCGGTTGGAGCCGGTGGGATTGCGTTTATTGCCGGTATGCTTATGTTTATGCCTTCAAAAAAACAGAAAAAGCAAAAACCCCAAAAAGTAAAACCCGCACCGAAGCAAAAGAAAAAACCGGTATCCATGCCTGATGATGAGTTTGTTTGTGACGGAATTACCCGGGGTGAACAGAAAAGGATTGTTCGTGAGGGAAAGGAACAGGTAAAACATATTGAGGATGTTGGGCTTAAAATAATGAAGCATTCTGTCAGGATCGATGTCCTTGAAATATGTACGACAGCAAATGATATTTTTGAGGATTTTATTAAAGATCCGAAGGATATAAAGGAAGCACGCCGTTTTATTCTCTATTACCTGGATACAACCGAAAGGATTGTTTCTAAATACTACCAGTTAAGCAAAGCACCATACCTGTCTGAGGAAGCCCTTAATACATTGAAAAATGTGGAGCATACATTGGGTATGATTAAGGATACATTCAGAAAACAGTTGAAAAAACTTACTGAAAATGACATACTGGATCTGGATGCTGAAGTTAAGGTATTACAAAATACAATTAAACAGGAAGGTATATAGTTTTACACATTATGCATAGAGTAAAACAAAAACAGGGATTTGGGGAGGAAATAAAAATGGAAAATACGGCTGTTTCATTAACTCAAGCTCAGACTCAGACACAGCAGTTGGATGAGATGAAAATTTGGGAGTCACTAAGCCAGGAAGAGCAGCATATGGTTTCTGAAGTAAGAGATACTATTGATATTACCGATTCACAGGCCATTCTTCAATATGGTATTCAGGCACAGAGCAGTATATCCGGGTTTTCTGATACCATCCTGTCCCAGATCCGTGCAAAGGACAGCGGACATATAGGTGAGGCTCTTACAGATTTAATGGTAAAAGTGAAGGAATTGGATGTTGACAGTCTGGGTGAGTCACAGGGTGTTTTCAGTAAAATGTTTGGCAACGTCAAGGCTAAGGCAAAGAAGTTTGTTATTCAGTATGACAAGCTCAGTGTTCATATTGACAAAATTATCAATGAGCTTGAGAAAGCCAGAATGCAGCTTTTAAAGGATGTTACCCTGCTGGACGGCTTGTATGACAAGAACCTGGAATATCTGCACCAGTTGGATGTATATATACTGGCAGGTTCTTTAAAGCTTGCGGAGATAAATGAAAAAATAATTCCTCAGTTGAAGGCGAAAGCTCAGGAGAGCAATAATGCAGCAGACGCGCAGAATGTGAAGGATATGTTAAGCCTTGCAAACCGATTTGAAAAGAAACTGCATGATTTGAAATTGAGCAGGATGATAGCAATCCAGACAGCACCGCAGCTTCGTCTTATTCAAAGCAACGATCAGACGCTTGTTGAAAAAATACAGAGCTCTATTTTAAATACAATTCCGCTTTGGAAAAACCAGATTATTATTGCAATGACGCTATTCCGCCAGGAAAAAGCGCTGAAGATGCAATCCGAGGTAAACAGGACGACCAATGAGCTGTTGTCGAAAAACTCTGAAATGTTGAAGGTAAATTCTATTGAAACAGCAAGGGAATCCGAGAAAGGAATAGTGGAACTGGAAACATTGAAAAAGGTTAACAAGGATCTGATTGAAACCATTGAGGAAACCCTGAAAATACAGCAGGAGGGACGGGCAAAGCGTCTGCAGGCAGAAAGTGAAATCAGGGTTATGGAGGATGAATTAAAGAAGAAGCTTATAGAAGTTAAAGACATGTAGGAAGCGAGGACGGTTCCCCGCTTCCTCTATATGCAAGCGGGCTTATTCCCATGTGTTCCTTAAATATTTTTGAGAATTGCAGCTGATCGGAATAACCAACCGATCTGGCTACGTCGGAGATACGGATATCTTCATTTTTTAACAGCTCACAAGCTTTGGACAGCCGGTAATTAACCAGGAAATCCTGCATGGAGATAGTCAGCTTCTTTTTAAAAATGGATCCGAGATAGCTGCGATCGAGCCCAACATGCCGGGCAATCATTTCTATGGTTATCTTTCGATAATAGTTTTGTTCCATATAAGCTATAGCTGTACGAATATATGATTCCTGTCTGTTTTTCCGTTGAAAGGCGGGACGGCGGAGGTTTGTTTTTTCGATTAAACGCGCAAGAAACAGATAAGCATAGCCTGTGGTGCGGGGATACTTAGCAGACTCAATACCTTTTGTGTTTATATTTGTCAGGCAGGTCTCAAGACATTTGTCTTTTCCACCCCGCCATATGGGGTTGTTCCGTGTTATTCCACTTTCCTGAAGAAACTCTTTAATATGCAGTCCGGTTATGCCAATCCATCCGTAAGACCACGGAAAATTTATATCGGCTTTGTAGTAAGTCAAAACATTCGGGCATATTAAAAATCCTTCTCCCTCATGTAATTCATAAGTTAATCCATCTGCTTGAAAGATTCCCCGTCCTGAAAAAATGTAATGAAACAGGTAGTATCCTCTTACGGCAGGGCCATAGTCATGGCCTGGTTCACATGCCTCAACCCCATAATTGTGAACGTGAAGTTCCACATTTTTATCTTCCGGTCTCATAATATATTCCTTCCTGGCACCGTCTTCTATTATTATGCCGTAAACAGATTAAAAACACAACAAAAAATATAGCATTTACACATAAAGCTCTTGCAATAAACCATATACGCAAAGTATTTTAGAGTGTAGAGTTATAGTATACTTATACCCTAAGTGGATGCCTTGTTTGACAAAATGTCGAAGCATCCTATAGTAATAGTATAATCACATATAACTCTTCCTGCACAGTCCGGATGAAGTCAGGAACAAACTGAATGAAAAGGAATCAAGGAGGAAAAATGATGAAAAAGATTGCCTTTATCGGAGCGGGAAGCTTCGGATTTACAAGAACACTTGTCAGGGATATCATGACGTTTCCGGCATTACAGGATTGTACGCTGGCCTTGATGGACATTAATGAAGAAAGGCTCTCAATGACGAAGAAAGCTGTGGGAAAAATTATTGAAAAGGGCAAGTACCCGGCGAAAATCGTTGCAACTCTTAACAGAAGAGAGGCCCTGGAGGGCGCCGATGGTGTCGTATGTACCATTCTGGCCGGTGGAGTGGATGTATGGAGATATGACATAGAAATACCCAAACAATACGGTGTGGATATTAATGTAGGAGATACCCGCGGGCCTGCCGGTATTTTCCGTGCTCTCAGAACCATACCGGTTATGATGGATATATGCTCGGATATTGAGAAAACCTGTCCGGATGCTGTTTTTCTGAACTATACCAATCCGATGGCCATGCTGTGCAGGGCTATGCAGGGCAAATACGGCAAATTAAACATTACAGGCTTGTGCCATAGTGTACAGGGTACGGCAGAGATGCTTGCAAGGTGGATAGGCGCCCCCATGGATGAAATTACATTCTTATGTGCCGGTATCAATCATCAGGCTTTCTATCTGGAATACAAATGGAATGGAAAGGATGCTTATCCGCTTATAAGGGAAGTCGTAAAGAAACCTGAAATATACAATGAGGAGATTGTAAGAAATGAAATGTATCTTCACCTGGATTATTATGTTACTGAGTCAAGCGGACATAACTCCGAATATAATGCGTGGTTCAGAAAACGGCCCGGTTTAATTGAAAAATATTGCACCCACGGAACCGGTTGGAATCCAGGTGTATACGCGTATATTCTTAATGGGTACAGAAACCGTGAAAATACCTGGAAAAAGGACATTACAGACTGGTTCTCTAAGGATGAGATTGATCTTTCCAGAGGTCATGAATACGCAGCGAATATTTTCAACGCCGCATTCGGTGACAATACATTATATGAGTTTAACGGAAATGTAAGAAACTATGGGCTTATTGACAATCTCCCAACCGGTTGCTGCGTGGAAGTGCCTGTTCTTGCGTCAAAAAACAGAATAAAGCCCATCCATGCCGGTGCGCTTCCCGAGCATCTGGCTGTTTTGGTAAATACAAACGCCAGGTGTGAGGAACTGGCGGTAGAAGGAGCGTTGGAAGGAGATCCCCGTAAAATTTTTCATGCCATATGTTTTGATCCGCTGACATCAGCCGTATTAAGTCTTGAGGAAATCCGGAATATGGTGAATGATATGTTCAAAGCAAACAGTGACTACCTTCCCCAGTTCAAATGAAAGGGGACGGGGTGTGCGACATAAAAGCAGGTGAATTTGATTTTGATTCTTTATTCTGATTCATAATAATGAATTAAAGGTGCAGGCGATTGGTGTTCTGTAGGGGCGCGCATTGCGCGCCCCTACATTTCACACCCCACACCCAAGGGGACGGTTCCTCTTGACAGGTTCTTGTCCGGTCATGTATAATTAGGAACAAATATTATGAAAAGCTATGATCGGAACGAGTAGGTATGGGTAAAACCTCAAAGAGAGCGAAGGCGGGTGGAAGCTTCGCAGGGAACCCGGCCGAAAATCATCCGCCAGCCGTGAACTGAAACCGGAAAGAAGTAGGGAACCCGGGTGGGGCCGTTATACCCCGTACAAGTGACAGATGCTTTTTCTGTAATTTGGGTGGTACCGCGAAAGCAGGCTTTTCGTCCCATGTGGGCGGAAGGCTTTTTTAATTTATTGGGAACAATACATGGATGGGTAAGTGAACAACAAGGAACCCCCACTTATAGAAGTGGGGGAGCTTAGAAATTTGATAAAAGTATTTTAACAATAATATATAAACAAATATGGAGGCAAATAAAATGGATTACGGAAAAACCTTGAATCTGCCGAAGACAGATTTTCCAATGAGGGGGAATCTGCTGCAGAAAGAACCTGAAATATTAAAGAATTGGCAGGAAACCGATATTTATCAAAAACGAATAAAAAGAAATGAAGGCCATGAGAAGTTTGTATTGCACGACGGGCCGCCATATGCCAATGGTGGTATCCATCTGGGTACGGCTTTGAATAAGGTTCTGAAGGATATTGTTATACGCTACTATGATATGAAAGGATACTATGCCCCTTATGTTCCGGGTTGGGATACCCACGGACTGCCAACAGAGAACAGGGCCATTAACGAATTGGGTCTGAACCGCCATGAGGTAGGGCCTGTGAAATTCAGGAACGCCTGTGCCGGGATTGCCCGAAAATATCTTGATATACAGAGGGAATCCTTTAAACGCCTGGGCGTAATCGGTGATTGGGATAACCCGTATATTACGTTATTGCCTGAGTTTGAAGCAAAACAAATCGAGGTTTTCGGAAAGATGGCCCAGCGCGGCTGCATATATAAAGGTCTTCGTCCCGTTTACTGGTGTCCGTCCTGTGAAACGGCGCTGGCCGAAGCGGAGATTGAATATATGGATAAGCGCAGCCAATCCATCTATGTCAAGTTTGCGTTAATTGATGATAAAGGCAGGCTGAAGGGCATTATCAACAGCCTGGACAATACCTATGTTGTTATCTGGACGACTACGACATGGACTCTTCCGGGGAATATGGCAATATCGGTTAATCCCGGGTTTAACTATTCAATTGTAAAAGCCGGTAATGAAACTTATATCATGGCGAAGGAACTGTTTGAGGATGTCATGAAGGTGGCCCGAATAAATGATTATCAGGTGTTGGGTGAGATTTCCGGCTCGGATATGGAATATATGGTCTGCCGGCATCCTTTCCTGGACAGGGATTCTCTGATTATTACAGGCGATCATGTTACTCTTGAAGCCGGAACAGGTTGTGTCCATACCGCTCCGGGTCATGGTGTTGAAGACTTTGAAGTATGTAAAAAGTATAAGGGGCTTCAAGCAATCGTGCCGGTTGACGGAAAAGGCGTATTAACACCGGAAGCGGGGCCTTTTGAGGGTTTAACATATTATAACGCCAATAAGGCTATTTTGAAACATTTGAAGGAAACCGGCTTTTTACTTGCGGATACAAGCATTGAACATCAATATCCTCATTGCTGGCGCTGTAAGGAACCCATCCTTTT
>CAZSVI010000071.1:0-19886 GCA_964610205.1 uncultured Oscillospiraceae bacterium
TTAACGCTTTTTTTGCAGGAGAATGCTCGGAAAAATGGACGGAAAGATGCGTGTGTGACTTTTCGAGCGGACTCCTAGGGACCACGAAGCTGAAAGGTGCATTAAAAAAGGACTGTGGCAAGCAGTCCTTTTTTAAGCGATATCTTCTTTTTCTTCTGATTTTTCCTTTATTGCTGTCAATGCATCCTTTGCTGCCGATATCAGTTTTTCATCCTCTTCTTTTTCCAACATGAACCGGATAAACTCTTTTGATTTTCCGGTGTCAATTTTCCCAAGTGTTTCTAAAGTTGCCAGCCTAACATCAGGTGCAGGATCCCTGAGGAAATTAACCAATTTGTTAATGATACCAGGATCTTCCCCGAATGCCAAAGCCCTTATGGCATGGGCACGGGTTTCTGTATTGTCGTTGTTAAGTACACCAAGGAGTTTTTTGGTTTTTTTCTTTTCTCCCCATTTGTTAATTTTCTCTAAAGAAATTCCCATATGAACCCTCCTTAATTTAACAATGTAATACTATTATACACAATAATCCGTACACTTTCAAATTGCCTGCAAAGTAAAGTTGATGCAATTTATAACTTTTTGGTCACAATTGGCCATTGTTATTTTTGAGTTGAAATATTTGAAATCTGATAATAATGTGAAAAAAAACATACTTAAGTGCTGAAAGAAACCTTTTTATTAAAAATTTTTTACAGCATAGAAAATTGTGGTGGACCAAGCTTTTTGTCGTAAAATTGAAGGGGAATGGCTAATTTTTTCACATAACCAAGAAATTTTTTAATCTTCGAAAGCCGCATCCTTTTACGAGTTGCAAGTATCGCCATATGGTTGAATTAAGCTTGAAAGAAAGCGGTTGTTCAGGATTGGATGGATGAGATTTGCCTTAAATATTGCACTATTTCCGGTTATAAGATATAATTAGCACATAAATTAGTTACAGAATTAGACAAATATAGACAAGGAGACAAAATGTATCAGGAGCATATATTGGAAAACAATTTAACAGTTGTCTATGAGAAAATACCTTTTGTACGGTCGGTTTCATTCGGGCTGTGGATTGGAGCAGGTTCCCGGTATGAAACTCAGGGCTTAAACGGGATATCCCATTTTATTGAACACATGATGTTCAAGGGAACCAAATCAAGAACGGCAAGGGAAATTGCCATGGCAATTGATAATGTGGGAGGCCAGATTAACGCATTTACCGGTAAAGAGTGCACATGTTTTTATACAAAGACTCTTGATGAGGATTTAGAAATTGCTGTAAGCGTTATTGCCGACATGCTTTTTAATTCAAGGTTCGATAATGCCCATATTGAAACAGAGAAGAAGGTAATTGCCGAAGAGATCGGAATGTACGAGGATTATCCGGAGGAAATGGTACACGATATGCTGACTGAGGAGGTATGGAGCGGTAATTCTCTGGGGTATCCGATTCTGGGAAGCTATCAGACCATAGCTGGAATTACAAGAGAGCAAATCATGAATTATATCAATTCCTTTTATGTTCCCGAAAATAGTGTTATATCAGTTGCGGGCAATATTGATGAAGAAAAACTGATTGATATGATAAGACGATATTTTGGCGGCTGGGAATCTCATGATTATTGCAGTGTGCATGCGTACAAACCCTGGTTTAACCGGAGTATTAGGGTGAAAAGAAAAGAAACCGAACAGGTGCATATGTGTATTGGTTTCCGTGGTGTCAAACATGGTGAGGAAAGCATGTATTCCCTTCTGACACTGAACAATATACTGGGCGGTGGGATGAGTTCACGTCTTTTCCAGAGGGTACGTGAAGAATTGGGGTTGGCGTACTCTATTTATTCCTATCCCACTTCATACCGGGATGTTGGAATGTTTACCATTTATGCAGCATCAAGCCCGCAGCAGTATGGAGAAGTGATCCGCCATATTCAGAGTGAAATTGAAACAATATCCCGCGAATCACTTTCTGAAGCTGATGTTGAAAAGGCAAAAAATCAACTTAAAGGGAGTTTTATTCTGGGCCTGGACAGTACCAACAGCAGGATGAACAGTTTGGGTAAGTCTCAGTTAATGACAGGCAGAATACGTACACCCGACGAAGTTTTGGAGAGCATAAAAAAAGTAACTCTGGACAGTATAACAGAGATTATTCAATATGTATTCAAGCCTGAACAAATGGGAATATCGGCAATAGGTGATATTGAATTAGATCCCGGGTTACTGGACAGTATAAAATTCTGATTAAAAATTAAAAGTCGGGCTGAACCGTTTCTTTTTTATCAAACGGCAGAAACCCGGGCATTTGTTTATTGCACCATATTATTGATATATTTTGCTGATTTCCAAAAGGATAGTCTGGCAACTATCGCTACAGTATAAGCTGATGTCTAGATGTTTTTCCTATAGTCTTTGGGGGATATCCCATTATGCCTCTTGAATCTTGAAGACAGATGAAATTCGTTTGCAAAGCCGGCTCTTTCCGCTATTTCACGGAGAGGCAGATTAAAGCTATGCAGCAGTTTTCCGGCTTCATGGATTTTCAACTCCATGACGTATTCATGCGTGCTCATTCCGGTATTGTTCCTTATCACCCTGTTCAGCTGTTTTTCACTCAGGTAGAACTGTCTTGAAAGCTCCCTGCATGAAATATTCCTGGTAAGGTTATCGTTAATATACTCTTCAATCAGCTTCATCCTGTGCCTGTCGATGTTTCTTGTGGGAACAGCATAACTTTTTGGCTGAGGGGGAGTGAGGTTTCTTGCAGAGAATGCTATTATCTGGGATATGTAATTTTTTATCTGCACGAAATATCCTGTTTTTCTGTTAAAGGCTTCGTTAAAAATGTTTTCAAAGAGCTTTTCCATATTGTATTCGTCCGTTACTACCTTGAAAGACTCATTCGATATTATGTCCAAAATCACACTGCCCTCAGAACCGGAAAAGCCTCTGCCTTCAACCGGGAAAATACCGCATTTCAACGCGTATTCCAGCATTGGGTCGTCTTTGTCGGCAACCTGTCTGTGCAGGACGCTGGGAGCGCAGACGTAAAAGCTCCTGCTTTGAAGTTCAAAGGTGACTCCTTCGATTTCAACAATTCCACGGCCTTTTTTTATATAGTGAAACTCATAATTTGAATGCATGTGACTGTCAAATCCGAATCCTTTTTCAAACGTTTCAATTTTTATAAAATCCACTATAATTTCCAGCTCGCCGGTATTAATCCCTATATCAATATCCTTGAGTATTTGCTCGGTTTTTTCATTAATGGAATCCTGCCTGTCCATGAGTTCTCCCTTTTATTAAAATGTCCGTTACATGTATGTATTTGTCCTTAACGGGTATTCACACATAAACTCTTACTATTGTACATTTATAATAATAGCATAGCATGTGCGGAATTTAAACAATAATTGTGAAATGGGGTCAAACATATATGAATATTATCAACTTAAGCGGCGAGTGGAAATTAAGTGGCGGAGGGTTTTTAGGGCTCAAGGCGCAAGTACCGGGATGTGTGCACACGGATTTGCTTGGTTCCGGCAGCATACCCGACCCGTATTACAGGGATAATGAAATGCAGCTTATGTGGATTGGGGAAACAGACTGGAAGTATTCCAGGAGCTTTGAAATAAGCGAAGGCATGCTTGGGAATGAGCATGTCATTTTAAGGTGCGAGGGTCTTGACACTCTTGCAAATATAAAAATCAACGGTAATTTTGCCGCAAAAACGGATAACATGTTCAGGACGTGGGAGTTTGATATAAAGCACTTATTAAAAGCAGGACAGAATGAGATATCCATACTTTTCGAATCAACACTGCCGTATGCGCGTGAAAAAAACAGCGAGCGTCGGATGTGGCAGTCAGGAGAAGGCTGTTTTGCCGTGGAAGGTGGCAACCGCGTGAGAAAGATGCAGTGCAATTACGGTTGGGATTGGGGACCTAAGTGTGTTACGTGCGGCATATGGAGGAGTATAAAAATTTTGGGATATACCACTGTCAGGATAACTGATGTGTATGTAAAGCAGAATCACCAGGAGAGTGCGGTGGAGCTTGAGTTTTATCTTAACCTTGATAAAGATCCGGTCAGGGAGCTGTCAGGCAGGATATCTTTAAAGGGTGAAGACAGGGAAGCTGCCGGAGTTAAATTTGATATAACCTGCAAAAGCGGCCTTGTAAAAATCAAGATGGAAAATCCCGTGCTCTGGTGGCCCAACAATATGGGTGGGCAGCACATGTATGACGTGAAAGTGGAATTGACTGACGGCGGTACAACTGAACACAAAGAGGTCATTGACTCCCGTGAATTCAAAATCGGATTGAGAACGCTTGAGCTTGACAGGCATCCTGATGAGTGGGGAGAGTCGTTCGGGTTCAAGGTAAACGGCATTCCATTTTTCGCAAAGGGCGCCAACTGGATCCCGGCGGATACTTTCGTAACAAGAGCAGCTCCTCAATTCTACGAACAACTTATACGTGATGCAGCAAAGGCCAATATGAACTTTTTAAGGGTATGGGGGGGAGGAATATACGAGCGGGATATATTCTACGAATTGTGTGATAAATACGGAATATGCGTGTGGCAGGATTTCATGTTCGCCTGCGCGGCATATCCCGCATATGATAATGAATTTAAGGAAAACGTAAGGCAGGAGGCTGTCGATAACGTAAAAAGGCTCAGAAATCACCCTTGTATGGCGCTCTGGTGCGGGAATAACGAAATTGAACAGTTAAGAAAACACTGCATAAACGATGACGGCAGTAATGGCGCAATGTCCTGGGATGAATACAGGCAGCTGTTTGATGTGCTTATTCCCGATGTTATTAGAGAGTATTGCCCGCATGTGGCCTACTGGCCGTCAAGTCCCCACACTCCTGGGGAGAACAGGCTGGATATTGATGACCCTGCGGCCGGGGATGCTCATTTATGGAAGGTGTGGCACGGCAGGGAGCCTTTTGAGTGGTACAGGACGTGCGAGCACAGGTTTAACAGCGAGTTCGGATTCCAGTCATTCCCGGAGCCCGCCGTAGTGGAGGATTATACGCTGCCCGATGACAGGAATATATTAAGCTATATAATGGAGCACCATCAGAGAAGCCCGATAGGTAACGACGCTATTATTCAGTACATGCTCTCCTGGTACAGGCTTCCGACATCGTTTGACATGCTGCTCTGGCTTTCCCAGGTGCTCCAGGGAATGGCAATGAAATACGCGGTTGAACACTGGAGAAGAAGCATGCCGAGGGGAATGGGCACGCTTTATTGGCAGATAAACGACTGCTGGCCTGTAGCAAGCTGGTCATCAATTGATCACAAAGGGAACTGGAAGGCGCTTCATTACATGGCAAGGGACTTTTATGCGCCTGTCCTGGTTTCAGCTGTTGAAGATATTGAAAAAGGGACTGTAGAAGTGCATATAACAAATGATAGGATGGAACCGGTATATGGGGAACTGGAATGGAAGCTGTTTGATGTTTACGGCAGCATACTTAAAAGGGACTGCTTTGAAGCAGAGGCAGGTCCGAATGCAAACACACTGATAAAAACTGTTGATGTGAGCAAATCACTGGATGAAACAGGCAGAAGGAACTTAATCATGTATGTTTGTTTTAAAACAGTAGATAAAGCAGTATCGGACAATATGGTGTTCTTCTCAAAGCCCAAGCATATTGAGCTGAAAGATCCCGGGATAAAAAGCAGTTTGGAAGCAATTGGACGCGGGAAATATCAAATAAGCATTGAATGCGAGCAACCGGCGCTGTGGGTCTGGCCTGTAGTGGAAGGTATGCGGGCTAAGTACTCAGATCGGTTTTTCCATATGATTCCCAACTGTGTAAAAACCATTATTATTGAAGCCGCAGATGAGGCGGAGCCTGCTCAGGCTGAGAGGAGCCTTAAAATATACAGCCTATATGATACATACAGGTAGGGAACAGCGTCCTTGCCTGTATGTTCCGGCAGCAATGCCAGGTGGGGCATTAAGGCGGAAGACATCCCCACCCGGCGGTTAACTTTTCCGGGGGCAATCCCTCTGGGAAATTGAATTTTACGCCTTTTTTATGTATGCCGTTTATATTGACCAGCCTCCCGTTGTAAAACTCGGGTTCAAGGCTTGCTGAAGGGCCAAGCCACGCCAGGTGTCTGGATTCTTAAAATTTCGTAGTTCAATTATTATTGAAATTTTATGGATGATGGGGCAAGCCCTCCTCATTCCTTTAATGACTTTAAGGTAATATCCCTATATCTTCCTGGTGTTATTCCCTCAATTTTTTTAAAACTTCTAATAAACGAATTTACATTAATATACCCCACTTCAAAACATATGGAGTTTATTGGTTTATTTGTGGTTCTAATCATTTCCTTGGCTTTCTCTACCCTTACTTTCCCTAAAAAATCAGAAAAACTTACCTTCATATATTCTTTAAAAAAGTGAGATAAATAGTTTGACGTCATTCCCATTTCACCGGCTATCGTTTCGAGATAAATATCCTTAGTATAATTATCATTGACATAATTTACTATAAAATTAACTATTTTATCTTTTCTCCAATTACCCTGTTCTTTTAATTGCTGCTCCACAACAATAAATATTTCATTCACAAACCGCTTATACTCTTCAATAGTATAAAAACTTCCCATCCGTTCATATATATCTTTCTCATTTAATGCGTAATTGCATGATTTATATCCCTTAATACCTATTATATAAAAAAGACAATCTGTAAGCATATACATTATTTTTTCCAACTCATTATATGTAAGTCCTTCTTCAACACATTTATCAAGCATTTTTTGGGAAAGATTTCTGCTTTCCTTATAATTTCCGGATAAGAAACTGTTACTTATTGTTTTTATATTAGCATCAAAAATTTCAAACAATGTCTTGTTTCTTCCCGCAAGTTCATCATTAAATACAGTTATCTCGCTTTTTTTTGATATTGTTCTGAGCTCCGTGGCTTTCATAGCACGACTGAAAGAATCCTGGATTTCATCCATATCATAACATTGTGATCCGACACCTATTGTTAGTCTCACCTGATACTCATCCTGATTAAAAAAATCTGCGACTGCGTTGCAGGTATCCATTATAATGCCGCTATCATTTTCATTAAAATTAACTATATACGCAGTATTATGAATATCTATTTCAACCCGATAATAATCAATGTTTTTTGTAAACATGGCGGATATGATGTGAAATATATTATTTTTTATTTTTAAAAATTCAAGCTGTCCTTTACCTTTGTTTTCTTTGTTGTAATCTAAACCATTTAAGACCGCAAATTTAATAATAATAACTTTGAATGTGTTTTTCGTGAATTCGATATCATATTTTTTTAATTCTTCTCTGATTTCCGATTTTGACAATATATTGCCATTTAGTATTCTATAAAATAAATTTTCCTTGAGGAAAGGCATTCCTTCGCTAAAAGAGTTTTTAAGGCTTTCATTCGCAGAAACAATTTTATCAACCTGATTAGAAATGAAATTAAACTCATTATACTTCTTTTTAATAAATTTTTCTTCTTTTTCTATATTAAGCTTGTGCAGATATTCTACAAGAGATGCAATAGGCTTATATTGCTTTTTGCCAAGCCAGAAAGCTGTAAAAATTCCAATTATCAAAAAAACAATTACTACATATAGGGTTACTGACTGTATATACCTTGACTGTTTTGATATTTCTTTAAATGGTACTGCCGCTATATAAACCCATTCCACAAAATGCGCTGTGTTATATGTAATAGAAAATGCTTCATTTTCATCATAATATTTAAAATTGTTTTTTTCAATATCCAGATGCTGCTTCATTTGTTCTATTAATTTTTGTTCGTTAAGTATGTTTGATTCCCCATGTCTTGTGATTACATCTCCAGCTTTAGTAGATACAATGTAGTTAACACCACCTTGATTCCCATATTCTACCATAGTATTTTTAAAACAATTTTCATCAATAAAAATAACTATTGCTGCATTAGGTGTAGAATAAAACGGAAGAGATGTCTTTATAGCTATCATTTTATTTTGCTTTCTCATTTCCCATAATAAACCTGTAACCTCTTGTGTACTAATGATATCAAAATCTCCTCCAAACGAAAGGTATTCCTTCCAGTATTCTGCGTTATAATCTCCAAATTTGTTAGCCTTATTAAAATAGAATTCAAAATCATATGATCCCTCTCTTGAGAGGATAAAATCAGTTCCCATATAATATATAAACACTTCACTGAATTCCAGATTAGAATTGTCCAGTTTAGCCAGTTTTCCCATTACATTTTTATATTCATGCACATAGTTTGCTTTTAAGCCTCCTGTATTCAAGGTTAATTTTAAATCATTATCAATAGAAAACTTTGCTATACTAAGTTTTATTTTATACAATTCTTCATCTGTTCGGCTAATCATATTATTCATAACAGTATTGTTAAACTCTTTGATTTCATCCTCTATTATATGGATTGAGTTATAATAAATAATTGCGCTGGAAACCATAACAGGTATAATAATTAATACAAAGAATATGCAGAAAAACTTTAAAAGCTGTTTTTTTTGCAGAATATTAATATTGAGAAAAGTACATAATTTTTCTTTTAGCATATTCCAACACCTGCCATATTATGGTTTTATTCTACATTAATACATCGCGTTTTTCAATAACTTTATTATCATTATCACTCAAGTTTAACAAGCGTTACCACCCTTCCAATCAATATGTCTTCAACTTCATGAACAAATGGGCCTGTAAGCCTTGCTGATATTAATGATTCGCTTTCGTAGCCACCGTCTTGCAAAACCCTTTTTGTTGGTATGTAACAAGTACTGCTGTTTGAATATCCAAGCACAATTACATCTTCATCTCCCAATACTTTTTTAACTTTTTTCCCGATTTCACTAACAACTTCACATTCAAGTCCAATTATGCAAGTTTTTTTATCCAGCCTCAGTAATGATATATAATAAGGGAAATAGTTTTTAATTTTACCTTCTTCCATATCTAAAAGTAACTTTTTCACAAACTCTTTTTTGTATGCCGGTTCATCAGGATTATTTATAATTGTTTCCCATTTTTCTTTATCCCATATTTCCGAATACAGCTTTATTTCACTATATTTTGTTTGAATTTCAGCATCTATTTTTCTCCATCCGGGTTTACCAATAAGAGCCTGTATCTCATCTGCCAGACATATGCCCGCTTTCTCAAGTTCATCGTAGTCGCAGCTTTTAAATTGACCGTTATAAGCTGTAATAAAGGGTTTTATATCACCGCCGCAACCTTGAAGAAATACTGCTGCCATCCCCGGGTTTTGTCTCTCTAGATGTTTTCTGACAACTCCGGGGTAGTCTGCGGATATCATGTAATTGTCTTCTCCAAGGGTAGAGGGATGGCAGGCATAATTATATATAAGCCCACGCACATTATCATTTTTATCAATGAATTTTATCAGATATAAGTCCGCATCCATTGCATTCTCATCAAAATTAGGTTTCCACAATATACCAAATTCGGAGGGAAACCGCCTGCTTACGCCAAACTTTGATCTGCCTTTACAGATATAGGCATCTCCATCAATGAGATTTTTAAATCCCACATCAAGCATATTCATAATTTTAGTTTTTATCATGTTAAAATATCTTACATCTTCAGTAAAATCAATATCATTTTTATCTTTACTCCATGAAATTTTGTCAATATTAATGCTGTAGGGGTCTTGCGACCTTTTTTCCTTGTCTTCTCCAGTAACCGCAACTACCGAATGAGTATGAGAATAATTTATAATTATCTCGTCCTGTTTCAATCCATACTTTTCTTCTATAGCATTTTTAATACCAAAAGCAAAACTTCTATCTCCATCCACAACATCCAATGCGATTATAACTGCAGTTTTATTTGCACTGATAAGTACGATGGAAGCATAAGGATCATCATGCACGCCTTCGCTTTTATGTGTCCGCGCACCAAAACCTGCTTGAAAAACCGGTATATCAGGTGTTATTTTTTCTTTCAATAAAGCAAACTTCATATATACCTCCTATTTAACCATATCTGCCATCTATAATATTTTTACTGAAATAACTATACTTAACTATGACCGAGTTACGTCATAGTTAAGTATAAGAGGCTGTAAATAAAGCCATTCTATAAGACTTACTTTTTCACAGCCTCATTTTAACAGCGTTTTACCGTAATAAACCTATTTCATTGTTTTTTTCATTTCAATATATTTAGCATAAGCTTCCTGATGTATTCTAATATACTCGTCTATTCCTGCATTCTTGAGTTGTGTTTGAAATTTGTCCCAATCTTCTTCCGGAATTGCTCCAGTTATATATTGATCACGGAACTGAATTATTATAGGTTCTACTGCTGACCAGATATCTCTTATTTTTTCAGAATCCTGCACACTAAAGTTTAATGATGGAAAAGGATCAATATAATAAGGCTCCGCTCTTTTTGCTCCTTCTATATAATTAGGTTCTGATGAGAAATTTTCCTCTGCGGGTAAAAACCTTCTTGTGATACACCACTGCATAATCCCATGTTTTGCCAATAAAGCTACATTGCCTTTATCATTGAGTATTTCATCAACCCATACTTTTTGGCCATCCTTTACTATATGAGTAATTCCTTCCACACCATAAGTTGTCAGTTCAGCCCCTTCATCAGAAAATAAGAAATCCAGATATCTGATAGCTGCATCCTTGTTTTTACAATCCTTTGTAATTCCTGTAGTAAACATGGAATCAACACTGTCGTATGCAAGAGTACCCCTATGTCCTTCCGGTCCTGCTAATGGTACAAGCGCGACCAGGTTAAAATCAGGATTTTGCTCTCTTGCTGCTGAATTGAACCGGTCGGTTCTTGATATGTAATCAGTAGTTGCACCCGCTATGCCCGACGACATTCTTTCTTCCCACATCTGAGCAGACAGCATTATATACTCCTGATCAAGAAGCCCCTGTTCATAAATTCTTCTTAACCACAAAAGACATTCTTTATATTTCTCATGTGTATAGTTGGATACTAATTCATCTCCGATAATTGTCCAGTTTTCCGGATGTAGTCCAAAAGCAGGTATTGAATGCTCTATTATAAAATATGAGCCCTGTCTGACTACCCATGGAATCAAATCATTCTGTTTGTCACCAACAAGAATACCGGTATTATCTTTAAAAGCTTTTAGAACCATCTCCCAATCATCTATAGTATCAGGTTCCTTCAGATTTAATTTGTCAAGCCAGTCCTTTCTTATAAGCCATCCATTTCTTGCTTGTGTTCCTCCTAAAATAGGTATTCCGTAATAATTTCCGTCCTCTGCCACTAATTTCATTATTACATCCGGTGTTAGTAGTTCCTTTATGCTTGGTGCATCTTTTTCAACCAGTTGATTTAATGGTATAAAAGCGCCTCTTATTCCATAATTTTTTATCTCATCAATATCCAAACACATTAAATCGGGAAGATCACCGGACGCCATAGTTATATTCAGTTTGTCATTAAATCCTTCACCGGGTACCGGAATAAAGTTGATTTTTATGTTAATTCTGTTTTCAATTTCCTTTAATACGGGAGTATCATTGGTAATAGGCCAATTAATATGCTCATAGACAAAGAATTTTAATTCGTCGGGATCCTTCTTTTGTTCACTGGTGTCAGTATTTTGTCTACTGCTTTTATCAGTACCGGAAGAAGTGTCATTTCCCGCAGTTCCGTCACTTTGTCTGCTGCAGCCCGTAAAACTGAATGCCAATATCATGATGCAAATCAATAGAAATAAAATTGTTCTTTTTGTACTGCTTTTTTTCATTATAAATCCCTCCATTTAATTTTTGGTATTGTTATAAGTATTACTTTGCAAATTAACTGTAACACAACCATATCACTTTAAATAACCACCCCCTCCAATTTTTCCTTCCATTGTTAATCATCTTTTTCCGTGTTTTAAAACATATCAAGATCACCCCTTAATTGAACCAATCATGACTCCCTTAACAAAATACTTTTGTAGGAATGGATATACTAGTATTATAGGGAGAGTAGTAACAACAATAGCAGTATATTTAATAGATTGAGATACGAAAGTAAACTGATCCGATGATCCACTGGTTCTCCCTGCATAATGGCTCATTTCTCCTACTATTAATAAATTTCTTAAAAATATTTGCAATGGGTATTTCTCTTTATCATTAAGATAAATCATCGGAACAAAGTAACTGTTCCAGTGATTAACAGCATAAAATAATGTAATGGTAGCCAGTATAGGCGTCGATAAAGGAAGCATTATCCGTAAAAACACTTGAATATCATTACATCCATCAATAACCGCTGATTCCTCAAGACTTGCTGGAAGTGTATCAAAAAATGTGCGTGTAATAATCAAATACCATGTATTTACTGCTCCTAAAAGAACAACGGCCCAAATCTTGTTATTCAACCCCAGTGTTTTTACAACAATAAATGTAGGAATAATCCCTCCTCCAAATAACAATGTGAATGCAATCATCTTCATAAAAATAATACGTCCCAGAAATCTTTTCCTGGATAAGGGATATGCCACCAGTACTGTAAAAACAACATTGATTAGTGTCCCTAAAGAAGTATATTTTATGGTATTCCAATAGGAAAGAACAATCATGTTGTTTGAAAATACTACTCTGTAATTACCCAAGGTTATTCCTTTAGGTATTAATGTTATCTTGTTTTGCATTACAAGCAAAGGATCACTTATCGATGACACTAAGATTCGAATAAATGGAAATAAAGTTATAATAACTATCAACAACATAATTGATGTATTGATTATATTAAATAAATTTGTATGTTTTAAGCTTGGAATAGCTTTACCGGTTTTATTCAATTTATATGTTCTCCTTTATATGAAAAGTTAACTGTGTTAATTACCATAGACTCACCTTACCAAGATTTCTGCTTAATTTATTCGCGCTTACTATCATTACTAAGCCTACAGCCGATTGCAGCAAATTCACAGCAGTTGAATAACTAAATTCCGGTCCTGCCAATGTACCAAGAAGACCTCGTTTATATACGAATGTGGAGATTACTTCAGAAGTATAGTAATTAAGCGAATTCTGCATAAGATATGCCGTTTCAAATCCTACATCAAGGATATATCCAATGTTCAAAATGAATAGTATAATGATAGTATTTAATATGCTTGGTATTGTGATATGTATAATCTGGTGCCACCTATTTGCCCCATCAACAATTGATGCTTCATATAGCGAAGGATTTATTCCGGTTATTGCTGCTATATATATTATAGCACTCCAACCTGTGCCTCGCCATATGTCTGTTAATACATATATTGATCTAAAATATTTAGGTTGAGTCATAAAATATATTGGTTTATTTCCCGTTATTTCACTTATTAATAAAGAAAGTTTACCTGTCTGGGGAGAGAGTAAGTCCACTACAATACCTACTATTACTACAGTTGAGATAAAATGCGGAAGATAACTTACAGTCTGTACAAAACGTTTAAAACGCATTTTTTTTAGTTCATTTAATAATATGGCAAAAATAATTGGCATGGGAAAAGAAAATATTAATAAGTAAAAATTTAACAACAATGTATTCCTTAAAATCAACCAGAAGTACGGACCTTCAACAAATTTTACAAAATGCTTTAGTCCGACCCAGTTGCTTTCTATAAATCCCTTGAAAGGATCATAGTCTTTAAATGCTATTATAATACCAAACATAGGTAGATACTTGAAAATAATAAAGTAAATTAAGCCCGGAAAAAACATAATGTATAAATACCTGTCTCTTATCAGTTTTGATAGTATAGAATTATCTTTTTTCGTATAAGTAATTCGTTTATGCCTATTAATCGTTAAGTTTGTAAAATTCAATATATATCCCTCCATGTTGATGGGGATGCCAAGAGTTACTTCTTTACTCTCATGTATTACCCTTGGCATCCTCTCAAACCCATAATGCACACCACATTTCAGAAATAAAAAGTGTTTAGTATTATGATAAAAGCTCCGTACCCTTACCAATCCCCCACGTAATGGTAATAATCACTTATGTTCGGTGGATCGCTAATGCCATAACGATTGTTCCACACATATAAATTACCTGGTTCACCAAAACAGTGGTACTGCCAGATTCCCATATCAGGATCCTGGTTCCAGATCCAATTGTGGTATATCAGTCCTCCCTTGATTGGTATTCCTCTAATGTCAACAGCATGTTTCTCGGCACTTTGATCTGTAGGCATGAAAGTGTTATGATGAATACTTACCCAACTATTGGCGATATAAGTATTATCACCGGAACCTCTTCTATTATAGCCGCCGTGTACATCAATCATATGAGAATACTGCGACTCTCCGACCTGGGAGATAATATTGTAGCAAAACTCATACTCCTTGCCTATATTACCGTTAGATGCAACAACATGACGGCATTTGAAGAATAGGTTAGCCTCAATAAGAGCGGTGACAGCTCCCATATACCTTGGATTTGATACACTGTATTCAAATAATCCTAACGCAATTCCATATCCTAATCCCGTAAGCTGGCAGTGGTGAATCGTATTGTGGTGGATATATGTGTTTATGGCTCCCGCATAAAAGTTGTCAGCATTATCTTGATCCTCGCATAAAATAATACCTGCATTAGGCCAGTTAAATATCTCGCAGTTGTCTATTTCCACGTTTGGTCTGTCTACAAAAATTCCAATTGCCTGGTAATTCGGATACTCTTCTTCCTCATCAATATCACCATATGGTCCTCTTATGCGCAGGCCGGTTATTCGGGCACCGGTTTCCACCCAAAAGAAAGGTTGCCAATTCCCTCTGTTATCATCATAGATCATAGCTCCTTCCGGCAGTCCTTTCCAATCTCCTCTGTCACCAGCTAATATAACTCCCTCCGGAATTGTGATTGGTGAATATCCGGTCAAATTTATATCACCGGCAACAAAGACTATTTCACCGGGCTCGGCATTGTTTAGTGCATTAATCAATGAAGTTGGACTATCAACCACATAATCAGCATCATCCTGACTGAATATCTGACTGTACCCTTTATCTCCGCCGATTGGATCGGTTCCCAGATATGCGCCGGCTCCATAACCCGGATTAGGGTCTGCCATTGCCCGAACTCCTCTATCGTATGCCATTGCTGAAGTACATTGAGTAATAAATATTATTGAAATTAATAAGATACTTAATATTTTATACCTTTTCATATTATAATCATTACCTCCTTTTTTTATTTTTTATTGATAAAGTATAAAGCCCCGGGGTATATACTTTCATCCTTTATAAATATTGTTTTTATAAATAAATTTCATATTTCCATTTATTTCATCTGTATAGTAGCATGATAACCTGCCGGCATCAATATTTAAATACTGATATTGATATGCACAAACTACGATATAGATATGATTTTTCAATATACGGAATATGTCCTCTGTCCAGTGAAACGCTTTCCTGTAAGTGTTATATTTGTAATCAGGTGAGATAATAATGGGCCAATGATAAAAGAAAATATCTTTAAGAAACACACTCTATAATTGAGTGTGTTTTCTTAAAGACATTACAAACATTCAACAGTATGTTATTATTTGATTTTTTCTCCTATCTCTTATTAAATAGTTCTAAAATATGGTGCCATATATGAATATTTCGTATTAACCTCAAATCAATGGCAGCCAAAAACAAGTCATAAGTGGAAGATCAGGAGCTATTGGAATTACCGCTGCATTATACCCTGCAATAAAGCTGGGTGGAACTGTTGCCGTCTCCCATCCGGGGATAAAGAACGGGTCTGCGATTGTGTTGTCGGAACTGAAAATATCAGTTGTTCCGGAAGAATTTCCGTCAATACCGATAAGACCTTTTCCTGCGGTGTTTTGTATGTTGTTTTCTGCAACTTCAACGAACCTGAAGATAGCATTGTTGGCATTGAAGAATAGTACTGGAACATTCCCTTCGTTATTTGTTGTATTATTATTAATATATAACTCAAATTCTGTACCCACAAATTCCTCAATTACCAACAGATGCCTCAATGTAAATGGTGAAACTGCTTGTGTATTATTGCTTATCAGCAGTTTTCCCTGAAGTGTGCCTGAACTCGCAGCTATATTGGTTATAATGATAAATCTGCAGGCTGTATTTCCTGATGCTGATACGAAAGTATTATCATTTATAATACTTTCACCTGATGTCGAAGTAATATAAATATAGTAATGACTATTATTCGATGAAGCAAGCGGCGCATAAGTGAAATTACAGTTGGTAATCTGGAACTCCGTCACTCTGATAGATATACCAAGTTCACATGTTGAAATTTCGCAATTATCAATATAGATGCCCGTTGCGGATAAATTATTCACAAGGAGGACACTTTCTATAAAAAGCACCGAAGTAAAATTTTGAACAATTGTCATATTCCTGATGACAACATCCGGTACCGTTATATTAAACATGTTGATTACCGATGACGTTGTTGTGATTACCTCAGTCAGACCAATACCCTGTCCTTCGATGGTTACCGATTTGTTAACCAAAATGGTTGATGTGATATCAAAGGTTTCCGCATCCAGTAGTAACCGATCTCCATCACTTGCGGCATTTATGGCATCTTGAATTGTAGTAAATGGCTGGGCGGATCCTACCAAAAAGGTATTGCCTGTCGGTGTCGGTATTAATCTGACAGCAGGCGGAGTAGGGTGAGTCTGTTTGAGATATAAATCTCCGGTTGATGTATCAGCATACAAATCTCCGAAATCGCCTATATTGCATGTAGGAGAACCAACGCCTGTTATTACTGCTGCACCTGCCGGTCCTGTTGGTCCTGTTGGCCCTGCCGGTCCTGCCGGTCCTGTTGGTCCTGTTGGCCCTGTTGGCCCTGTTGGCCCTGTTGGTCCTGTTGGCCCTGTTGGTCCTGTTGGCCCCACCGGCGTGTCGGAGAAGGTCAGGATTAACTTGGGAAAATAAGGTTCGTATACGATATTGTTAGTGCCAAACTGAACAACAGTAGTGCCGTCTGAATTGGTAAGCGCCATACCGTTGTTTGTGAAAGTCCCGTCCAGCCAATCATTTATAAGTTGTGTTACATCAAGTTGTACTGAAGTAAACAAATCTGCTGTTGTGATATCAATCTGAGATGGTGTTGCAACAAAAGTCGGTTGTGTATTATAGGTCACAGTGGCTGTATCATATGAAGATGTCACTCTGTTGACAACAACCGGACTCGGAACCGTACCGGTTTTTACAATGACAGATAACTGGAGAAGTGCGCTGTCAACCGCAGTTACAGGTAATGAAGGCAAAACGATTTGCAGCAGACCGATACAGTCTAGAAAACTTGGGTCGGTACCCACATAAAGTAATGGATAAAATGAAAAATTGTTGTTTGGCTGGGCAGCTGATACAAAAGTTGTATTAGGTATATCTACTATAATGGTTGGCATTTATTCATCCCTTCTTTCAAAATTTATAGGCAGTTTTTCTGAAGTACCAACTCTATTGAGACCAATCTCCGTAGTAATTTATTTTATCTGCCATATGTTTATGTTAGTATAATATGCAGATGGACAAATTATGTTAACAGCATTCAAGCATTTATATCGAATTTTTATTTTATGTTATAAAAATTCATTGATGGGTCAAAGCAGCGAAAACTTACATAATATATACCATGATAATGCTGCAGCAACTCAAGCAACTGAATAAAAATACATTTTTATCAGATGAAAATCACATGCTTCATTCATAAAATACCGAAGCAGAGGTATTTATACATGAAATACGATGATTTTCGAGTTAATGCAGTATAATCATACCATTAATTCTTTCCAGGTGATTGATATGACAACGATCAGTTTATGTATGATTGTTAAGGACGAGGAGAGCGTATTGAGAAGATGTCTGGATTCTGTCAAGGATATTGTTGATGAAATAATAATTGTGGATACAGGATCAACGGATAATACTAAAAAAATTGCAAAAGACTTTACTGATAAAATATTTGACTATAGCTGGATTGATGATTTTTCCGCCGCAAGAAACTATTCATACTCCAAAGCAACAATGAACTATATTCTATGGCTTGATGCCGATGATGTTGTCCTTGAAGAAGACAGAGTAAAATTAAAACTGCTAAAGCAATGCTTTGATCCAACGGTAGATATCGTAATGATGAAATATAATACAGGCTTTGATTCTCAGGGTAATGTAACTTTTTCATGCTTCAGGGAAAGGCTTTCCAAAAGAGCCAGAAGCTGCACATGGTATGAGCCGGTACATGAATACCTGCAAATTGAAGGCAAGATTATAAATGTCGATATTTGCATAACACATAAGAAAATACATGCTCCTGAACCCGGAAGAAATTTGGGCATATATGAGAAAATTATATCTCTAGGTAATGAGCTGACGCCGAGGGGACTCTATTATTTTGCCCGGGAATTGAAGGACAGCGGCAGGTATGATGATGCGATAGAATATTTCATCAAATTTCTGGATTCGGAAAAAGGCTGGGTGGAAGATAACATATGGGCATGTAGTGAGCTTGCAAAATGCTACAGTATAAAAGATGATAATAGGAATACACTTAGCGCTTTGTTTAGAAGTTTTGAATATGATACACCCAGAGCTGAGCTTTGCTGTCAGATAGGATACTATTTTAAAGGGAAAAAAAACTATAACCTGGCAATTTATTGGTTTGATCTTGCAACAAAGCTTAAAAAGCCTGAAAACAGCTGGGGATTTATTGATCATGATTCATGGAGTTATATACCCTGCATAGAATTATCCATTTGCTATGATAAACTTGGAGATTTGGATAAAGCCATAAAATATAATAATATGGCTGAGGAATACAAGCCATATAATCCTTCGGTATTGTACAATAAAAGATATTTTGAAGGGTTAAAAAAGTATAGGCTTTTAACCGATTAAGGCAGCTCTGACCATGGATACAATTGCATGGTATGTGTTCCTCTCTTGGACTTTACTTAATGCCCTGCCAGTGAATCTCCGGAGAGATGGGTTAAAACAGAAACTGCGGAAATCCCATCCGGTTTGATCAAGGATGGTTTCCATACGATGGAGGAAGTATACCGGAGCGGTCCTAAGGATTATGGCCGGTGAAATAAACTGCTGAAAAAAGACGTTGGGCCGTGACTTGCTTGTTTATCTTGCAATAATGGGTGTGAATCGCTATAATGAACTCTATACGATATCGCTGTGGAAATAATACATACATGAGGTGAAAAATGGAAGTTCTATGGAATAAAAAAGGGTTTATTTGCGATATGGACGGCGTGATTTATCACGGCAATCATCTGCTGGACAGGAGTTTGGATTTTGTGAACTGGCTGCAGCATGAAAACAAACAATTCCTGTTTTTAACCAACAGCAGTGAAAGGTCCCCCCGGGAGTTGGCACAAAAGTTGGCGCGGCTTGGCATTCATGTGAGTGAAAACAATTTCTATACCAGTGCCCTTGCAACGGCAAGTTTTCTGAAAAGCCAGTGCCCTGGCGGAAGTGCATATGTGATAGGTGAAGCCGGGCTTTTTAATGCTATTTACGACGCTGGTTTTTCAATGAATGATGTAAATCCGGATTATGTGATTATGGGCGAAACCCGCAGTTATAATTTTGAAAAAATTGAACACGCGGTGCTGCTCGTATCCAAAGGCGCCAGGTTGATAGGTACCAATCCCGACTTAACCGGGCCGACTGAAAAAGGAATTGTTCCAGCCACACGTGCCCTTGTGGCGCCAATAGAACTGGCAACCGGCAAACAGGCATATTTTATTGGAAAGCCAAATCCTGTTATGATGCGGCATGCAATGAAAAAGCTGGGGATGCACAGTGAAGAAATTGCAATCATCGGTGATCGCATG
>CAZSVI010000072.1:0-19726 GCA_964610205.1 uncultured Oscillospiraceae bacterium
TTTAACACCCTTTACCGGGTTTCCCTTTTCATCCAGCGTAAAACTCTTCGCTCCCAGGGTAACCCCCTGATATATCTTGACGCGCTTTCCAATAACACAGGTCTCGCCAATGACCACACCGGTTCCGTGATCTATAAAAAAATGCTCTCCGATAGATGCCCCTGGATGAATGTCAATACCGGTTCTTTGGTGGGCATATTCAGACATAATTCTGGGTATGATGGGCACCTTGTGCCGGTATAAAACATGGGCCAGCCGGTGAATGCTCAAAGCCTCAATTGACGGATAGCTTAACAGGATCTCCTCCCGGCGTATCGCGGCGGGATCGCCTTCATATGCCGCTTCAATGTCCTTATGCAGCAGTTCCCGGATACCGGGAAGTTTTTCAATCAAATCAATTGTAATATCGTTAGCCTTATCCTTGCATTTTGTACAGGTTCCATGTTCTTTATCCTTACTGTCGCAATCGTTGACCAGGCATTTTTCCACCAGACTTTTAAGTTCCATGGCCGCTGTCCGGATGTTGTTTCCGGTGAGTATGTTAATACCGGATTCATCAATAGGGTATTTTTCATACACTCCGGGGAAAAGTGCGGAACGCAGCATACGCAGTACCTGATAAACCCTTTCCTTGCCTGCAAGTCCTATGGTTTTATCATTTAAAAAATGTGCTTTATTAATCTCTTCCAGATTTTCAGTAACTTCCGGCAGCTTATGGTTCAACCATTCGTTTAAATCCATATAATCATCTCCAGCTATAGAAATTTTTGCTGTTTGCTTAAGTCTTAACATATTTTTGAAGGTGCTTTTTAAACCTTTGGCGCATAACGTACTTTTACGGGTTTCATTTTGTATACTCCTTCAACCAACGAATCCTTTAAAAGGATATCCTCTTTTAAAGCCTGTTTATTCGTACAGGATATCTTTATTCCCCAGTAGATTTATTATAACAACGGAAGCAATTGCTTATCGGATTACTTCAATTTATAAATGTATTTGGTATAATAATAGTATAGAACTGTACCGGAGGTCAAGCAAATTTGGATGGGATCACGGCGAAATCATGATCCCTCATTCACAGATGCTGAATTCGCAAGAAGGAATCAGATTCTGACAGAAATCGACACATATAAGGATGCAATGATTGACAAATTTATAACGAGGAACCAAAATGGGCCCCGCCCCACCTCTATCAGGTGGTGGGCATATCCCCCACCTCGATATAACGGTGTGCTGCAATTGCTTCCGTTGTTATAATCACTGTTTGAGTATGTATCACAATACATTTTGTAAATTTTATCATCAAGATATTTTTAAGTACTTTCCGCACTTTCCTGTCGATCTGAAAGCCATATAATGTACCGATAAACCAGGAAATCATATTGTAAAGCATACTTTTGCAATGATCAAACATTTTCATTGCATATGGTAATTCATCCCGGCATATACCTTCTGCAACATTCTGCAGCGCCCACCGGAAATCATTACAACAGTCATTAAATAGTTTTTAGAGAAAAGAAACAAACAATGAGTTGGCATTATACAGATTTACAAAATATTACACGTCACTTAAACTTGCAATGTTACAATGTGTCACAGGAACATTTAAAATGTAGAATAACCCTGCAAAAAGTGATATAATTCACCGAGAGCGTACATATATTAAAAACGAGGTGATGAGGTTGTTTGATTTAACCAGTTTGGCCAATGCAGGTCTACGGAAACGTTATATCTTTTCGTTCATATTAGTCTCGATAATACCAATTTTTTTAATTTTACTTTTTTTGTATATACCTATTGTAAGCCTGTTTAAAAATGAGGTTATAAACACAGACCTTATAAAATCCAGGACAATAAAGGATGTTATGGATATGAGAGTTCTTGAGATTCAGAACTTATCAATACAAATAGGAACGGATAAAAGAGTAAAGGAGTTTTTTTACAGAAAGTCGCCTCTTGATAATGAAGGCAATTACTACATAAAAGACATTTCGGACCTTGTTCAAAGCTACAAGGTAGGAAACAACTTTATAAGTCTTATTGCTATATATCTCATTCAAAGCTCATCTGTCGTAACACACGAAGGAAAATATAATTCTGAGTATTTCTTTAAACGCATATTGAAGTACGAAAATATGGATCCGATACAAACAAAAAATATGATGACAAAAATATATTATAGTGAGTTTTTCCCATTGAAGAAGATTAACGGAGCAGGACCATTGAACGGAAAATATATTACTTACGTCAGATCTCTTCCCATAGGGGAGAGTAATGCCCTTGCAAATGTCATGATATTTATTGATGAAAAAAATATGCTTTCTATGATGGGTGAAACAAATAAGGATAACGAAGAAAAAGTTACAATACTAAATAAAGACTATGAATTAATTTCTTCAAAAAGCGGATATGAAGGAATCAAGCAGCTATTGATGGAAAAAGCCGGAACTGACAGTGATTCTTTTATTACGGATATGCCTGATGGGACGAGTATGGTTGTGTCATATAACAAATCACAGGTGAATGATTGGATTTACGTTGTATTTTCCAGTATGGACAATATAGTATCCAGAATTAATAATATAAGAGATCTTGCTATTATTATAGCAATGCTCACCTTTGTAGTAGGAATACTTCTGTCGTTATTGATGGCAGGCTTGAATTATAAGCCCTGGATGCATTTGATGAAGCAGATTAAGACGTTTTATGACAAACCGGGCACAGGAAAATGCAAAAATGAGTATCTTCTTGCAATGGATGCTTTTGAAAGTATGCGGATTGAAAAGGAACAGCTTCAATCTGATATGGAAAAAAGTAAAAATTATATAAAAAAATATGTATTGCAAAATCTGTGTGCAGGCAAAAAAAATTCTGCCGACAGTAGCAGTATACAAGAAATATTTCCTTATAAATTCTATTGCGTAATTATTGTGGATATTGACGGGACGCAACAGCTGCCACAGAAAATTTCCTGGTTTTTATCCAGATTTGTGAGTTTATATTATAATAATTATATAATTTATACTTTTGAAGACGAAAAGCAACGCCTGTGTATAGTTCTGAATACATCCGTATATGGCACCGAACTGACGGTAAAACAGATCAAACACTTGCAGGAGGCTTTAAATTCACATTTCAATGTTCTGCTTTATACAGGCATCGGATGCATATATGATGATATGGGTAAAATTTATACTTCACACAAGGAAGCGGTAAAATCATTGGAGTATTGTATTTTAAAAGGAAAGGATTCGGTTGTTTTTTATCCGGATATCGAAAAGTATATTTTTTGTTCCCTGAATCTCCCTATAAATTCCGATAATCCTTTGCTGCATTCCGTTAAGGTAGGTGATTTAAAGAACTGTACAAGACTTTTGGATGAGTATTTCAATAACATTATAAATTTAGGTAATGTGTCTGTTCAATACATGTATTGCCTGTTTTATAACTTTATAAGTGTAATCCTAAAAGCTTGTGATGAAATCCATGTAGATTTTAAGGATATTTTCGGCCGGAGTCCGGAACAGATCCTGGATATTGACAGACACAGGAACTCCCGGCAGATCATAGACAGCGTATATGAGGTCTATATGGTAATATGTAATTATATCAACAATAATAAAATTACACATAATAACAGCTTGAAAAAGCAGATTGAAGCATTTCTTGATGCAAATTACACGGATAAAAACATGTCTTTGGTAGAGCTTGCAGACAAACTGGGCTATTCATCATCATATCTGAGCCGGTTCATAAAACAGGAATTCGGGGTGGGCTTCGGAGAGTTTTTAAATAAAATGAGGATAACAGCCGTAAAGCAACTTCTTGCTACCAGTATGAAGCCAATCGGAGATATTTCTGAAGCATTGGGCTATACAAGTATAAACAGTTTTACGCGGGCATTTAAACGTGAAGAGGGAATTACTCCGACACAATACAGAAATATCACATTTACTGCTGATAAAAATATGTAATGTAGTGTTAAAAAAAGTAATGTAATGATAAGGCATAATAGCATATAGTGTTAACAAAAGTAAAGTAATTGGCGTTTACATCCTTATTTTTTCATATTATACTCAATACATCCTGCAAGATTATTGTAAGTGGCATAATGCATATTACTAAACGCAGCAAGAGGTGGGATGTAAATGAGTATATTTTCTCATAAAATGCAGACAAATGAAAGTCCCGAAAAACCTGGAGGCTTGCAAGTATTTATTGCAGCATTTAATAAAGAAAGCTATTATTGGCTGCTTGTATTACCGGGTATCATCTGGTATTTGATATTTGCTTATGGGCCTATGTACGGTCTGGTGATATCATTTAAAGACTTCTCTCCATTTAAAGGGATTATGGCAAGTCCATGGGTGGGTTTTTTATGGTTTGAACAATTTTTCAGTTCACAGTTCTTTTGGAGATTGATATGGAATACTCTGCTTTTAAATATCTATAATATTATATTCAGTTTTCCGGTGCCAATAGTACTGGCTCTTCTGCTTAATGAAATCCGCCATTCCTGGTATAAAAAAACAGCACAGACTATCAGTTATCTTCCGCACTTTGTTTCTACTGTCGTAATAGTGGGTATGGTTGTAAATTTTACTTCCCCGGTAGGAGGGATTATCAATAATATCATTGTATCTCTTGGCGGAAAAACTATCAACTCCATGGTAATGCCGCAATGGTTCAGAACATTGTACGTGGCTTCAGGCATATGGCAATCAGCAGGCTGGGGATCTATTATTTATATTGCGGCATTAAGTGGTATTGACCAGCAACTATATGAAGCTGCTATAGTAGATGGTGCTAACAAAATAAAACAAATATGGCATGTATCAATTCCCGGGATCCTTCCTACAATTATCATTATGCTTATTCTGAGTCTCGGAAGTATACTGTCCATAGGATATGAGAAAATCATACTCATGTACAATGCATCGACATATGAGACTGCTGATGTAATTAACACTTATGTGTACAGAAGGGGAATTATAGGCGGTGAATACAGCTTCGGTACTGCGGTAGGCATGTTTCAGTCTATAATTAACTTTATGTTTATAATTGCAGCTAACAGAATCAGCAAAAAAATCAGCACAATTAGTTTATGGTAGGGGGCGGTTTCATGTATAGAAAACTATCTGTGGGTGACAAGGCGTTTTATGTGGCAGATTATATCCTTGTTTCAATGGTAATATGTATCACACTGTATCCGTTCCTGTACATCATCAGCGCCTCCTTCAGCGACGCAACGGCATTGGGCAGGGGTGAAGTATGGCTTTTGCCCAAAGGTTTTTCTCTGGTAGCATATAAATTGGTTATAGAGAACAACAGGATATGGACGAGTTACTATAACACCATATGGTATGTTGTTGTAGGTACTGCTTTTAATATGATAATGACTACTTTAACCGCCTATCCTCTCTCAAGAAAAAAATTCAGCGCCAGGGATAAGATTATGATGTTTATTGCATTTACAATGTTCTTCAGCGGAGGTCTGGTGCCGACATATCTGCTGGTGCAGACTATTGGCCTTATCAATTCAAGATGGTCTCTTGTAATTCCTGCCGCTATCAGTACATGGAATTTAATACTCATGCGGACATTTTTCGAAGGTATTCCCGAGAGCCTTCATGAAGCTGCTACTATAGACGGATGCTCTGAATTCAAGATAATGTTTAAAATTTTTCTTCCCCTGTCTCTTCCTGTTATGGCCGTAATGGTACTGTTTTATGCCGTTGCCCATTGGAACAGCTTTTTCAGCGCCTTGATGTATTTAAATGATCAGGATAAGTATCCTTTGCAGATCGTATTAAGAAAGATTCTTATGCAGTATGACCAGGGAGATGATATGCTTCAGAATATCACAAAGGGAAGGGATGTCGTAGGCCAGTCGGTTCGTTATGCTACCATTGTTGTATCTACAGTACCAATACTTCTTGTTTATCCTTTTCTTCAGAAATATTTCGTAAAAGGTGTAATGATTGGAGCAATAAAGGGTTGATGCTTGTTCAGGATTCCTATCCCCTGTAAACCGGGGGTATGAATATAAATAAAGGAGGGAATATTATGACAAAAAGAAGGTTTGTTTCTACCCTGGGTATTATCCTGGCTGTCTTTATACTTGTTTCATCAGCAGGATGCTAGGGAAATTTTAGCGCCGGAAAGACTTCCGGAAGTATCACTGCTTCCACTACGGTTGGTACAGCAAGTCCAACACCTTCATCCTGGATTACAAATGAAAAAATCACCTTGAAGGTTCTTACAATCGAATCACAGGGTGATCAACAGGTCAGCAATGATATGCCTGTATATCAGGAGCTTGAAAAGAAGACTAATATTCATCTTGAGTTCCAGCTGCTGCCTCTCTCAAATCATAGTGAGAAATTCAACCTTATCATGGCTTCAGGCGATCTTCCGGATCTTGTAGGTTATAGTCACAGCACCAGTATTATCAAGTATGGCAAGCAAGGTGCATTTATACCGTTGCAAGATCTTATAAAGGAATATGGCCCTGATATCAAAAAAGCGCTTGACAATCCGCTGTCAAACGACAAGCTTCCCTACAAACAGAATAACTGGGCGGAAATAACTGCAGATGACGGAAACATTTATACAATACCTTTAATATCATCTACAAATGCAATCGGACGTGTTTATGCAATCAGAACCGACTGGCTGGAGAAGCTCGGCCTGAAGCAGCCGGAAACCCCGGATGAATTGTATCAGGTATTAAAAGATTTTAAGTATAGGGACCCTAACGGAAACCAAAAAGCTGATGAAATTCCGTTCGTTTCAGGGGCGGGTGGATCAACCGTAACCATACTTCCAGTGATAAATGCTTTTAATGCTCATATGAAATTGTACATTGATACAAAAGATGATACGGTAAAATACGGGCCTGTCGAGCAGAATTATAAAGAAGGTCTGGCATTCCTGAACAGGCTGTACGAGGAAGGTTTACTTGAGGAGGATTATTTGACAGCTACACGCGACCAGTGGCTTGCAAGAACTACCGGCAATCAGGCAGGGTTTATGTTTGTATGGCCAGCAAGCGGAATTGGCGCTGTAAACAACGAATTGCAAAAAACTGATAAAAGCTTTGAATTTGAGCCGATAGCTCCGATGAAAAGTGCGAGCGGCGCAAGATATAAGGATACTTTCACTGCAGGAAGTTTCCTTGACTACAGGAGTGCAATATCCATATCAAATAAATATCCTGTTGAAACCATGAAATATCTGAACTACTGCTTTACCGATGAAGGTACCACACTTGTAAGCTATGGTGTTGAAGGTTTACACTATACAATGGTGGATGGAAAACCTGTGTATACTGATTTGATAATCAATAATCCTGATGGATTTGATGCGGAAAAAGCCAGAATAAAGGACGGTATCGACTGGACCGCGCTTCCGTATCAGATTGGTTGGGACTCTCATTTCCAGGCTTTCCAGAAAACTGCTCCGGCAACAATTAAAGCATGGGAGCTTTATAGAGAACCCGGTATGGTGGAAGCGCCTTTCCCGACATTATCATTCACAGATGCTGAATTCGCAAGAAGGAATCAGATTCTGACAGAAATCGACACATATAAGGATGCAATGATTGACAAATTTATAATGAGATTGGAGCCTCTTGAAAAATTTGATGAATTTGTTGCTGGTATTAACAAGGCCGGTCTTCCAGAATTGCTTAAAATCACCAATGATACATATAAAAGATATAAGGAAGCTGTAAAGGAATAGACAAGTCCCGGAAATATTACTGTATGCAAACCATAAAAAATGATTATTCCCAGGCAAATAGTTGAAATATTATTTGCCTGGGTTTATTATTAAGATGTCTTGGTACACATATATGGTAAAATATAAATAAACCCATTTAAGGTTGGAACAATGCGGAAAGGCAGACCTGATTGTATTTATGCAAAAGACTGGTTCAAGGAGATTTATATTGATGCAGTATTTGAAAAATTAAAGCTTTTCAGAGATCACAAGGCTGTAAAGCTGTATTATTCGGGGGATGGACATTGATAAGGAAAAAGTAATGTCCGGCAGCCTTAAGGAGCTTTTTGGTTTATAATAGGTGTAAAAATGAAAAATTTAATATTTTAAAAGGAAGGATATGAAGATGCAGTATAGAAAATTTGGTAAAACCGGATTTGATGGTTCTGCCCTTGGATTCGGGTGCATGAGGCTTCCATGTGTAATTGGTGACGACAAGCAGATAAATGAGGAGAAGGCTATAAGTCTAATAAGGTATGCGGTTGACCATGGTGTCAATTACATTGACACAGCTTACGGATATCATGGCGGTAATAGTGAAATTGTTGTAGGTAAAGCCCTTAAGGACGGTTACCGGGAAAAAGTAAAGCTGGCGACAAAATTGCCTTCATGGCTTGTTGAATCCTACGAGGATTTTGACAGGTTTTTGAATGAACAGCTGACCAAACTTGATACTGATCATATTGATATGTACCTGCTTCACCAGATGAATAGAAAAGCGTGGGATAAAATGGTAAAGCTTGGTGTTTTCAAGTTCATTGAAACTGCTAAAAAAGATGGAAAAATAAAATATATAGGTTTTTCTTTCCACGATAACCTCGATGTGTTTAAAGAAATTATAGACGCCTATGATTGGGAATTCTGCCTGATACAGTATAATTATCTCGACGAGTACCACCAGGCAGGAACTGAAGGCTTAAAATATGCGGCCCGGAAGGGTATGGCGGTTTTAATCATGGAGCCTTTGAAAGGCGGCCGTCTGGCAAAGACGCCTCCAATGCCCGTAAAGGAATTATGGGAGCAGGCAGATGTTAAAAGAACTCCTGCGGAGTGGGGCTTAAGATGGGTCTGGAATCATCCGGGGGTGACAACAGTTTTAAGCGGGATGAATGAATTCCAGCAGGTTCGGGAAAACCTTGAAATTGCTGAGACTGCTTTTCCAAATTCATTATCTGAAGAAGATATAGGATTGATTAATGTTGTAAAATTGAAATACAGAGAACTGGTAAAGGTGCAATGCACCTCATGCAACTACTGTATGCCATGCCCTGCCGGAGTTAACATACCATCGAATTTCTCGCGTTATAATCAGGCATCCGTATATGATGAATATGTTGAGCAATCATATGCCTATTACAATCACATGGCTTTAAAACAAAGGGCGGCTTCCTGTATTGGGTGCGGGAAATGCGAAGCCTTGTGCCCCCAGCATATAGAGATAAGAAAGCTGCTCAAAGAGATTGATGATGTTTTCAGTAAAAAGTATTGCAAAAAGGAGTAGTAACTACGCAAAAATAATACAAAGACTGAAAAATTCCCAAGCAAATAGTTCTTGAAATGTTATTTGTCTGGGTTTATTATTAAGATATGTTGGTATGCATATATGGTAAAATATGAATAAACCCATTTATATTTGGAATAATGTGGAAAAACAGACTTGATTGATATCTCCGATCCGGTTGTACGCAGCGTTATAGAGAAGTGCATCGACCTGGGTATTCCAATACTTGAGCATGCCGGCAAGGTAAATTTTAAACCTCAGGAACAGCCGTTTATATCCGACGGTACTCATTTTGCCAAAATTTCACACGAATACAGGCAGTTATTATAGAAGCACATATTGGCGGCGGAGGTGACTGGCAGTGGTCACTCAAAGCAATAGCGGTATTTATGGGAGTTTCACCATGCCGCCCCATTCCACCAGTGTATACCCTTCATGACTTATGACATCCTCAGGTTTCTTATATGAAAGCTTTTGGCCTCTGTATGGCTCAATATAAAACCATAATCGATATATGCTGTCGGGCTCGGGAAGTGCATAAACCGGCATAATCCCATCAACAATGAATGTTTCCTGGGGATAGAAAACCCAGTCGGGTCCTTCCGGAAGCTCTGCTACCCAATACTCGATAAAATCCTGCTTCTCGGTTTCATTAAATCCGTACATATTGAGTATTTCAAGCATGTCTTCTTCCACGCTGGCATTATTAACTGTAAATCCCCACTCCTTTTGAAAACCGCTGTCAGGAACCAGAGCTTCATAGAATAAATAATCATTGCGTCCGTTTATGCTTCCGTCATGGACTTTCGCGTCCCAGCCTGCATCCTTGTCATATAAAGGTATGGAGCATGTGATATATTCATATGGTTCAAGCTGCACATTTACCTCAACATCATAGTCAGAGTACAGATAAATGTTAGGCTTCCTAACGTCCAGGTCACCTGCGTTGGCGTCGGGAAGCGAGCCCAATATGACATCAATATCCTCGGCCATTTGCTTTCCCATGGCAATCATAATCTTTGCAATAAGAAAAGCCGTTCCGGTGGCACCGGCTGCCGCGACAAGCGCGCCTCCAACTGTAACCATACCGGCTCCGGCGGCAATGCCCGCCCCGATCCCGTATATACTCAAGCTCAAATCAAGTACTGTCAGTGCCCTGCTAATATTGTCCCCGATAGTACCGGTTCCGGGCTGCATGAGATCATGGATCGAATTCGCGACATCATATCCCGAAGCTGCCCATAAAAAGCCCGCCCCGCCTGCGCCGATAAACGCGGAACCGCCGTGAAACAATGCGTCGCTGCCCGCTCCAATGAAGTTTCCACCCAAATTATCCGAAACAATAACAACAACTCCAGACCAGCCGCCGCTGCCGCTGTCGTTGTCCGCATAAGCGGTTGGGGGAGGCAGTGTTACAAAAACCAGTGTTATACAAAGAATAGCAGCTGTTATTTTATATTTTATCTTCATCAATCAGCACCCCCGTTCATATAATAGGCTGCCTGTTTTTTTAACTCGTTTATTCTGTTTTTAACATCCATTGAACCGGTCTTTTTTTCCGCCTCTAAAAGATGATAATGAGCATTTTTGTAATCCATTTTTAAGAGGTAGTTTTCGGTAAGGCATAAATGAGCTTCAAACCTGTTCTCATCAATTCTTAACGCGTATTGAAAATAAAATTCGGAATCACCAAGAAGGCTTGTTTCAGCTAGACTTCCCAGCATATCACTGCTGCACTTTAAAAGACTGTTTCCGGCATATATATATGCTTCATAAAAATCCGGAGACATAAAGACTGCTTTTTTGAAGTAATCAAGCGCCTTTTTGTAGTCTTTCCCTTGGTAATACAGCATTCCGACATTAAAACAAGAGTTTGAATTCAAATGAAAGCTTGCTGGTTTTTTTTGGACAATGGTTTTTGCGTCTTCATACCTTTCGGAAACAATATATAAAGCCAATAGATTTTGGAATATCTCGTTTTCTTCATAGAGAAAACCGCTGTTTTTAAGTAAATCCTCCGCTTTGCTGAGATTTCCACTGTTTATAGCTTTTGCGCTTTGCTTTACGATTTTACTCATATTGAAATGACTGTTTCCGTATGCGGGCAGTGCTCCTGCAAAAACTATGACGATTGTGGACAGACAAATCATAGTGGCTTGTATTGCCTTTTTATGCCGTAATCCTTGTTTTCTGCTCATGATAAATTTCGCCGAAAGCAGCCCGATGCCGGTAATTAGCGCCAACAAGCCCGCTATGGAGAATCCGTCAAGAATAATTGATATAACTCCCAGGAAAATTAAAAGAACCGCAAAAATTATCATTTATTAGCACCGGCCTTTCTTAAATTAGTTTTTGAGTGTCCCGAAATTCCATAATAGTCTTTATTGTAGTCCTGATAGGGTAATATGCTCAGTACTTTGTTAAAAGCCGCGGTGGACTTTTCAATGTCACCCATTTTCTTATAGCAATACCCTATGGAAAAAAAGAAATGAGGATTTGTGCTGTCCATTTCTATTGCCTTTAAATAATAATCCTCGGCCTCATTGAAATCAGGGTCTGAGGCTTGGTTTGCATACTCGTATGAATTCATACCGAGAAAATAGTTAAGATACGCGGGGTAGCCCGAAATATCCCTGGCCTTCATATAATAAGGCTGAGCTTCTTCATAATTTTTCTGTCTCCAGAGTATGGCACCTTTTAAAGTATTGTATAAAAGCGGGTTTTGGTCTATTCCGCTAACTTCAAAAATCTCATCAAAATCTCTTTTTGTATTATCAACATACTCTATGCAAAAATTATGAATATAAAGGTCAATTGTTTTGTCATCTGTTATATCGATAGCTTTGTTTATTGAAGCAACGGCTTCCTTATAGTCTTTATCCTTTATTTTCACTAAAGAGTCAAACATATAAAGCAGGGGATTGGGCCTGCCGACATTTACCTCTTCATTTAAAAATGCCTTAAGGTTTTCATATTTCTCGCTCCTAAACAATATCTCAGCCTTTTTTTCTATTAGAGACCTTTCGTTGGGATATGTCTTTATTGCTTTTGCGATAATATTGCCGGCCTTTTCAAAATCATTTGACGCAACTAAAAAATGAACGGTATTGAGGCTTTTGGTTATTTCCTCCTCTTTAGTGCCCGTGTCAAACAATTCATAATACCTCATAATATATTCAGAAATCGCCTTGTGGTTATAATTGCTTGTGTTGCACATATCAGCCAGCATTGCGACGTTAAGATAAAAATGATAGTCACTTACGTATTCGCCGTATTTTTTCTCGTATGCGGCAATCTGCTTTTCAAGTTTATTAAACGCATTTTTGTATTCGTCATACCACATGCTGTCCAGTAATACATAAAGCTCTCTTTTTTCCAGTTCCTGCTCTCTTGATCGGATCTCGTCAAGCAGCCTGTCGATTTTTCCTTGCGAATAATTTAAAACAGGATAAAAGCTGTCCTGATATATATGGTTTTTAAGAAGAAAGTCCACATATTCGTCTTTTTTCATTGATAAAAGTGCTTTGAAATAATCCGTTGTTCCGTTTTCGGGAAGAGAAGAATCCGCTTTGGCGAATAATTGTCTTGTGTTTACAGTGCTTCCTTTGCTCTTTATTTCATTAACACCCTCAAGCAGTGCCTCTGCTCCGGCCAATAGATATTTTGCGTTATCATATCGGTTTTTCGAATGCGTAAATAAATCCGCGTACCTGTATACATCTCCCATTTCAACGTGAAAATCGGCCTCTTTAATCAGCTTTTCTACTTCCGATTTGTGGATTCCATACAGGAAGAGATTTGACAGCACTATAACAACACATATTATTGATGTAACGACCAGGGTAAGCCGGTTCTTTTCGGGAGAAGCTTTTTTGGATACTTCTGTTTTACCAAAGCTTTCTAAAACCGTGTTAATAATACTTAACAGCAGAGCTGCAATAAAGGACTGCATCATATATTTAAAGAACATGCCGATGAAGCCGGCTCCTAAAAAATAATCAACAAAAACATCGGCTGGGCCTTTTAACTTGAACAGCAAAAAGCTTAGAACAGAAACCGAAAAAAGAAGAATAATCGCTTTAGTTTTATGTAACAATAATCTTTTCACGGTAATAGTGAAAGTTGAAAATACCGGGTCGGCAGTATCGTTTTTTAATATGGATATAAATAAAACATATCCCGCGATGAAAACTACTTGCGATAAAACAAAGGAAACAAAAAACAGCAGCGCGAACAAAATACGCGCAAAAGTACCTGCTTCCACCAGCAGCGGCAAAAAGAACGACCATAAGCTCAGCATGTATCCGGCAACCGTCATTATTGCAGCGGTTATCAATATGGCAAACGCGGCGTTTATAAAACGTTTATGTGGTTTTTCGTCTTTTGCTTCATTGTTGTTATTGCTGAAATAAAGACTGATTACGATTACAAAAGCAATATAACAAAGACAGGTGATTGCATATTGCGCAGGCAGACTTACTCTTATAGTAAAAGCTTTCATGATAATAAGCTGCCAAATCCATTTTGATTCAAGTATTATTACAGACAAAAACAAAAATTGGAATTTGCTGTTTGTTTTTTTATATAAATCAATAAGTTTATACTTCTCACCCATAATATTAAAAACCCCCTGTATACTGCTTTACCGGGAACAGCATTAAAGATGTTCCCGGCAGTTTACTTTATCGTTACTTGTCAACACCGGCAGTTATCATAATAAAAGTTTTATACCCCTGGCTTGTATGCTTCTCTTCAGCATCGTTGATTTGAATGCTGGCCGTTGTTTTCCCGTCTTCTGATTCAAGTAAAACAGTATAGTCACCGAGTGTCATTGATACATTCGGATTATCGTTATAGAATTTGGCAACCTTGTCTTTATCGTCTTTGCTGACCAGCATTATGATATACATAGCCGATTTTTCTTCTTTTATTTCCTGAGCCAATTCTATATCCGACCCCGGATAAACCGGACAAAAATCCTGAGGGTAACCCTCTGGTATTGTTTCATTTCCTACAGAACCGCTTACAACTTCACCGCTTGCAGGGTCCTTCACTTCAATATCTTTGGTGAATTTACCATCTCCTGTTTCACCATTGTCACTTTTTGAGGAAGCATTAATATCAAAATCGATACTGCCGAATACTTCATCTTTTTCTTCGACGACACTATAGCAAAGAAACATATTGTCTTTTTCATGGGTCATATAGATGCGGTAGTGGTTCTCATCCTCCGGCTCGGTCCAACCTTCATCTTCCTCCCAGCCTTTATTCATAAGTTCTCTGATATAGGCGTTAAAAGGATCTTTTTTCATATTTATATTCGTTAAATATAAATGTCCGCTGTCATCGTATCTTTGAGCATGATAGAGATCTCCGTACTTGTAAGAGGGTATGCTTGCTGGCACCCAGTCTGGCCATTTTAAGGCCTCGTATTCGCCTATAGGAATATTGTCATTTGAATCTGTGCCTTGTGCTGCTTTTTCGCTTCTGGATTCAGACTCTTTTTCAATACTCTTGTTTTCGGCATCTATCAATCCTCCGATTACATTTTTAATGGTCTTTTCGGCACAAGCCGAAAAAAGCATACTGATGCTTATGCTGATACATAAAAGCAGTAAAGCAATTGATATTTTTCTTTTCATATTATCCCATCCTCCATATTGTGAGTTATTAATTGATTCCACTGTAATAACTCTATAACTCTATATTAAAACAGAGCTGCTGCAGCGAAACCTAATTATTATTGTAGTGAGTGAGGGTTAATAAAAAATGAAAAAATAATGAAAAACTCAATTTTTTGATATGTTTTCATACAATTTTTTAAATTCTTCTGACGGTGGAACGCCCAGGTCTTTTGAAAGGATGTCTGAATACATGTTGTATGTGTTTTTAACCGCTTTTTTGTTTCCCTGCTTTTCATATATGGATAGTATCAGCATATAGGCTTCTTCATAATACGGATTATTCTTTATAAGAAGGTTTAAATATTTCAGGGCATGTATATAATCCGAATGATTCATGTAGTGTCTGCTCATTTTTAGCAAGGCTTTTTCATATATCCCGTGGTAGTACTCTCTTTTAACATCAGCCCAGGGATAATCATATGAATACAAATATTTGTTTTTATAATAGTCAATGTTTGTTTGAATTCTTGTCAAATCTTCTTTTCCCAAATTCTCTTTGTCAATCAGCTCTTTAAATTCATTATCGAATAATTCATGGACACAGTAGAACAGACTGGGTGCGATTGAATAAAGCCTGTTTTTACATAGAATATATTCTAATTTCGGGTCCAAAGCCTTCAGAGTTTTTCTCAGCTTGTACAAAGTAACGTGAAAAAGATTGTCGGGATTTATATTCTCTTTATCTCCCCAGATTGCCTCAATGATTTCGTCTTTTGAAACCTCCCTGTTTTCATTCAGCATATATATCAACAAGTCCCTTGCTTTTACCGACAAAAACACCTTATCTGTTAATTGTCTGCCCATGTGGTAAAGCTCAAATTCTCCAAAGAAGTTGCACATAAATGGAGCGGTTTTTATAGCGGTATTGGTTTTGTTAGAGGTATCGGTATAAGTGGAGGCACTCTCCTGCACTGTGGTACTACCGCTGCCGGAGGACATTACTTTTGTTTTTTTGATCCCTATGACAACAGCTGCCGCAAAAAGCAAAATGATGAAGATCAATACAAAAACAAACGGGTTTATATGATGAATGACACCTTTATTTATAACAAAATCAAATGGTTTGAATATTGAAAGCTGCACCAGAAAAATTCCGTTGTCCTCCATGGCGGAAAACAGTTCGTTTTGCGAGAATGCGTCAAAAGTCCAATGCAGTACGCCCTTGCAGCCGTTTTCTACCGCAGTGTTTCTCTGCTCGATTATAAATAGTTTTGCAGAGTCAAATGAATCCTGTATCCCTTTGACTGAGCCATATTCGCCTAAAACAACCGGTTTTCTTTTTCTCAATTCAAGAGCCTCTTTGGTGTTTAACAACATGCTTTCCATATCTGCTTCCATAGTCTCTTTACCTGTCAGATCTTTATCTGTAAAGCTGTAAGAGTGAATATCCAGAAAATCAATATCCGTTTTCAGGTACTCAACACCCGTTAAGGGAACATAATTGTATTTATTCGGGGAAATTCCCTTGTCCTCCGGATATGACATCCCCGACAGCCTTAATGTGCTTGTGCCTATTGTCAGCAGAATATCAGGGTCAATCAGAGCAATTGTTTTTTTTACATTTTTTATATAATGTTTCAATGCATCATTTGCCAGATTACGGCGGCTGTCCTCATCACTCAAATCATATGCAGCTCCGCTGCCGTGGAAAACATATGAGCCGGTAGTTTTGGAAAAAGGCTCAACATAAGGGTTGAAACTGAATTCATTTTGCTCCTGAACCGCCAATACAGCTTTTAGTAAAGACGGGTCTACACTTTTGATATGACCTAAAAACAGCTTGATATACTCAAGTTTTGCCTCCATGAATTTTTGATTAAATAAAAAATCCTGTGGATTTGAGTAGGGAACCTTATTTTTATAGTATTGATTGTTTGGAACGGCATTCTCGCCAAAACATACAATCACATAAATCCCGTATTTTTGGGCCCTCCTTAAAAAGTCTGTCACATTATCCATGTATTCCTGTGAAATTTTTGAAGCGGAGTTATAATCCCCCGCAATACCGGGGTTGCTGTAAGTTCTTCCGTTTGAAACAAAAACGCGGACTGTATTGAAATTCAGACTTTTTAAAAGCCTGAACATGCTTTCGGCTGAATAAGGATCATAATCTGCCGCCAAAATACCTGACGCAGGCTCAAATGTAGAGTGGTCGCCAAATCTAAGTTTTATGTAGTTAAAACCGTTTATTAAGAATTCTTTCTTGCTGTCGGAATAATAAAACTCCGCGCCGGAAGTATTGTCGGGCCTTATTTTTATCCGCTCCGTATATTCTTCAAGATACCTGTCGCTGTTTTCTTTGAGGTTTACCATGACCTTTTCCGATTCTGTGCCGTCAATATTTACTGCTTTGATAAACAATTTATCATATATGCTTTGCCCGGGAAGATAGAAAGTGTTTTCAGGATAGAATACTTCGCCGACAGTGTTATCGTCGGCATCTGTTATTACCGCTTTATAATATGAGCTTTCATCGGCTCTGTATTCCCAGTGCAGCAAATTTTTATTTTCATCTGAAATATAGTCCTGCAGGTAAACAGGTAAAACTTTCACGCTGCTCGAATAACCTTCTGTTGTCCCGGTATATTCAATATTGCTTATTCTTATGGATGTTGACATGCTGTTGTTTAGTATTCCCAAAAATCTTTTGCTTTCGTTAAAGCCCGTATAACTGTCAATTTTATATTTGTATGCCGTATCAGCGCTCCCGGCATATATGTATAACAAAACAACACCGTCTTTTTCAAGCAGTTCTATCTTTACATTCACGGTTTCGGTAAAATCAAATCCTGTATTTATGCCTGGGTACTTCTTCTCCTTGTTATTGACATACGCAACAGGTGCTATTCTGCCATCCGAATAAAATGTGACACCCAAACTGTTTTTCCCGAAATAACTGTCTCTTTCGGATTTATATAAAAGAACCGTTGATGAGCCTACAGTACTCTCAGTATGTTCTATCATTTCCACGTCAAAGTTTATGGCGTCAAAATCAACCATATCCTTATAGACCAGTGAACCCGGTCCGTTTAAAATAATACTGTTATCGTTTCTTTCAAAACCGGTTTTGTAGTATTGCATGTCCCCGGCGCCGACATGCTGAAGTATTGCCCATTTCTCATTGTATGAATCCAGGCAGTGAAACTCTGAATCTGTTAATTCTCCGGATACTTTTTCTCCGAATACCTTGCTGTCATCCGATATTGTTTCTATCTCCACCTTCCCCCCAAGAAAAACATTTACAGAGAACAAGCTGTGTGAAAACTTGTGTTCATTATTTGCGGTAACATCATCATATTCAATAATTGTTTTGCCATCCACCATAAAAATTAATCTTGGTATGCTTTTTTCTCCTTGATTCATAATACCGGTTTCAATTTCATGATATTCGTTGTCGGATAGTATTGAACTGTTTTGCTCAATCAAATACTCAACCGGATTCCCGTCGGATACTCTGCCGACACTTATACTGTTTTTCCGTATTAAAAAGAAATATGTGTTTTTATTCTCCCATATTTGTGAATATGGGTCTTCGGACCTAAGCTTAAAAGCAACCCATGAATTGTCCGGTTCGTCAAAAGAAAATTTTGCCTTGAATTTTATAGTATCATTGCTGCTTATTACTTTATCGAACACGGCACAGCCGGTTTCTCCCCGCAAGCTCATGCTGTTATTAACAATTTCAAAAAATCCTTCCTTCTGTATCCAAAGGCTTGAATCATCCAATTCCATTGCATGCGTCTTCAAAGGTGAGATGATGAGTATAAGTAATAAAAAAAAGCATGAAAAAATAGCATTATAAATCTTTCCTTTGGTTGTCTTATATAAATTAACCGGCATAGCACTGTACCCCCTGACGCGAATACCTAATTCACATCTGTCTGTGAAAACGGAAGCCAGTTGAATTTTCTTGATTTTATCATACAAAATCTTTTGTGGCAACATGTGGAAAGCTAAAGATACTTACCTATTGCTCAACCCTATTGCTCAACTAAGCCTTGGTTACATGCGTCTGGGACAGAGTTCCACAACCCTGTCGGGTGGTGAGGCGCAGAGAGTAAAGCTTGCCTATATATGTATTAAAGATTTACCGTTAGTATAAGGTAAATTATACGTCCATTATCATCTCACGCATCACAATGATGATTGATATTTCAGGAACAGGAAATAAACTTATTTTTAAAAATAAATATCTTCGGAACCTCTATTTGTCATTCTGAGCGTAGCGAAGAATCTTTGAATTTAAGACCGGTAATGTAATACATAGAGTAATTTTATGTATCTATTAGCGATATGTAAAAAAATATACTATATATGTTATACTAAATTTTTAGTACAACATACCGCGGCAAAGCCGCAAGAATTCAGAACCCAGAATTCAGTATTCAGAATTTAAAACACTCTGACAATATGCCTCCAGTAATTTGCGGTTTTGATAGAATGATTATAAAAAGTCATATACTACAATTGTTTAGCGACTCGGGAAAGCGGTATTTTCTTTCACAGGAGAATGTTTTACTGAAAGATTATGGGGATTACGCAGAAAAAGTCACAAAATCAATAAAAGCAAACATTGAAGAAATGACCAGTGAAACAGGTCGTCCATTAATATATCTTAACTCCAGTAAAACATCCAAGGAAGGAACTGCTAGTGCAGCATGGTATTGTCAATTTCAAATTCGATGATGTAATGACTTTTATGGAACGTAAAATGCATCTTGCATTTTCTGGAGAAGTAGTCTCCGACATTAAAAAACGA
>CAZSVI010000073.1:0-19463 GCA_964610205.1 uncultured Oscillospiraceae bacterium
TGGGTCGAACCATATGGTACGTTCCGGTACCAGGGTTATTCTCCCCGGGGGAGCGTTCCAGTGGGTACGCTCATTTGTTCGGATGTTTCATTCGGTAGGCGATAAAAATTTCATACGGATTCCTTTCTCAGGTATTCAATCCATATTCATTATATGCAAAAGTGTTCAGATTTTTCACAAAGCAATCGGAGAATAAAAATTAGAATAAATTTTATAAAAAAAGAAGGAATTTTAAATTTTATGGCGAATAATACTCTATAACGGAAAATCTGGGTACATAATCTAGCATTTTACATGCGGGATAAAATGAAACAGTTTTCCAAAACCACAACACAAGGATACGGAAGGTGGTACCGAGATGGAGATTACAGATATCCGCATCAGAAGAATTGAATCGGAAGGGAAAATGAAGGCGGTTGTATCCGTTACATTTGACAATGAATTTGTGGTTCACGATATAAAGATTATCGAGAGCCAGAGTGGGCTTTTTATTGCTATGCCAAGCAGAAAGACACCCAGCGGAGAATTTCGCGATATTGCACACCCAATTCATTCCGAAGCCCGTTCCGGTATTCAATCGGCAATTCTGGAAAGATACCAGACAATGCTGGTTGAGGAGGAATCTGGAGGAGCGGACAACTCAACTACAGAAGAAGAGGAATAAGGTTAGTAGAAGAAAAGGCACTTACGAAAGCTTAAGTGCCTATATTTTTTTGCCGTCAAGATTTCTTTCATTGAAGATATCATGGATATTAATACAACTCTCTGTGTAAAGTTTAAAAATACGGATTAACTTAAAAATCATCAATGCTTTTTGTTTATTTTTAATGTTGAAATAAATGGCTAAACATGAGAGAATGTTAAAGGCTGGTTCGATATAACGGCTCGGTTACTTTTATAATTATGCAGTCATAATGTACGGAGGTTTTTTTATAATGAACTTACATGGGAAAGATATCAAAATTTTTGCCGGGAATTCAAATATAAGCCTTGCGGAGGAAATCGCAGCAAAAATTGGGTTACCTTTAGGGGCTTCAAGTGTGGGCAGTTTCAGTGACGGGGAAATTGCCATCAGCATTAACGAGGTGGTAAGAGGATCAGATATATTTATAATCCAGTCCATTTGTACACCGGTTAATGATAATCTTGTAGAATTATTAATCTTGACAGATGCGTTGAGAAGGGCTTCTGCGGGAAGAATTACCGCTGTAATTCCCTACTATGGTTATGCAAGGCAGGATAGAAAAGCAAAGGCCAGAGACCCAATTTCGGCAAAACTTGTAGCAAATCTTATTACCACTGCAGGAGCGGACAGGATATTGACGATGGATCTTCATGCGACACAAATTCAGGGGTTTTTTGATATTCCTCTGGATCAGCTTTTTGGAGCTACAATTATTGTACAGTATATAATAGAAAAGTTTAAAACACTGGAGGATACGGTAGTAGTGTCTCCGGACGTAGGCAGTGTTTCACGGTGCAGGAAATTTGCGGAGAAGTTGGAAGTGCCTCTGGCAATCATAGATAAACGGCGGCCAAAGGCAAATGTCTGTGAGATTATGAACATTATCGGCGATGTCCGCGGTAAAAAAGCAATATTAATGGATGACATTATTGATACGGCAGGCACTTTAGTAAGTGCGTCAAATGCTTTGATAGATATCGGAGCAACGGAGGTTTATGCCTGCTGTACTCATTCCGTTTTATCAGGCCCTGCCATTGAACGTATTAAAAATTCGCCGATTAAAGAGCTTGTTACGCTTAACACTATACCGGTAACAAAAGAAAAGAAAATAGATAAAATAACGGTTCTTTCCGTTGCAGAGGTTTTTGCGGAGGCAATTGAACGGATCTACGGTGATATTTCAATTTCGTCTCTTTTTACTCAGCAGTAGTTCCGGGATTCTTTTGCCCTGGAGGGAGAAGTTTGCTGAAAAAGCAAGCTTTTTCTGTCTGTGAAACGATTGTTATGTGATTTAAGGAGGAGCAACAAATGATAGTTTTCGCGGGACTGGGCAACCCCGGTATGAAATATGACAGAAGCCGGCATAATGCGGGGTTTGATTGCATTGATTATCTTTCCGCCCTTTACCGTATACCTGTTTCAAGGCTTAAATTTAATTCACTTATAGGTAATGGTTTAATTCAGAGAGAGAAAGTTTTGCTGATTAAACCTCAGACATATATGAATAACAGCGGTGAAGCAGTAAAGGCTGTTATGGATTTCTACAGGCTGGAGTCACAGAATCTGGTTGTTATTTATGATGACATAGATCTGGATTTAGGCGTAATCCGTATACGTTCAAAAGGCAGTGCCGGATCTCATAACGGTATGAAATCTATTATATATCATATGGGAACGGATGATTTTCCGCGTATTCGTGTGGGAATAGGAAAACCGGGTTTTCATGAGGATTTGGTCAGCTATGTTTTAGGGAAACATAATCAGGAAGATCAGTGTATTGTAAATAAAGCTGTGGAGAAGGTTGCCCTGGCTGTTGGAGAATTGATTGTTGCCGGAATTGAGACTGCTATGAGTAAATATAATGGGAAATAACTGTGTGAAGCAATTCCATGCAATTGCTTCCGTTATGATAATATCGGAGTATTCGGATGAACAATAAAAGATTATACGAATGGGATAAATTTCAAAATATTAAAGACAGTATAAATAAAGGTTACTCCGTCGCTCTCAACGGTTTGTCGGACGCGCAGAGGCATCATCTGATCCACCTGCTTGTTTCTGCATGCGGTAAAAAGGCATTATATATAACTTCTAATGATATTCAGGCGCGAAAAGCGCTTGGGAATTTTCGGGATTTGTTTTCGGAAGGCGTGTATTATTTCCCTTTTCGTGAAAAAATGCTTTATGATATTGAGGCAAAAAGCCATGAGCAATCTTTTCAAAGAATAGATTGCCTTAACCGTATATTAAATAATAATTTTACCGTAATTGTTTTGTCCTGTGAGTCCCTCCTTGACTTTTTTATGCCTCCCGGAGAATTTTCTTCCTATATGTTAAATTTTAAGACAGGAGACACCCTGATACTTGAACAAATTGTCTCACGGCTTATAAATATGGGGTACGACAGAGAGGAACAGGTTGAGGGCCCGGGGCAATTTGCCGTCAGGGGAGGTATACTGGATCTTTTTCCTGTACAGTTGAAAGAACCGGTAAGGATTGAACTTTTTGATATTGAAATTGATTCCATAAGGACATTTGACATTATAACCCAAAGATCAATTGAAAATCTTGAAGAAGTTGATATTCTTCCGGCAAAAGAGTTTTTGCTTTCGGGAAAGCAAGCCCGTGAAACCGCTGAAAGGGTTTCGGATGAGTATACCGGCTTTATTTCAAAGCTTACGGATAAGGAACTTAAAGAAACTTTTCAGAACAATTTCAGCCAATATATTGAAAAGCTCGGAAATGTCGGGAATTTTGCCGGCATTGACAAGTTCATACCATATTTTTATAATTCAGCATACTCCATTATTAAGTACCTTCACTCTGATATCCTTCTTTTCATTGAGGATGTTGACAGATTGAAACAAAGGCTTGGCAATACTATTGAGGAACACTGCCATCAGTGTGAAATCCTTATTGAAAAAGGGATGATACTCCCCGGATCATATAAAATGTATTTTAAACCGGAGGATCTGCCAAAGCATATTGAAAAACATCAGTGCGTATATTTAAACAGCCTTGAAGACGGAGCATGTCTTACTGAAGTTTACAGGAAATATATTATAGAGGGAAAGAATATTGATCATTATCAGGGACATCTTGAAAAATTAAAAAATGATTTGAGAGGCTGGCTTAAAAATGGGTATTTGGTTACATTACTGGTTTCCTCGGAACAAAGAAGTGAAGGGATTTTAAGATTTCTTACTGAGGATGAAATTTGTGCAGCTTCCGTGTATCCATCCGGCGATGTACCCTGCGTCGTGGTTAAACAGGGGCAACTGGCGAATGGCTTTCTTTATCCTGAGATAAAATGGGTTGTTGTCTGCGAAAGTGATATCAATATGGGAAAAAAAAGCAGGGTAAGCCCACAGTTTAAAGACAGCAGGAAAATCACCGTTTTTACCGATTTACGCAAAGGGGATCATGTTGTTCATCAAACTCATGGGATAGGCCTGTATACCGGTATTGAATCTTTAGAGGTGGAAGGGGTTACAAGAGAATACCTGAAGGTGGAATACCGTGACGGAGGATTATTATATATTCCAACGACACAGATGGATTTAATACAAAAATATATTGGCACCGAAGGGAAAACCCCCAGACTTAACAAGCTTGGGGGAACGGAGTGGACAAAGGAAAAAAACAAGGTAAAGGAATCCTTAAGGGAACTTGCCTTTGGACTTATCAGGCTTGAAGCCGAAAGAACGGCCAGGGAAGGTTTTTCTTTTTCATCCGATACCGTATGGCAGCAGCAGTTTGAAGAATGTTTTTTATACGAGGAGACAAAGGATCAATTACGGTGTACCGAGGAAATCAAAAAAGATATGGAATCAAAGAATATAATGGACCGGCTCCTTTGCGGTGATGTGGGTTATGGAAAAACGGAAGTTTCTTTGCGTGCGGTATTTAAAGCTGCCATGGATGGAAAACAATCGGTTTTTTTGGTTCCCACTACCGTTTTAGCTTCACAGCATTATGAAAACTTTAAAAAGCGATTTGGCCCTTTCCCGATTACGGTAGAAATGCTAAGCCGTTTTCGTACCGAGAGCGAGCAAAGGAAAATAATCAGGGATTTAAAAACCGGACGTATAGATGTAATTGTCGGAACGCACAAATTGCTGAACCAGGAAATTCGGTTTAAGGATCTTGGCCTTTTGGTTATAGATGAGGAACAGCGTTTTGGTGTAGAGCATAAGGAGATTATAAAAAAGATGTATCCGAAGGTTGATATTTTAACACTTTCGGCAACACCTATTCCCAGAACACTGCACATGTCCCTTACCGGAATCCGTGATATAAGCACAATTGAGGAACCGCCTGAACACAGGTATCCGGTACAGACTTATGTTCTGGAATTCCGTGAGGACATAATTGAGGACGCGGTTACCAGGGAAATCGCAAGAGAAGGACAGGTTTTCTATCTGTTTAACCGGGTAAAAGGAATCCAGGCCAAGTCTGCGAGGTTACAGGAGCTTCTCCCGGATGTAAGGGTAGGCTACGCACATGGACAGATGAGTGAGAGGCAGTTGGAAAAGACGGTTCTTTCATTTCTGAACAGAGAATTTGATGTACTTGTATGTACGACTATTATTGAGTCGGGAATTGATATGCCCAACGTAAATACTATTATAGTAGAAGACGCCGATAAATTAGGTCTTGCCCAGCTTTACCAGCTAAGGGGAAGAGTTGGGAGATCCAACCGGCTGGCATATGCCTATCTGACATACAGAAAGGACAAGGTATTGAACGAAGTTGCTGAGAAAAGACTGAAGGCTATCCGTGAGTTTACGGAATTTGGTTCGGGTTTTAAAATAGCAATGAGGGATTTGCAGATACGCGGAGCAGGAAACCTGTTGGGCCCTGAGCAGCATGGACATATTGAATCCGTCGGTTATGATACTTATGTAAAACTTTTGGAAGAAACAGTTAAGGAATTAAGGGGCCAACTTTCAAGTCCTGAAACACGTGAGGTATTCATAGAATTTAAGCTGGATGCATATGTTGATCCTCAATATATAACCGATGAGAAGGCAAGGCTGGAAATGTACAAAACTATAGCTGCCATAGACACCGAAGAAGAAGCAAGGGATGTTTACGATGAACTTGCAGACCGGTATGGGGATATTCCGGAGCAAACGTCAAATCTTGTTGAACTTGCCCTGGTGAAAAGAATGGCCGGACGCTGCGGTTTTCAAATGATTAAGCAAAAAAATGAAATGATACTTCTGTATTTCACGGAAGACAGTACCCTCCCCCTTCCGTTATTAAGCAGCCTGATGCATGAGGAAAAAGGAAGAATTATGTTTTCAGCCGGAAAAACACCATACCTTTCATATAAGGTAAGAGGGCTGAATTCCAAGGAAGCGCTTGGCAATATTAAGATTCTGTTACAGCGCATTCTAAAATTGCAGTTGCAGGAATAATTGATTATAATGGTACTGTCCGTAGCAATGTAAAAAATTCTTGGGCAACAATTACATAAAAGCTTAAAGGTGGATTGTATAATGAAAAAGATTATAACCATTATCCTTGTTGTGGCGTTGGCCATAGCAGCGGTTGGTTATTTTGTATGGGAGTCGGGCAGCTATGTGGCAAAGGTGGGAAACCGGAAAATTAAAAGCCATGAATATACATTTTTTCTTCTTGTTCAGAAGAAAACAACCGAAAGGGAAGCTGACATTGTTGACGAACAGGGAGCAGAGGAATTTTGGAAAAATCCTGTAGGGGGAGAAGATCCGGTTACCATTGTAATGAACCAGGCTTTGGAAAATGCAAAAGAGTATAAAATACAGATTATAAAAGCCGAAAAGGAAAAGTACGGGCTATCTGACCAGGAACTGAAGGAAATACAGGATTATCTGAATAATTTAATGAAAGACAAAGAATATGTAAACTACGTCAGAGAAGATTTTGGACTTACTCCTGCCCAGTTTAAGGATATGATGTTGAAATCACAGCTGGTGGAAAGTTTCGCCTATGATTTTATGCAGAAAAATCGGGATGCCATATCTGTTGACGATGAAGAGGTTAAGGCATATTATGATGAAAACAGAGGTAGTATTGATGATGTGACAGTAAGGCATTTATTGATCAGCACGGACATTGAGGGAATAACAGAAGAACAAAAGCAGGAGAAAAAGAAACTGGCCGAAGATCTGTTTAGAAGGATTCAGCAAGGGGAGGATATGACGGTTTTGGTATCGGAATATTCCGAAGATCCGGCAGTTACTCAGAATAATGGTGTCTATACTTTCACCTATATACAAGCAGTGGAACAATCTTATGCACCTGAGTTCAGGGACTGGGCATTCCAGGCCGACACAGGGGAGACAGACATTGTTGAAACCGGGTCAGGATATCACATTATGCGGCTTGAAAATAAAAATACCTTTGAAGAGAAGAAAGAGCTTGTTAAAAGCACAATAAAGGCAATGAAGCTGAATGAGTATTATTATAACCAGGTGGCTGAGTGGAATAAGGATCCTGCCTATAATCTGGTAAAAAATGAGAATGTATTGAATAAAGTAACAAGAAAGCATATTCCTTAGATTCGGTTTAAATTTCTTATTGATATTTGTAATTCAATATAATTTAAATAAAAAGTCTGCTTACAGGGCAGACTTTTTTTATGAGGTATATTAAAATAAAGGTTTTAAGGCTAACCACCTTCTGGTTTTCAACTTTTATATTGGCATGTTTGCATAAAAACGACAGAATATATTCATAATAAGGATGAAAGATTTCTTTAGGTTGAAAGGAGGCAATTGACCTTGAAAGCAACAGGCATCGTTAGAAGAATCGATGATTTGGGACGGGTGGTAATTCCCAAGGAAATCAGAAGAACATTACGTATACGTGAAGGAGATCCGTTAGAAATATTTACAGACCGGGAAGGTGAAGTAATCCTTAAAAAATACTCTCCTATTGGCGAGTTAGGGGATTTTGCGACAGAATATGCCGAATCTTTGCATAATACCAGCGGACACATAATATGTGTGGCGGACAGGGATTCCATTATCGCGGTTTCCGGTGCGTCTAAGAAGGAGTTCCTGGAAAAGCAGTTAAGCAGTGAGCTTGAAAAAATCATGGAATCAAAAAGCACTTTTATAGCATCTTCAGCTGATGCGGCAAAAGTAACCATCTTGAGTGATGACAACGGAGACAAATATACTTCCCAGGTAATTTCACCAATAATCTCAGAAGGAGATCCTATCGGGGCCATTGTGTTTTTATCTACCGACCCAAAGTCAAAAATGGGTGATGTGGAAACTAAGCTGGCTCAATCAGCGGCAAGCTTTTTAGGAAAACATATGGAGCAATGAAACAAAAGGAGCCGTAACCGGCTCCTTCAATATGCTTCTTTTACTTTTGCATTCTCTTTTTTTAATAATATTGACAGAATGATTTTATCGGCTTCAAGAGCGCCTTTGTTTCCCAGGGTACTTATATTGCTGATTGTTTTTTCAGGATTATTCTCAATGATGCCATCCGAAGGTTGAATTGAAACCCCGTCAATGGCCATTAGTGCAGAGAGTACTGCGGCTCCGGTACAGGTGGATATTTTTAAAGCACATCCCGCCTTTGCTCCGTCACACAGCATACCTGTAAGATTTCCCGCAATGTTCTGGATAGATGATTTTATCTCGGTAATACCGCCTCCCAGTAGGTAGGTTATACCGCAACTCGCACCCGCTGCCGCGATGGTTGCTCCGCAAAGCGCGGATATTCTTCCGAATTGCAGTTTAATATGTATTGTAATAAGGTTGCTTAATGCAACGGCACGAATCAGCTTTTCTTCAGACAGTCCGGTTTTCTCCCAGATGGCAAGTACGGGTAATGTTGAGGCAATACCCTGGTTTCCGCTTCCCGAATTGCTCATTACCTTAAGGGGACTTCCGGCCATCCTTGCATCGCATCCTGCGGATGTTAATGCCATAGCGTAGCTAAAAATATTATCCGGCAGTATACCGTTGCCAAGCTTATTCATTATTGTTCTTCCAACCTGCAATCCATAAGCGTTTTCAAGACCCTCTTTACCTATCGCCTTGTTCAGTTCAATTGTTTGTTTTATAATTCCAAGCTTTTTGATGTCGATATGGTTAATAAATTTCCAGATGGATTCTATGGTGATAAAGCTTGTATTTTTCCGGTTTTCTTTATTTATTGATTCCGTTATTATTTCTCCGTCGGCTTCTATCAGTGTTATATTTGTATGGGTTTTTTCCAGCACTGCCCGGGAAACGGAATTAATAGTTTCCAGTATAACTTCAATGAACAATGCATCTTTGGATTCTGCCGTATTAACGGATACCTTGCCTGATAAAATTAATTCCCCGGCTTTTTCCATAGTGATTGAGTCCAGCCCTTCAAAAATCTCCAGTCCAATTTGGTTCTGTTTATTCAATGCTCCAATGGCTGCGGCCAGGCCTATTCCACAACTGTTCGTACCGGCTATTTTAACATTCATCGCGTTTTTAATAACGTCGGTACTGGCGTTTACGCTTATCCTGACAATTTCCTGTCCTTTAAGATATTTCCGCGCTGTAGCCGCTGCCAACGCAATAGCCGCAGGTTCGGTGCATCCCAGGGCGACCAGCAGTTCTTCGGATAAAAGCTCAAGATACCTGTCTTCAAACACAATCTCACCCTCCTGTTAATTATATCAGTAATAATATTATTAATTATACCTATAATATTATTACAATTGTGTTATTCTGTCAATGGCAATAGTAAAGCAAAGGCGAGGCTTAAAGAAAGATCCGCGCCCGGATGCTTTTTAACGCAAATTAACGGGTTAAATCAGGTTACCATAGATAATAAGGAACATTTAACTATAGAATGTCATAGAATTCTTCGGAGGTGACATACAGACTTCCTTTAATGAATACAATATCGCTTTTTAACAATTTCAAAACCCTGTCCGTATCCTTTTCCCGCAGGCCTTTTTCCATATCCATGTGACGGTGTATATCCGTGGAGATATAGGTATTGTGGCGTATATTTGAATATAGCTGGACATAAGCCCTTCTTATAAGCTTTAACGTATCGCATAGGATTTCATTCATATATGAATTTCCCGCAAAGGAATTCAGCGTCAGGTGAAAACAATTATTATACTCCCAGTGCTGGTCAATTGTCAGTGTTCCGCTTTTCATTTTACTGTCGTATTCGTTGTTAAGACAGCTTAACCTGTCAAGCATTTCATTATTTAATAAGGGAATTGCTTTCCGAAGTCCTGTAATTTCCAAAAGAAGCCGAAGCTCGGTAGCCTCCCTGACATTCTTTTCGGTGAGCTGTACAATCTGATATCCTACCCTGGGGATGCTTCTTAATATGTTTTCATTGCACAGCTCGATAAGGGCTTCTCTGACCGGCCCCTTGCTTACGTTAAACCTTTTTATAAGCTCTCCTTCATTAAGAAACATATCAAGAGGATAAACGCCCTGAATTATATCGTCCAGTATTTGATTATAAATTTTAGTTTTCAAGGAGATATTCATTCGCATTTTTCCTATCATTTCAATAATAAGTTTAATACTAAGTATTATACATTGGAAATTACAATTGTTCAAGAATAGCTTATAAAACCGGCGGCGGGGATTGCACACAAACGCGCAAGGCTGAAGCTTTAACGCCGTCGTTCATTTGAATTAACTCGTTGACAGTGAAAAAAATCGGAGTTATAATGTAACTAAATCGTTACATACATATTCAAGGGGGATATATGCATAAAAGGATAAGAAATTCACAAAAGTCCAAACAGGATATTCTAACGGCGGCGGAAGCCGAATTTGCCGAAAAAGGCATATATGGTTCAAGAGTGGATGAAATAGCTGCAAAAGCCGGTATTAATAAAAGGATGATATATGAATACTTTGGAAACAAGGAGGATTTGTATAAAGTTGTTCTTTACGAGGTGTATGGAAGGCTTACACGGAAGGAAATCGGTTTGTTATCCGAAGACATGCCATGCACGGAGGCTATCAAAAAAATTATTACGCTGTATTTTGAATTTCTAAGGGATAATCCGACCTATGTAAACCTGATTCTTTGGGAGAATCTGAACAAGGGGAAGTATATTGCTGAAATGGATGTAAATCATATTAAGGATTCCGCGTATGAGCTGTTACGGAAGGTAATTTTGAAAGGTATTAATGAAGGACTGTTTAAAAAAGAAGTCGATATCGAACAGGTAATCCTGTCGTTGTTAACATATACTTTTTCCTATTTTTCCAACCGGTATACCCTCTCGAGACTGTTGGGACGGAAACTGGATGAGGAGCAAAATATGAAAGACAGAATAAGGAATGTTACTGAAATGTTCCTGGGTTATCTGTGCGTTGAATGAGAATATAGCCGGAAGATAAGTTGAATGTATTCTTCCGGTTTTTAACGGAATGTATATAACTAAAAAGTTATTTTCATCCTGCGCTCTACGAAAACGTGATTAAGACTTTAAAATTTAAATAATGATAAATAAAGGAGTAATTAAAATGAGCAAGAAGGTTCGGGTTTTATTAGCAGGAGCGGCATTCAGTGCGGATCTCCACATGGATGGTTATTCAAGATGCACCGATATCGCTGAAATCGTGGCCATCTGTGACAAGGATCTTTCCAGGGTTCGTTCCCTGGCCGATAGATATGGATTATCGGATTATATGGCTTATTCGGATTATAATGTGGCATTGGAGGAGACCGATTGTGACGTGGTGGACATATGTCTCCCTAATTTTATGCACTGTGAAGCCGCACTTTCGGCTTTCGCAAAGGGGAGGCATGTAGTCTCCGAGAAACCTCTGGCAACTACTGTTGAAGATGCGTCCAAAATGGTGGAGGCGGCGGACAGGTCAGGAAAAAAATTATATTATGCGGAGGATTGGTTGTTTGCTCCTGCCCTTTATAAAGCACTTCAGCTTGTTGAAGAGGGCGGCATTGGGAATCCTATGTATATAAGGGCAAGAGAATGCCATTGCGGCTCACATTCACCCTTTGCCCAGACCATAAAATATTGCGGCGGCGGGGCGATGGTACACCTTGGGATCCATCCGGTGGGTTTTATGCTGTCACTAAAGAACAACCGGTGGACCGAGCTGGTAGCCATGACCTCCGGAGGATTGGATTCAAATTTTATACACAAAAAAATGGAGGGTGAAGACTGGTCAGCCTGCATGATCAAGTTTGAAGACGGTACGGCGGCACTTCTGGAAGCAAATTATGTTACAGCCGGAGGAATGGAGGACGTTATTGATATATATGGAACAAAAGGTTGTCTGCATATAGATCTTACCTTTTCTTCGGCCATTAAATGCTATTCCATTCCAGGTCTAAGCTATTCCGTTGAAAAAGCTGAAATTACAACAGGGTGGTCGAAGCCCGCGGTAGATGAGAAATTTAATCTTGGCTACATAAGCGAGATACGGCATTTCATGGAGTGTGCCCGGGATAACCAGGACGCTAAGACGGGACTTCGAGGTATCGACGGACTGGAAGCGTTGAAAGTAGTTAATTTTATATACAAATCGGCTAAAGAAGGAAGAAAAATTGTAAATGAAAATTTACTTTAACACATTTGCCGGTTGAGCCAAAGGCTTCCGTGGGATTGCTTTACCGGGTCGAACCATGCGGTGCATTCCGTACTGGGGTTATCGTCTCTGGGGGAGCGTTCCAGTGGGTACGCTTGGTACCCACCTTCCTTCGGATGTTCTTTACCTGAGCAGCAAAGCGCTTAACGCTTCACACGGCTTATAGTAGAAACAATAAAAAAAATCCAGGGAGGTTATCATAATGAAAAAAGATTTGTATCTGCCGGTGGAGGTAGGAGGAATTACATTTAAAAACCCGTTTTATGTGGCTTCGGGTCCCACAACAAAATCGGTCAAGCAATTGAAGCGAATAGAAGAAACCGGATGGGCCGCGGCCAGCATTAAATTGACCATCGATCCGGCGCCATATATCAACAGGGTTCCCAGATATGCCATTTTTGAAGATCGAAATTCCCTTTGTTTTACGGCCGAAAAAAGGCTGAGTTTTGAACAAGGCTTAAAGTTGATAATAGATGCCAGAAAGGAATTAAAAGAACTTATCCTGATGGCTAATATCACCTATGCAGGAGACAGGGGTATTGACGGTTGGGTAAATATGGCAAGGAAATTTGAAGAAGCGGGGGCTGACATTGTTGAGCTTAACATGTGCTGCCCGAATATGTCATACAATGTTGAGCTTTCCAATTGCAATGAAGGCGCATGCAGCATACGGACAGGGGCCAGTCTTGGACAGCAGGGGGAAGCGGTTGCTGAGATAGTTAGGGAAATTAAAAAGGTGATACATATACCGCTTTTTGTAAAACTGACACCCGAGGGCGGCAAAATTGCACAGGTCGCAAGGTCTCTTTATGATGCCGGGGCGGATGCGGTAGGCGGAACTGCAAACCGGCTTGGAATACCTCCTGTTGATCTGGAGAATCCGGGGAAGGCTGCGTATCATCTTCAGGATGAAATCAGTATGTCCTGCCATTCGGGTGCCTGGCTGAAGCCGCTGGCTTTGAGGGACACCTATGAAATCAGAAAATTGAACGGCCCGGGTCCGAGGATTATGGCCGCAGGCGGTATAAGGAATTATCATGACGCGGCGGAAATGATTATGTGTGGAGCCGATTTACTGGGCATATGCTCCGAAACTTTAATCAGCGGTTTTGGTTTTGTGGAAGGAATGATTTCAGAACTGAAACAGTATATGCACAATAATGGGTACAAAAATGTCGGAGAAATGAGAGATAAAATTGTCCCATTGGTGAAAAGCGCTCCGGAATTAACGTTGTACGAAGGTTATGCCAGGATCAAGGAACCAAATCTCGCGGCACCATGCAAAGCGGCATGTCCTCATCATGTTCCGGCGCAGGCTTATGTGCAAAAGGTAGCAAAGGGTGATATAAAGGGAGCATATGACCTTATAACCGGGAAAAACCCTCTGCAATCAGTGTGCGGTTGGGTATGCAACCATGAATGCGAGACCGAATGTACCCGGGGAGAAACAGGAACTCCTGTTGCGATTCGCGAAATAAAGCGGTTTGTTATGGAATATGGCAAAAAAAAGGGTTGGAAACCCGAAAATATTATAAAGACCGAAAGGCAACAGAAAGTGGCGGTAATCGGATCGGGTCCGGCCGGTATATCCTGCGCATACTACTTAAAGCTGGCGGGTTACAGTGTTACGATATTTGAAAAGGAAAACTGCATAGGAGGAATGTTGAGGTATGGTTTGCCCCGGTTCCGTATGAATCATCAGGTCCTGGACGAAGAAGTGGAAATGCTTAAATCTATGGGAATACAATTTATCACGGGAGTGAATTTTGGAATCGATATCAGTATAGAATCCTTAAAGAAGGAAGGTTATGAAGCTTTCTTCCTGGGTATTGGAGCACAGGAGGGACAGAAGCTTAATATTCCCGGTGAAGAGGCCTGTGGCATACTGTCTGCTCTGGATTTCCTGAAAGAAGTTTATGACGGTAAAATAACAGGCACAGGTAAAAGAGTAGTTGTTGTTGGAGGAGGATTTACAGCGGTTGACTCAGCCCGCACGGCTAAAAGGCTTGGCGCGGAGGAAGTATTTATTGCATACAGGCGGACACGGGAGGAAATGCCTGCAACCCGGGAAGAAATTGAAGAAGCTGAAGCCGAGGGAATAAAGGTAATGTATCTTGTCTCTCCAAAATCAATTGAATCCGTCAACCAAAATATTAAAGGAGTTCGGATGGTTGCCCAGGTATTGGGGGAAAGAGACGCATCCAACAGGAGACAGCCTGAACAGGTTCAGGAAGCCGAATTCCTTTTATTCTGCGACACATTGATTACCGCGCTGGGACAAAAACCTGTTTTTGAGGGTTTTGGCAGTTTTGATGCCGATAAAAACGGAATGTTACTTGCAAACTGCAAAACCGGTGAAACCAGTCTGGAAGGAGTATTCGCAGGTGGTGATGTTACAAAGGTGTCTACTGTTATTGCGGCCATCGCAGCCGGTAAACGCGGAGCAGTATCCATTGACAGGCATCTTGCGAAAAAAGATGCAGTGCTACAATATGAACCTGATTTTCCGGTTGTTTCAAAGGATATGGTCCTTAGAAAGACAGGGTATTTTAAAGATTCGGGTAAGCTTAACCTGTATACCATGACCGGAAGGGAAAGAGTAAAAAGTTTTTCAACATATACCCGTACAATGACAGAGAAAGAAGCAAAAGATGAAGCTTCACGATGCCTTAACTGCGGATGCGGCGAAGGATGCGGATTGTGTGCGTCCATATGCAGCGAATTTGCGATACACTTTAAATCATCTGATACGTGGGAAATCAACGAAGAGGAATGTGTTGCGTGTGGAATGTGCTACAACCGATGCCCAAATAAAAATATTGAAATTGTAAATAGAAATATTGTGGTAAAATAGGAATAAATTTTTGTGCATGAAATGCCATTTCGCTTGCAAACCGAAGGATTATCCAGTATAATATACCCTGTCGTGCTAGATGGGGAGGTAGCGGTGCCCTGTACCCGCAACCCGCTGTAGCGGGGTTGAATTCCTGCCCGAGGCATATAGCTGTAGAATCAGGGCCTTGATATGAAGACAATGAAGATTGGGTCTTGCGCAATTCAAGGCTGTGAACCCCGTCAGATCCGGAAGGAAGCAGCGGTAAGCAGTTATCTGGATGTGCCGCAGGAGCGCCTGATCCGAGCCTTATTTCAATGTACCGTCTGTAGTTGTCTGTCGAAGGCAGGTGCACGATTATTATAGTTAATCATATCATCTTACTTTTCATCTGTATTTCTGTGCATATCATAAAATTAGTTCTTTATAACCATGCGTAAGATAATTTTACTAAAATAAACATAGCATACTTTTATTATTGTAATTAACATTTTATTGTACTCCTTCTTCTAAAATATGTTACAATATGAATAATTAAGAAAGAAAAGCGAAAAAATTTGGGTTTTTTAGTTTATTTTTATAATAAAACTCTTGTATATTATGTGAAACTGCCCGATAGATAATATAGGAATATGGAAAAGATGTGAATTTGTACTTTTACTGTTAGGCGGTAAAACGATATGACAAGTTACAAAAGACAAATTGTTCGTATTACAAGTGCGTTTGTTTTAAGCTTCGTATTATTATGGATTCTAATCGGTATGTTGATTCATCGGGGCTATATTCCGGTATTCTTCAGCGATCCGGTGGTAATGGGTTTGTTAATGTCCGTTTTAATTGTTTCAATATTTTTGTGTATATTCTATCGTATACGGTTTACCGCTTTGTTTAATGATTTGAGGGATACGATCAGGTTCATTGATGAAATAAAGGAAGGTAATTATAAGTCCAGCGGAAAAATAAAAGCAAAAGTTTTACTAGTCGACAGTATCAATAGTTCAATATGTGATATAGCAGAGGGCCAGAAAAGACAGCTTTATGAATTAAACAAAAGGACAGCGCAATTGGATGAAAAGAATACGGAATTGAATGAAGCATACATGCAACTGGAATCATCATTCGGACAATTACAAGCAGCGCTGGATCAGCTGAATGACTCTGAAAAAAGGTATCATTCCCTTATTGTAAATATTCCGGATGTCGTTCTTACTCTTGATAATTCCGGGAATATAACATACGCAAGCCGTTCGGTTAAGGACGTTTTAAAATACAGACGCAGGGATATTGTAGGGAAGCCCTTTCGGTACATTCTTTATTACGATAAAAATATAGGATTTGATTTTGAAAGGCTTCGCCAGGATATTGAAAGAACGGGCGGACAAAGTATGAATATTTCTTTGCGAAGAAAAGATGATTCGCAGATACAGACTGAAATAAAATTTACGCCAATTATTGAATCGTTGGGGGATAACAGAATTCAGGCAATTATCCGCGATGTGACCGAACAAAGGCGAATGGAAAACATCTTGCGTGAAAACAACCGAAGGTTGGAGATATTAAACAGATTCAATCACAGGCTGGCTTCTTCCGGTGAATTGACAGATATTTATAAAATATGCGTAAATACTGTTACCGGTGATTTAGGATTTTATGGATGTATATATTTTATGATGGGTAAAAATGAACGATTCTATCACGTTATGGATTATTCAGGCGACTATTTTATAAAAGAGGAGAATCTGGAGCAGTTTACCTATGTTCACCGGAATGTGAAAGCACTTAACGACAAGGAAAGTGATGGAATAATACTGGATTTCGAAACAGTACCTCAGTATTTTGCAATGAAATATATAGGGACAAACGCCGAAACCAAATACTCCCAGGCTTATATTCAGGAATTACGAATGGGCGGGGAAGCTGCCGGACTTATTCTGGTGCTTTCAAAAAATGCTTTTCTATTGGATGAAATGGACATTTTACGTTCAATTGGACATACTACAGCAGTTGCCGTAGAAAATACAATGTATTTGATAAAATCCAAAGATAATTATGTACAGACAATAGATGCTCTGGTTGCCGCTATAGAGGCCAAGGATCAGTATACCAGAGGTCATTCGCAGAGGGTGTCTGCGTTTGCCGTAAAAATAGCTGATAGAATGGGGCTGACCAGGCAACAGATAGAGGAACTCCGCATAGCCGGTATTTTGCATGATATCGGAAAAATAGGGATCAGCGATAGGATACTTTTAAAGAAAGGACCGCTTTCAAAAGAGGAATACGAGGAAATAAAGAAGCATCCTGCTATCAGTAATAAAATTCTTTATCCTATTGGCTTGTCAGACAGGATTTTAAAAGCGGTTGCCTTCCATCATGAGCGTTTTGACGGGAAGGGATATCCTTTTGGACTTACCAGTGAAAGTCTTGGAATAGAACCACAGATTATTGCCGTCGCGGACGCGTTTGATGCTATGACAACCTTCAGGCCATACCGGGAGGCATTATCGTGGCAGAAAGCAGTACAGGAATTGAAGGACAACAGCGGAAGCCAGTTCCATCCCGAGATAGCGGAAATTATGATCAAGATTCAACTCGAGGAGAATTCGGATGACATGGTGTTTTCGGATGAATAAGATTTTTGGGGTATTATAGAAACATTGGCAATCATGGCAATTGCTGACCGGGCAAAAGATATCCCACGCTTTACATTTTCCCCCGGAAACCTTTGTATTGGCAATATGATATTTGTGTGTTATAATCATTAAGGCTTTTTGGTCTTCCCGGACCCCTTATATGCGAACTTTGAATAAAAGGGGATAATCAACCAAAAGCTATAAATTTGATAAGTGTTTGGCTTAAATTGTTACCTGGTATGTCTAAATAACATAATATATATAATTGTAACTTAGGAGGCCTATTCGTAATGAAATCAAAAGTAGAAAATGTTGAAAAAAATGTAGTCAAACTGACAATTGAAGTGGATTCGGAAGAGTTTGGCGAAAGTCTAAAAAATGCATATTTGCAGAACAAGGGGCGATTCAGTATTCCGGGTTTCAGGAAGGGAAAAGCGCCGCTTAACCTCATTGAAAGGTATTATGGTGAGAGAGTTTTCTACGAAGATGCTTTTAACATTGCCTGTCCAATAGCCTATGAAAAGGCAATAAATGAAAATAAAATAAATCCCGTTGACCGTCCTGAATTGGATATCGAACAGATTGGAAAGAGTCAAAACCTGATTTTTACCGCAAAGGTTACAGTTAAACCTGAAGTAAAATTAGGTGAATACAAGGGTTTGTCAGTTGAAAAAGATAAGGTAAGTATCACCGAGGATGATGTTCAAAAAGAGTTGGAAAAGATACAGGACAGAAACGCTCGTTTGATTTCTATAGAAGACAGGCCTGTTCAGGACAAAGATACAGTGAATATAGATTTTGAAGGATTTCTTGATGGGGAAAATTTTGAAGGCGGAACAGCAAAAGGATATACTCTTGTTATAGGTTCCGGGTCGTTTATTCCGGGATTCGAGGAACAATTGACAGGAGCCGTTATAGGTAAGGAAACTGAAGTAAACGTTACCTTTCCTGAAGACTACAATAGTGACGAATTAAAAGGAAAAGCCGTCGTCTTTAAAGTAGTCGTCAATGAAATAAAGTATAAAGAATTACCGGTACTGGATGATGAATTTGCTCAGGATGTCAGTGAATTTGAGACACTGGAAGAATATAAGTCCGATTTAAGGGAAAAACTCCTTAAAAATGCGGAGGATGAAGCCGACAGAAAGTATGAGAATGATGTTATTCAAAAGGCGGCAGAAAACGCGGAAGTAGAAATTCCCGATGTCATGATAGAACGCCAACTGGATAATATTCTCAAGAGACTGGATATGACACTTCAGTATCAAGGGATGAACCTTGAAGCTTATATGAATATGATGGGAATTGATGAGTCTGCTCTTCGGAATGATTACCGAGAAAGAGCAGTGAGGGACGTAAAGACCCAGTTGGTTCTTGAAAGAATTTCCCAGGAAGAAAAAGTAGAAGCTTCTGATGAAGAAGTTGACGAAGAAATAACCAAAACAGCTGAAAATTATAAGCAGAATAAGGAAGATTTTAAGAAACATTTAAAGAATGACGATATAGAATATATTAAAGATACCGTTATAACGAAGAAAACAATTAAGCTTATGATGACCTGAAGAAAGACGGAGTTGACCTGATAATTTTGCTCCGAAAGAGCGAAATGAGGAGAATGACGGGCAATGTTGCTTACAAGGCGCATAACCGGGGAATTTTAATATTACATATGTTGAATTAAATATTCAACATATATAAATGGGAATTGATGCCTGTGCCATTTGTTTTAGCCA
>CAZSVI010000074.1:0-19429 GCA_964610205.1 uncultured Oscillospiraceae bacterium
TATTGCTTGAAAGCTGTCCGCTATCTTCCTTTTGAATATCAAATACAACATTAATCAATCTGTATAAATAATCTACCGCTTTATCCCAGGAATCGGCCGTACAAGGCCTGAAAAGCTCATTAAGGTTGATTTTAAAAGCAATTTTATCTAATAGCTTTCTTTTATTGATATATGAAATCAGAATAAGTGCTATTGAAAAATATACTTCCTGTGCTGTAATATTATTCAAGCTTACAGTTTTTCTCAGTTCTTCGCATATACTTTTTATAACATCCAGAAATTCATCTTTTCGGCCATTTTCAATATAAATTAAAAGCTTTTCAGGAACATCCGATGTCAAACGTATTTTTTGAAGATTTGTTATTATAACATCATCCGACTTACCTATTGTATCCGAAAAAGAAGTATCTGTTATGATAAAACCTTTATTATTCGGATATTTTCTATTAAGCAACTGATTAAGAAATTGAAACCTGTCTGCAATCTGATCCAGATGAACCAGATTGCTATTAAAAATAAATGATGTTTCCATGTTTAATGTTTGCCTGCATGATAATTGTATCGTTTCAAGAGTGCCTTTAATATAAGTAATATCATTCTCTGTCAAATCAGCCACTGCGCTGCTTCCTCCGTTAATACGGCTTCCTTGTGCCGGCTGAGCCAACCATACTGTTTTATTATGCTCATACTCAACATGATGGCATAAAACCTGTTTGTCAAAATAGTGATCAATAATTTTCCCCACAGCGATAAGATACCGAATATTATCAATTACACTAATTTCCTTATAATCATTATTTATTCTTCCGATAAATAAAATAAATGGGTTTTCGATATTAAACTTAAAGCTTGCATTTTGAAAAGCTTCGGGCAAATAAATATTCCGGCTATACTCACCTTTTAACAATTTTAACAGCAATTCCTTCTGAATGACGGATATTGAATTGTCTATATGTTCATGCGCATCAGACAACAGCTGCAGGTTTTTTAACTCATTATCCAGTTGATCTACGGCTTTTTTAACTTCATCCAGAATCCGTTCATTATCCCTTATTTTTAAAATAAAACTGACCACATTGTTTTTAATTGCTTCATAAGCATAATCAAAATCAGCATAAGCAGTAAGAAATATAATCTTACAGCCCGGCCAATTGCACCTGACTTTTTCAGCAAGTTCAATTCCACTCATATCAGGCATATGGATATCGGAGATAATTATATCTATTTTTGCTCTGCTTAGCCAGCCAAGTGCATCATGCGCAGAATAAGCGCGGTATACATCAAGATCCATATCCTGTTGATTTTCAATTATACCTGCCAGCCTATCCACAATATATGCTTCATCATCAACAATCAACAACCTGTACATTTTTTGACTCCTCTTGAAAATCAATATAAATACATATCTTTAATCCTCCAAGCTCGCTCCTTGCTACTGAAAGTCCGCTTTCATGACCGAATCTTAACTTTATCCTCCTATGTATATTAATAAGTCCTGTAGTTTCCATATCTTTATCAATCATCGACAGTTTCATTCTCAAAGAATTAATATCATTCTCGGTAATGCTGTCCCCATTGTCTTCAATAATTATTACCACTTTTGTATCATCGCCTTCAAAATATACACGTATTAAACCGCCGGATGATTTATTCCTCATGCCATGTACAATGGAATTTTCCAGAATAGGCTGTATAATCATACGCGGAACCTTAATATATTTAATTTTATCATCTAGAGGGCCAAATTCTACGGATAAACGGGCAGAAAGCCGGAACGTCTGGATTTCAATGTAATTTCTGGCATGCTCAATTTCATTATGTAAAGGCACTTCATCCGAAGCGTTCCTGGCAATATATTGCAAATATGAGCCCATATAAGATGACAGATTTAAAGCATCCTCCAGATCCTCTTCCTTAACCATACTGTGCAGTATGAAATAACTGTTGTAAAGAAAGTGGGGATTTATCTGCATCTGCAGTTGTTTTATCTCCGCTTTTTTAGCATATAATTCCTGTTTGTATACACGGTCAATCAACTCATTCAAGCGAAAAATCATCTTATTAAAAGCGGTGAATAAATAATTAAATTCATTTGCCGCCTTCAGCCGGATCCTTGTATTAAGATCACCTTGTTCCATGCATTCAAATGACTTAAGCATAATTTTAATAGGATAATTAACAAATTTATATGTGGAGAGAGAATAAAAAAACACAATTATGATAGATAGTATGGCATATAATTTAAAAAAATACATATATTTACCAGGCACATTGAATATATCATCAAAAAGATCCAATTGCAAAAATATAAAACCCAGATAGTCTGAGTAATCCGAAGTAACATAATACTTACTGGATCCTATTGCGGCAATTTCATTTCCACTTTTATTATCAGCAAACATGCTCTCATCTATTTGAGTAAAACTAGCTTTATCAATACTGCTTCCGGCTTGTAAAATCCAGTTATTGCTCAGATGGTCATACATTGCCGTATTACCCTTCTGGTAATTCCCGAACTTAGCAAGATAATTCCATATTGCTTCATCGGATAAAATAACCTCTATAATATATATGGGCTTTTCCGCATAATTACTACTCCATCCGAAGGGCATATACACATACAATTTTTCATTTTCAAAAACAACCGGGAAACCTGACTTTCCGGACCTGTCAAGTATCATATTGAACTCATCCGCCGTGGTATTCATAAAAAAGTCATTCGTCGATACACTAATACTCAAATCCGAAAAATATATTTTTACATCCTGTATAAATATATTACTGTTTTTCATAATTAATAATCTTTGCCGCAGATCCCTTATTGTTATATAATACTCATGTACCGGCATGTACATGTGTTCGTTAAGAAAAGTTCTAAGCAATTTATCATTATTGAAGTCATACTGAAGTCTTCTGACATTCCGTATTTCGGATTCCATGTTATTCTTAAGAAATGACACGTTGGATATTGCTGTATTGATAATCTCTTTCTTTATCGCATCTCTTCCATAATTATACATAAGCATACCAACAACAAAAATAGGCACAAGGACAGCCATAAAAGAAATTGACAGTCTGGAAAAAATAGAATTAAGATATATTTTTATTTTCACTACTTTATAAAACCCCCTGAATCTCGGGATATTTTATAATAATATTATACACTTACCGGCTTTATATCATCAAGTATAAAATTCTCCGGCAGGTTTTCAATTTCTATTGTCCTTTCTTCTTCCGGGCAGCAGGTCAAAATACTCATCCGACAAAAGAAGCCTGTCAATTATTTTCATCTGTCAATCTCTCCATAAACAGCCATCTTGGAGGGGTTATAATCCCGCAATCGGTATATTTTCCCGGCTCATATTCGGTATGCGGCATCCAGTCCGGAGCAAATTCCTTCACCAATGCGGAAACATCACCGAAAAGACCGCCCTGTGATGTTGCTTCCTCTATCATCAATTCCACTTCTCTCCCTTTATATCGTTCGGGAATTTCCCAAACAAAAGGCGTCCATGCACGCTTACCGAGAAATTCGCCATTTATACTCACGCCTGTATATAAACCGTTTGTATCTAGCTGCAGGAACACCCTGTCTTTGCGTTCCGGCACACTTACGGCTGCAGAAAGGAAAATTGTCCCCGTATAGTTAAGCAATCCTTGATATTTTAACGATCCAATATTCACATAATCAGGCAGGGGACTCAATAACCGTTTTTGAGATACGGCAAACATTCCGCAGAGAAACACATTGGGAAGGTAAGGATATTCCCGGGTTTTTGATACAAGGCTGATCACATGCCTTCCGCCGTCAAGCGTAAAGGGATTTGTAGAATGATAAAGCCGCCGGTAGCTTTCCGGTAGTTCGCAGCATTCCAAGCCGGCTTCCATGCCGGAGCCGTCCAGCAGGATTTTTGCCTCTCCGTCATGCCGTCTCAGCAGCAGCCGGATATCGGATATCTTACTATCAAGCTCAAACTCAAAATCCGTACTCTCATTTGAAAAATAGCAGCGCATCAGGTTGTACCTGTCCAGCGTCATTTTAAAAGAAATGACACGTATTTCCATTCCTTCCGCAGGCGGAATTTCCTTAATGAAGTCCTGCTTTGCGACAACAACCCCGCGCCCAGGCAGTTGAAAATGAGTCTGTTTTCCACGGTGTTTCAAAACCAGGCTGCGTTCACCTGTTCCGTCGGTCAAATCCAGTACGACGGCGCTACCGTCATCATATGGCTTTACAATGAGATCGCCGGCCATCGTCCCATCGGGGTTTTCAACATATGCTTCCCTGCTGGCGTTGCTGCTCAGCCAGTCGAAAAGACCATTGAAGCCGTCAAATTCAATCCCGCTTTTTTCTTCGGTGATACCGGAGGAGGTAAGACTCAAAACAGCACAGGCTGTTAATGAAGGCAGATCTTTTTCTTTGATGAATTCCCATGGGTATTGTGCTCTTACCAGCAGCCTGAGCAGCTCTGCAAGCTCCATCTCCCGTACATGATTCCTAAAGCCGCCGTGCCATGCCTGTTCGGCTGACAATGTCTGCGGATAGCGTACCTGAATGCTGATAATATCATTTTTTTTCGCTACCTCAGCGGCAGCTTCCGCTTCCTCCGCCAGATGGTGCCAAGCATCAAACCAGGGTTGAAATCTGTCAATTGGGCTGTAAAAAAAAGGTATTTTACTGTTGCCGTATGCATCCAGCTGGGAAACGGCAAGAAAATAATGGTCTATACCGAAAAGACCTGCCAGCCAGATCATCTGCCTTATTTTAGAAATCGGCATATCGCATGGCCCAATAGCAAAAAGCTCCGCAAGGCCTCCGTTTCCAACAGCATTGATACCGTATTTTGCCGTCCCGAGCATTACCCAACCGGCCTTATCCAATGTTGTTTTTGTTTCTATATCATCAATACCCGGCAGTGAGAATCCTCTAATTACGGATAACGGATCTCCGTTTGAAAAAACCGCTTTGTATGACGGCTCTTCATCCATTAAGTGGCCGGTCAGAAGCAGATTATGCTTTTCACACCAGTTCCGCAAACGTTTCATATATACTTCCCGCATTCTTTTACCTAAAAGTCCGAAATATACAGGCCATAGCATTGCCTGCTTTTTGTCGTCAAAGCTTCGTTCAATGTCTTTAAAAAGACTGCGGCCGGTTTTTTTCAGGTAGTCACCTTCAAGATTTGTATAGTATGGAATGCATACGGAATCTTTATGATCCATATCAGGATTGCAGGAATATCTTTGACTTGGCTCATCGGTAAAAAACCCTTTTACAGTGGTGCCGAAAAAACCGGAAAACCGGCTGGCGTACTGTTCATGCGTGAGATGTATAAAATAATCCACGGCATCAGGGTTTAGAATATCCGTATAACCCCCATTTGAAGTTCTCTTTATATCAATCTTTCCGTTTTTTTTGCAAATAACAAGAGCTTTGCAGGTAAATTCCGGATTAAATGCGGGTACTTTCCCGCCGCAGGTGCCGGAGGGCCAATTGAATTCATCATATAACCATATGGCGAATTTCATTTCATGTCCTGTTTCTATAATATCCGAACAAACCCTGAACCATTCCCCGGACATATATTCCAATTCGCATCCGGAACGCGGATATAATAAAAGCTGTTTTATCCCAATACCGGAATATGCACTCATGGTATTGCGGATATCCCGGCGCGTCGGTACACCGGTTATTGCCAACATCACAACTAATGGGTTATGCTGCCGTATATACATCATAGTTTCCCGACTCTCCTTTAATTTTTATTTACGCAAATGGTAATTATAATGCTTCCGCCTTTAAAGTACAGCCTTCCGTGTATACTCCTCAAGCAATTTGATATATGTACGGTAATTATTCAATGAAACCTCGGGCGGCGTCTGATGATCGACAGAAGGGATATAGCCGCCCGACTTCATCACAGGAAGCAGTCTTTCAAATTCGGCTCGCATGGATTTCTCACCGAGAGACATTACCATCTTGTCGTAACCGCTGATCAACAGGAAGCGCGGATACATTGCCCGGATCTTATTAAGATCCATACCTGCCTGCCTTTCAAGAGGATAAGCGCCTTCTATTCCGGCCTCCAGTAACCATGGTATCATTTCCGCTATATTGCCGTCACTATCAACAAATACTTTTATGCCTTGTTTTTTTATATGCGGGATTACCTTCCGGTAATAGGGAAGCAGGAACTTATTATAAAGGTCCTTTGATAGCATAGGACCGTGATTATACGACATATCCTCGGCAAAACCTGCCATATCGGGCTTAAGCACCGAACAAACAGCATCCACGATTTTTATATGAAAATCTGCCAGGTCGTTGTTTATCCTGTGTATGAGTTCAGGCTCATCATAGAATGCATAGAAATGAGGCTCTATCCCAAGAAGTACCCTTGGAAACCAGAAAAAGCCGTCAAGACGAATGCGCAATATGATATCGCCATTATCGTGTCTTTCCTTGTGTTCGTGCGCCTGTAAGGCCACAGCGTCTATAAGCGCATCGGTGTAAAGATATTTTCTTATATCATCATAAGTACGAACAAAACCGATAATAGGTCCGCCGTTATATTCCGCATGAGGCAGTCCAACTTCTGCCGCATTGGCATAAATGAGTAAAATAGGGTCAAAACCGAAATATTTCAAGGACTGCAGTTGATTCATATTCGGAAGACCTTCTTTCTTCCATCGGTTCAGGGTCTTATCCCACCATGGTGAAAATTCCACCCTTGGGATACGGTCAAGGTTCATGTTAAAATCCAGTATCTTTATAAAGCGCTCTCTTGGAGTCATGAAGTATCTCCCTTCTTCATGTTATACCGTAATAATATAACAAACAGAATGATAAATACATTGAACAACTTCAACTTTTTTATCCTTTTTTTACGCACCGGCTTGAGAACTTAAAATTCTCAAGTATAATTAAAACAAGTATAACCTTATCAGATTGGCATAAAAAAGCATAAAAATTATGGAGGTATTTATGTTGACACCACAATCAGTAAAAGCGCTCATTAAGGAATTGGGCGGCGATCTGGCAGGGATTGCTTCAGTTGACCGTTTTAAAAACGCACCTGTAAGAATAAGTCCGCAAGGTCATTTACCTACGGCAAAATCTGTAATTGTTGCAGCAATTCATACGCCTGATGGAGCCTGGGAATTGGGAGGAGAACCGATACATAACTGGGGCTCCGCAAGTGTGGTAACCGCTGTTAACTCAAGGCTTGAAAGAATCGGCTTCTTTGTCGCGAAATATCTGGAAGAAAATAGCTATAAGTCCATTCCGATACCTCAAACCGCAATCTGGAGGTATCGCCCATATCAGGACCTTGATATAGTTTTTTCTCCGGACCTGTCCCACATCCATGCCGGAGCCGCGGCTGGCCTGGGAGAAATCGGCTATAACGGTCTGCTGTTGACCCCGGAATACGGGGCAAGACAGCGTATGATAACCATCATAACAGAAGCGGAGCTTGAACCGGATCCCATATATTCTGGACCAGTATTATGTGACAGATGCATGGAATGTGTCCGCCGCTGTGCTCCATCAAAAGGACTGGTAAAAGAGATTGAGGGATTAACACGTGTTGAAATAGGCGGTAAAATATTTGAATATGCAAATAAAAACAAATTCCGCTGCGCATGGGCCGAACGTTTTCAGATAAAATACCGGATAAGGTTGACGAGCATGTGATCTTACCAAACCTGGCATGCAACCGGGAAGGATATGGATCGTCCCTTGAACCGTGCTGGAGATATTGCCTCCCTCCGTATTTACGCACAAAGGCCGCAAACCGGAAGCCGGACCACCGTAAAAGCCTGTGGATAGAAAATCCTGCAATAGCTCAGAATGGATATGATCTGGTTAAAAGAATTCTTACAATGGATATTGAAAAAATTGCTTATGAAAAAGAAATTGATATGCTCGGGATTTCTTGCGTGAATGAATTCAACCGGATGGAAGATATATCTGAACCATATAAAACCAATCTCATTCCGCCTCCTTTTAATGATAAATGGGGAAAAACAGGAGTGAATCCGCTGGAATATCTGGATGATGCAAGAAGCATAGTGGTTATCGGCATTGGCTATCCTGAAGAATGCTCAAATATCACAAAAAAATTAAATGCGGTGCAAAACGATAATAGCCGGCCCGATAAGCCATCCCATCTGATTGTTTCAGGAATAGCTTTTCCTGACGAATACAGCAGTTCAGGCGCTATCTCAATTGTAGAATCGGCAATAAAAGAAAAGCTTATGGATGCAGTACTTGATATATCAAGGTATCTTGAAGAAAAAGGGTATTCAGCAATAGGGCTTACATATCTCGCCGATAATATTGCAGCAAAAAAATGCGGTCTTGGAACTCTTGATGAAACCGGCAGCCTTGTGACTCATGAATTTGGCACGCGCCAAATATACACAACCATATTGACCTCCGCTCCGCTTACGGAAACTCAGGCAATCCGTAATGGCACAAAAAAACGGCCGGTTCCCTTCTGTTCTGAAAAGCTGCTTACAGCCAAGATAAAAGCACTGGCCTGTGGAAAGCTGTCCGGAGTTACGGGAATTGCTCCGGTGGAACGTTTTTCGGGACTCAAGCAAGAGCTTGGAAAGATATATAATGAAGCAGACTGCGGGATAAGCGTAACGGATTGTAATGAACGTATGGGCGGAACAAATGTGGAAACGTCAATTCATATAAAACAAAATGTATTCAAAGATCCGCACGATTATCTGCCTGATGCCAGATCCGTTATAGTAATCGGTATCTCATATCCGCAGACCATAACGGAGCGGGCGGAGCAGCCCCCTGCGGAAGCAGTGGGGCCATATTCCATGTTTGCGCAGCATACCGCATGGAGAATGCTTGACGAATGTGCATTTGACATAGTAAAGATGCTCGGATTATATGGGTACAAAGCCGTTCCGACAGAAGACCTTTGCGGAACAGCGTCAAAAATCGCACACACCTTTGGCGAGATAATTGATGCAAGGGCAAATGCCCATCCTGCCATGCTGGCAGGTCTATGCAGCATCGGCTGGTGCGGCATGCCTATCTCGGAGGAATCGGGTATGTGCCGGAGGTATTTCGCCATTGTTACCGATGCGCCGCTTGAGCCGAACGAACCATCCTCCGGGAGATCCGTATGTGACGGCTGCCGAGAATGCATATCAGCCTGTCCCGTAAATGCAATATCGTCCAAGGGAGCCTTGTTGGTCTCAGGAGGCATCACATGGGAGCAGGGTAAAATAGATACATTGCGGTGCGACTGGGCAAAACGGTACGGCTTTATTGCGGAAGAAGGCCCCAAATATATGGGAAGCCGTACCAATATAATGCCGCCGGATAAAATCACGCCGCAGGATATTGTCGATGCGATGAGGCAAATGGATCCGCTGCAAAAAAGGATACCCTGCATTGTAGAAAAATGTATCCTAAAATGTCCGCATTCATACCGCAGATAGTCGAAAACATACCGGAAGAGGACGGTTCCGCAGTAAGAACCGTCCTCTTGCCATATTGGCATAAAAAACCGTCGTGGTAACGAGTGTTTTATAACATTTCATTTTATTAGTTCTTTTCAAAGCGTTACAAATACATTTTCTTGATGTTGTGGCCTGCACACCCAAAAAACATACGTTACAGGCCGCTGTTAGTGCGCTCCAAAAATCAAGCACGCGGCTTTCCGCCCATTTTCCGCGCATTCTCCTGCAAAAAAAGCGTTAAATATTCAGATATTCGCCGTTTTTTACAGAATTTACACGAAAAACTGAATCAAAAATCTGCATACCCGGCTTTCCGAGCGCGCTCTTAGCCTTTTACACTACCATATATGATTCCTTTTGAAAAAAATTTCTGTACGAAAGGATAAATCAATAAAATGGGTGCCATTGCCACAAAAATTTGCGCCGCTCTGCTGTTTTTCTCGCACACATTCATAATATCCTCAATATTCCGCAATGTTATCAGATCTATGTTTCTCTGTACGATTACTGTCTGAAGATATGTTTGCAGTGGATAATTCACAGCTCTGTTCATATAAATCATGCCGTCGAACCATGCATTCCAGTGTCCTACGCTGCAAAACAACGTTAGCGTGGCAATAGCCGGCTTTGAAAGCGGAAGATATATTTTAAACAAAGCCGTCCAATGTCCGGCACCATCCATAAATGCCGCATCTTCAATTTCCTGCGGCAACGCTTTAAAAAAGTTCTGCAATAGTATAATATTAAACACAGGCACTGCCGAAGGTATTATTAACGCCCAGATTTTATCGATCAACCCCAGATATCTTACTACAAGATAGGTTGGAATGAGTCCTCCTCCAAAAAGAATAGTAACCATAAAATACCATACATAAGCCTGCTTGAATTTAAAGACTTTATTACTTTTGGAAATCGGGTATGCAGCCAGAAGGGTTAAAAGCATATTTACAGGTACGCCGATTCCCAACCTCTTTATTGTTACAAAAAAAGAGGTGTAGAATTTATGCTCATTAATGACGAACCTGTAAGCCTGCAGTGTAAAATCGACAGGCCAGAGCTTCACTATACCCGCCTCAGAAGCTGCGGCCGAGCTGAAAGAAATCGCCAGTATGTTTATTACCGGGAACAGGCATAATAGAGCCACTGCGATAATAAATGTATAATTGAAAAACAAAAAAAACTTTCTGCCGAATGATTCTTTGTACTGCATTATTAAGTACACTCCCATCAGAATATTCTATAACCACTCAATTTATATGCCATCTTGTACGAAAAAACAATTATAAAAAATGAAATTATGGACTTAAACAATCCTGCAGCAGTTGCTATACTGAACTGGGCTTGTTCGATGCCCATCCGGTAAACCAACGTATCAATAATATCCCCACTCTGACGTGTAATCGGGCTTATCAGATTATATACCTGGTCAAAGCCGGCATTTAAAATACTTCCGAGGCTTAAACAGGTGATTAGCAGGACAGTGGGCAGAATCCCGGGTAATGTGATATGCAGTGTCTGCTTCCAGCGTCCGGCGCCATCTACAATTGCAGCTTCATATAAAGATGGGTCAATTCCAGATAATGCTGCAATATAAATTATTGATGCCCATCCAAATTCCTTCCAAATATTAGTAATTACCAGGACGTATGGGAAAATACTGTTATTACCAAGAAAAAAAACAGGTTTGATTCCTACGATTCCTAATAACTGATTTACAACTCCGCCGGTCGGTGAAAGAATATCTATAAATATACTTGAGAGGAGAACCCATGAAATAAAATGCGGCATGGTTACTATTGTCTGCACAGGCCTTTTTATCTTTGATATCCCAATTTCATTCAGCAAAATGGCAAATGTTACAGGTATTGTTATACCTACGGCAATTTTCATGCAGGCAATAAAAACAGTATTAAAAATTGCCTGCCAAAAACCGGGTGTAGTAAACAGAACATTAAAATTTCTGAAGTTAACCCAGCTTGATTTAAAGAATCCAAGCGCAGGAATATATTTCTGAAAGGCGATTATTATACCGAGCATAGGAACATAATTGAATATAAATAATATAATTACCGACGGCAATATCATCAGGTGCAGCGGAATCTGATTCAGTAATCTTTTATTATAGGTCATATAACCACTCCTGTAATAGATTTTCTGCCTGACATTTTTCAAATAAACTGTCAGGCAGAAAAGACTTTTGGCAGTATTTAACCAATTTCTTTATTTGGTTGATTCATACCATTCATTGACTTCTTTTACTATATCATCTCCGCCCATTTTCCTCCACTCGCTTACTGCCGAATCAAATTCCTCAACAGGTTTGCCCATGATTATCTCGTACATCGCAGTAACCAATTTATCCCACAATACACTTCCTTTTTCTTCCTCTGTCGGTGTGGATGTCATTGAAAGATACTTATCGCAGACTATCCGGTTGTCGGTCTTATACTCATTGATTACACTAAACGAGCTGTTTTCTCCAAATACCAGATTCATCCCAAATTGAGAACGGTCACCATCAAGCGCTTTTAATATATTGCCATAAACCGCCCTCCTGTCACCTCCCAGATTTGTGTCATCGCCGGTTTTAAGAGCTTGTGTAATTTCCTTGTGCCTGTTCAAATTCTGCCACGGCTGTACCAAATCCCCTAATATTGAATATTTTAATAGCGGGAATCCATCCGGCGCCGTCGAGTATTCATAAAAATGTTCATATCTTAATACAATAGATAAATTAGCTATTTTTACCGGCGCCTCAGGATACTTTGTACCTTTCTTAATAAAAATATAATTCTGGACGCTTGCGGCAGCTTGGGGCTTTGCCGGTGACCCGTCTATCGTAGGGATGGGACATACTATCCATTCAGCCTTTTCGTCAGAATTTATATTTGTCAGTATCTGAGTAAGAGGAGCGAAATACACGCCATATGCCATTCCGATTCTACCCGCTGCAATACACTCAGCGGTTTTGCCTGAGTCTCTTACCGCAAAATCCTCAACAATCAATCCCGCTTTATACATATCCTGCAGCTTCTGCAACGCGGGCTTCATCTCGGGCTGAATGTTGCTGTATACAAGTTTGCCCGATGAATCCTCAAGCCACATATCGAAATAGGCTCCAAAGCCATTTAAAAAGCCTGACATCCCGCAAAATCCCGCGTTTACTTCGAAATTGCCTGCTAAAGCCAATCCATAAGTGTTTTCACCGCCCAGTTTGTTATTAACAAAGGCGTTGGCTACATTTATCAGATCATCAATTGTTTTAGGTGCGGGCATGTTTACTTTATCAAGCCAGTCCTTCCTCACAAATAGTAAAGGTGTATTATCAGGATTACTTCCCGTGATCGGCATGCCCAGAAGCCTGTCGTTAAAAGTATTGTATGATAAGGCAAGTCCGTTATCATCAATAGTAAATTGTTTGTACGCGGGAGATGCATATTTTTCGAAAGTATCGGTTATATCTTCAATCAGACCGTGTTCTACAAGCATTCTGAATGTTTTCCTGGATACGGGTCCGAAATCCGGAATATCATCAGATGCAACCGATAAATTCCATTTGTTGTCATACTGATCAGGCGGAGCAGTCCAGAGATACTCGAGCTTTATTCCAAGCTGTTCCTCATATGCCCTTGCCCATACATTCTTTTCAAGCGAATCCCGGTCCGGGTCACCGGGTGTAAACTGCACATTGTTGTCTATGGATCTGACGGCTGTCAGTGTAATAGAAGGCTCATATTTGCCGAAGGGGTCGTAGGATTCTTGTGTACTTGAAGTACCTGGCGCTGTTATAGAGTTCTGATCAGACGCGGTAGTTTGAGTAACCGGATTTTTCTCTTCCGTTTCTTTTGTTGTACAAGCCGAAAAAAATAACATCATGAAGCATACGCAAATTGCATAAGAAACAAATTTTGAAAAACTTTTGCATGCCATATTGAAGATCCTCCTCTCATAGGTACACTTTACACTTTCTTAGAACAATTGACAATTTTCTCTTATAACAACGGAAGCAATTGCTTGCAATTGCAACACACCGTAACAAGATTCTTATATCGAGGCGGGAGTAAAGGATTTTGCTTTGCAAAATCCAGCAATGAGTGACCCGCAAGCAATGCTCACCGCCTGATTAAGGTAATTGGTACCCGCCACCTATAGATGTGGGGGATATCTTGGTTCCTGGTTATAGAACCAGATATACCGGAATACATTGAACTGCTCCTAGAGCTCGTTAGAGACATTTCAAATATTCGTTTAATTACATTATACAAAACCAGCCGGATGAATAACATTGAACAATCTTTACTTTTTAATCTTTTTTCTACACAAGGAATTCCCCGATTTTGTAGTAAGACGGATAATAACGGTATAAAAGTGAATTATCAGAATAAAAGTATTGAATAATAAGAATTTTTGTTATACTATAAAATGAATTGATAAAACACAAACAGAAAGCCGGATGATGACAACGGGTTGTAAACATACTATTCGGTTTTCGTCGAAAGGATGGTTTCCATGGATATAAACAATCGTATGAAGGAATTGAATATTAACCTTCCGCCGGTACCGAAAAAAGCCGGTTTGTATGTACCAATGAAGGGGTTTGGAGACAAATATGCCTATTTGTCCGGTTTTGGCCCTATAACCGAAGACTTTTCCGTGAAAGGAAAACTTGGGTCAAGCCTGACTGTTGAAACTGGATACCAAGCCGCCCGTTATTGTATTCTGAACATGCTTGCATCCATCAGGGAAAAAATTGGCGATCTGAATAAAATTAAGTCCTTTATAAAGATTACCGTCTTTGTAGCATCAGACAACGATTTTTATATGCAGCCACAGGTTGCAAATGGCGCAACCCAATTATTACTGGATCTGTTTGGTGAAGAAATCGGTTTACCGGCTCGTTCCGCGATTGGTGTAAATGTGTTGCCGGGGAATATACCGGTAGAAATTGAGGCACTGATTAAACTTACATAGCAAAAGCCATCCCGCGCAATATTTCAATTGTCAGGCTCATCTATGCCTCCCCCCTCAATAAGTAGCCTGTTAAGTATATTATATAGGGTATACAGGCCACAACAGTATTTTAACCCGGAGGGCCAGGAAATACATAGAGGGGGGATAGCAAACTATCAGATGTCAATCAAGTTCTTTTGCCATGGTGACTGCCCTTCCAATAATAATATCTTCAACTTCATGAATAAACTGTCCCGAAAGCCCGGCAAAGATAAATGAATGGCTTTCGTAGCCGCCGTTTTTCAGAACATCTTTTGTCGGTACATAGAACCTGCTGCTGTTTGAATATCCAAGTACAATTGCGTCCTCCCCCCTCAGTATTTTTTTTATTTTTTTACCGATATCGGATATGACTTCACATTCCAGTCCGATAATACATGTCTTTTTATCCAGCCTTAGAAGTGAGATATAGTATGGAGAATAACAGGTTATTTCTCCTTCTTTTATTTTTGCGATTGCTTTTTCTGCGGCATTTCTCCTGTATAAAGGCAGGTTTTGATCCTTCGCCAAGGCTTCCCATTTTTCCATACTCCATATTTCCGAGTACAATTTAACATCACTTGATCTTGTTTGAATTTCTACATCTATCTTTCTCCATTCAGATTTTTTAATAAGTTCCTGGATCTCGCCTGCCAGAAGCTTGCCGGCCTGATCAACCTCTTCCGGGTTACAGCTTTTAAATTTTTCATTATCCGCTGAAATGTACGGTTTTATATCAGCACCGCAACCCTGAAGGAACATCGTTGCCAACCCTTCGTTTTTTTCTTCAAGGTATTTGCGGACCATCCCCGGATAATCTGCGGATATCCATAAATTATCAGGTCCCAACGAAGTGGGATGGCAGGCATAGCTGTATATGATTCCATGAATGTTATTGTTTCTGTCAACAAGCTTTAAAAGGAATAAATCCATATCTATGGCATCCTCGTTAAAATAGGGTTTCCACAAGGCTCCGTTTTCAGATGGGAATCTTCTGCTGACACCGAACTTTGATTTGCCCCTGCAGATATAAATATCACCATCTTCAAGACTTTTGTAGGCCTTACCAATCGCATCAATAATTTTATCCTTAATCATATTATAGCAAACGATATTTTCAGGATTATCGTCATCGTCCCCTTTGATACCGATTGATGAATGTGTGTGAGAATAATTAATAATAATTTCATCCTGCTCCAGGCCATACTTATCATTTACGGCTTTTTTAATTTCATCGGCTGCGCGTCTGTTCCCATTCAACAGATCCAGTGCTATGATAACTACGGTTTTGTTGGACTGAATCAGAGCAATGGTAACGTATAAATCATCATTTACTCCTATACTCTTTTTCTTTTCCCGTGCCGAAAAACCTTGCTGATATACCGGGAAATCAGGTGTTATTTTTTCTTTCAGTATTGAAAACTTCAAGTTAACCCCTCCGTTTTTATTTATTTTCAAAAACCCGGAATCTATTATAAACTGGTACGGCACATAAAACAATGCTAAATAAACCAAGCGCTAATATCGTTGTTTTTACTTTTAACTACCGTAAAGATATTGATTTTCTTAATACCGATTATTCTTTCATACCGATTTTGGATTGACGGCTGTCGTACCGGTAGTTTATTTATAAAACCACAGCGCGGCCTATAATGATACCAGAAATTTAGACAGACAAAGCGAGCAAAATAAGTTAGAATGGAATCATGGAGAAGAGACGAAATTTTACACCTGAACAAAAAGCGAAAATAGTACTGGAGGTTCTTCGGGAAGAAAAAGGCCTAAGCGAAATTGCTGCCAAGTATGAAGTGCATCCGAATTAATTGAGCCGATGGAAAGGTACATGAGGGAAATGGGCATACATGGCTTTTGTCCGGGACCTAATCTGAGTAAACGCTTGCATAAGAAATATTTATATCCATACCTTTTGAGGGGATTGAAAATCGACCATCCGAATCAGGTCTGGTCAGTCGATGTTTCCAACACCTTGGAACGAACGTTCATCATTAATGCGATAAAGAAGGCAATTAAGCGACATGGTGCCCCAGAGATCATGAATTGCGATCAAGGTGCACAGTTCACAAGTGGCGATTACATTAATTTACTGAAAGAAAACAATATAAAAATATCAATGGATGGGAAAGGCCGGGCACTTGATAACCAGCGTATAGAGCGGTTCTTCCGGTCATACAAATGGGAAAAGCTGTATCTTGAAGAATATGAAGACGGACACCAGTTGAAACGGATTACCCATGATTATGTTGACCATTATAACAATTATAGACCCCATCAGTCTTTGAATTATCAAGTTCCCGCGGATTATTATTATAGGAAATGCGGAGGCCTTCAAGAGGCAGTATAAGAAAGCAAAGCTTTCAAGGGGCGCTGCCCCTAACCCCGGGATTTATCGCTTATGTTTCTACCGGTTTATAAAAGGCAGAAAGACGCACATAGCGTCTCTCCACATAAACCGTATAGAAACCTGACAGACGCTCGAGTTGCTTCCCAGCATGGCTCTAATATTCTGATATCAGAATATTAGAGCATATTCCGTTTTTTTATGTATTCCGATGATTTTTTAAACCATGCTGGGAACGCAAGACAACTCATTACGAACCCAGCGATATATCGGAATATTCTTTTAGCCCAATCCAAGCAGGCGCTTGATCATTTCCTCTTTACCGTCCCATGTGGCTTCTTCAGCTTCCGGACTAACTGTACCGGTCACAGTCGATACCCTCTCAATGGCTTTGCGTTTCATCTCGTTGTCAGCGCGGGCATACACCAATGTTTCCATGGATGATTCTTCCGTCAGTTTCAAATGGCGGGATTATCGTGATGATAACAAAGTCAAAGTCATGAAGCTTGATGCTCTTGAGTTTATCAGAAGATTCCTTTTTCATGTATTACCATCAGGTTTTCAGAAAATTCGTTACTATGGGCTTTTCAGCAATCGAAACAGAGCTACCAAGCTCAGGAAATGTTTCATGTTGCTTAAAAAACCCATTTTTCAACGTGTTCGTTTATCTGCAAGGGATTTAATTATCAAGGTACATGGTGTTGACATAATGGTTTGTCCACACTGTGGTGGACAATGGTCTAGCTTTAGAACCCTACGTTGGAAAACAGGTTGATTGTGATAAAGGGTAATATATTTTTTAAAACATGCCTGCCCTGGGGAGGGGGAACGTCTGTCATGAATGTGCTTTCTCAGTTAGTTTTAATCAGTATTTCTGGATTTTACGGTTTATTAATAGGGGATATTCACTAAAAAAGAGACTGAAAAATACTTGCAATCCCCATAGACGGGTATCAATCCGCGGCTTCGTTCAACAAGGATTTCCGCAATTGCCTATTGGTATACTGCTTATTTTAATATTCTGTCATCTTTAGTTTACTCGCTGAGATGACTTTTTTGTGGGCAACTGCGGAACAAATCCAAAGTGTTAGTTGAAGTATACCGACCCCTTGTTCAGAGCACACCATAGACGTCGCACCCTTAAATCTTCTCTTCAAAACCTTAAGATTTTCAACAATACACGTGCCTATTTATTCTTTGAATATAAATCAAGTATTTCTTCAAGCCTTTTTTTTAACGAAGGAACGTCTTTTGTTAAGTAAGCCATGCAGATACAGTATCAAGATTCGAATATTGATGTGCAAAAACATCTCTAATTCCACACCATTCTCTCCAAGGAATATCATTATATTGATTTCTACTTTCATTAGAAACCAATTTTGATAGCTCTCCAATTTGCAACACACACATACAGCAGGCATTCTGAAAAACCGAATTTTTCTCAAAAAGTTGATAGTTACTATGGAACATATCCATTGCTTCTTCAACTTGTGTGCAATACTGTAGTATTTTGTTTATAATAATTTTGTCTTTATTCTTCATATATCAATACCTCTGTTCCAGAAATTTCTTTACTAAACTCACCTTTTGTTCCATCAGTGGTAAGCAAATCTATTGGAACTTTCAATTCGTCTTCAAATTTCATCCGCATTCCTGATAAATCAAGTAATGACATTGGTTTACCTTTTTCAATAAGCAAATCAATATCACTTTGTGCTGTTGCAGAATTGTTGGCATATGAACCAAATAAATAAACCTTTTTTACACCATATTGCTTTACAATCGTTTCTACTACAAGCCTAATATAATCAATTGTCAATAAAACAGCTTCCATATCCTATAACCCCGTAACATATTTTATAGTATTATTATAAACGGAAATACAAAAAGTTACAATTTAATTATACACAGTGTCAAAAAAAATTAGTTTGTTTCTCTAAAACGTTATGCCCTAACAATCCGGCCGCAGGATGCGGCTGTCTTTGCGCCACATTTCTTATAACGTACGGTACTCACGACGGCTCACAAAGGAATCTACTGATACTGTGGCAGTATTGGAAAGAATACCGCCCCAAGGAATGGTTGTTCCCAGGCTTAGATCCTTCAAAACCATTATCCGCCCGTACGGTACAAACTGTTTTTTATTCGGCTGTCAGAAAAGCCGGTATCTGCAAGAATGTCTCCGTTCACTCCTTGTCATAGTTTCTCAACGCATATGCTTGAGAATGGAGTTGATGTCTATCACCTTCAAAAACTCCTTGGGCATTCCAATATAAAAACAACATCAATTTACCTTCATATCTCAAATCACAAAGCGCTCAAAATTCAAAGCCCGCATGACAGATTACTTACAGGAACAGATAATGAGCGTAGGTGAAGTTTTCCGACAGTACGGTCAAAAGTATCGTATGAGGACTTCTATTCCCTTGCAGCAGCTAAAGGTAATGAGTGCGATAGAAAAATGCAGAACCATGGATATGGGTGGGCATATACTGGAATGCCAGCAATGCGGGAAAAAACTAATACAGTATAATTACAGCAGATGCCATTGAAGAAGTATTCAACATACTAAGTACGAAGAATTCCGCA
>CAZSVI010000075.1:0-18999 GCA_964610205.1 uncultured Oscillospiraceae bacterium
GGTTGCGCTTGCCCGGGCAATCGCAAAAATGCCTCAGATTTTTCTTATGGATGAACCGCTTTCAAATCTGGACGCAAAGCTTAGATCTGAAATGCGTACGGAGCTTATTCAGCTTCATCAGAACCTGAAATCAACATTTATATATGTCACTCATGACCAGATCGAAGCTATGACAATGGGTGATAATATCGTTGTTATGAACGAGGGGCAAATAATGCAGTATGGAACGCCGACTGAAATTCACAACAACCCGTCTTGTGTGTTTGTGGCGAAATTTATCGGCGACCCGGGAATGAATATAGTCGCTGTCAGTGAAGAGTATTCCATAGGCTTCAGGCCGAGAGACGTCCTATTCGACCGCGGTATGGAAAACGGCCAGGGCATAGTCATTAAGGGCAAAATACTGACCTATGAAAATCATGGTTCAGAGTATTTGTACTATGTGGAATTCAGCGGAAGGACTGTTTTCCTGAAAGAGCTGTCAAAGACACAAAGGGCAATCGGAAGCGAAATTATTTTTACCATTACAAAGGAGAATATCTGCGTTTTTGATAAGGATGAGTCAAGAATACGTGACAGGAATGTGATTGAGAGGTCTTATGGAGAATTTAAAAAGAGTTGGAGCAGTTTATAACGGATTTTGCAGCAAGATAGATAAGCATAGAGAGGCAATCAAAGAATATTCCAGAACTCGTCCTGCCGGTTTCCGGGAGCTTATTTTAAAAGAAAAGCGGGAAATACAACGGCTGAAAACAGGGCGGAGGGAATATAGAGGTACGCTGTCAAAAGAAGAACTTGACGCTTACAATGATTATCGCGGAATACGCTTTGACGTTAAGCGGTGTGAGATACTGAAAAAAGCCGATAAGGTGGAGGCCAGGATCTTCAAAAAGCTGAATCCCGCTTATATCTATATGATCCCTGCGGCATTCGGCGCGATATTTTTTACAATTCTGCCTTTTATTTTTATGATTGTCGGCTCGTTTTTCAAGGTAGATCTGGTTAGCTTGAATCAATCGGAATTTAGAGGGCTGTGGAATTTTGAAATGATTTTTACGAGGGATACGCAGTTCGTTCAGGCAATCCGGAATACAATCATATTCGCGTTTATGACAGTTATCATGCTGATGGTCATCACCGTCCTCATGGCGGCGTGGCTTTCAAAAAATACAAAAGTGCACAACTTTGCACAGACGCTGATTTTTACTCCGCACATATCTTCGATGGTTGCGGTTTCGATTCTATGGGTGCTAATGCTTGATCCACAGGGTATTATCAACCAGATATTAGCGATATTCGGTGTCCATGGGTTTAATTGGCTGATGAACACCAGGACCTCTCTACTATCGGTGGCAATGGTTGCGGTATGGAAGTCAATTGGATATTATGTTTTGATCATCATTTCAGGCCTTCAATCCATACCGCCTGATGTCTATGAAGCTGCGAAACTGGATAAGGCAAGCAAGTCCAGGGTGTTTGTAAAAATTACTCTTCCTCTCCTGTCGCCAACCCTGCTGTTTGTTTTTATTATGAAATTTATCAACTCGTTTAAGGCTTTTGCGGCAATTGACCTGATGACTCAGGGAGGGCCTCAGGGTTCTTCAATGGTTCTTGGGTACTGGATTTACAATGCGGGCAGAGTTAAGTTCAACTATGGGTTTGCCATGGCGGGTTCAATTGTTTTAACATTTATTGTTGCAGCATTTACGATTGCCGCCAACAAAGTTTTTAATAAGAAGTAAGGGGTATCACAAAATGGAACTTCAGAAATTATCTTTTGGTACGGCGGCATATATCGCTAAGCATGTTGAGGAAACCAGAAAATTTCTTTTTGTAAACAAGCTGAAAAAGCGTTTAAAATATGTGCTGAAGATATTAAACTATATTTTATTGATAGGAACCGGGCTCTTCTTTGTTTACCCCTTTACCTGGATGGCTTCGATGTCGCTTCGCCCGCTTGTTGAGGCATTATCCTTCGATCCCGGACTGGTTGTAAATAACCCTCAATGGAATAATTATCTTTACGCCTGGAATCAAGCACGGATATCCCACTATGTCGGAAACTCCATGAAATATTCCGCGCTTGTCATCGGACTTCAATATCTTGCGATTATTCCTGCGGCATACGGCTTTGCCACAATGGAGTTTAAAGGCAAAAAGTTTATATGGGCTACGAAATACCTTGGGATGATGCTGCCGGCCGAGGCAACCCTTATACCTGTTTATTACTTTTACAGCAAGATGGGGCTTGTCGACACCTGGGGCGGACTGATATTGCCTTCGATGTTTTCAATGTTTGGAATTTACATGTTTATGAGCGCTTTCAAGCAGATCCCTCAGGAAATCATTGAGGCGGCAAAAATGGACAAGGCGAAAAACCGGATAATCATGCTTAAAATAATGGTACCGATGGTGGCGCCTGTGGTGGTTGCACACCTGATCATTTCGTTTATAAGTAATTGGAATGAATATTATTGGGTACTCGTAATGACAAACTCAGAGTCTGTGAGAACCCTTCCCGTGGCTTTAAGAGGTCTGCTTCAGGTGGATGAGGGCGTGCCTGCGTGGAATGTGGTTATGGCGGGTACAATGATACAATTGGCTCCGATACTGCTCATGTATATCTTTGCAAGCGGAAAAGTGAAGACGGCCATGATGGGAAGCAATAGAAAGGGAAAGTAAATCCTGCAGTAAAAAATAATATAAATGGAGGGAAAAAACATGAAACATTCAAGGAAAATTATCACCACACTTCTGGCGCTGACAATGCTGTTGGCATTAGCGGCTTGCGGGTCGTTCATCGGGGTTGACGCGGAGAAGTCTCCTGCGGAGACAACCGCGGCCGCAGTGGTTAACGAAGGGGAGCCACCTGCTGAAACAAACGGGAAGGAACCGCCGTCCGAATGGGTTGACGGAGAGTTGTATCCCTCTGACAAGGCATGGGAAATTCTCAATGCAAAAAACACCGAACAGGTAAATATTACAATATGGATACCCAACTCGGCTACCTCATCTATGGGTGTGTCAATTGGTGAGCTTGCGGAAAAATATAACGGCGAGCAGGCACAAAAATATTCAGGCAGGAACATAAGTGTTACCGTTGAGTATCAGGACACCTCCGGCGCATTGAACACAAAGCTTCAAGCTGCAATCCTCGCAGGCAATAATCCGGTTATCTCTGCGGTAGGCGTATCCTCCGTACCGCTCTATGAGTCAAAGGCGGTTGATCTGAGAAAAGTATATACTTATGAAGAGATTCAAAGCCTCAATCAGGGTTTGCTGCAATATTCACTCTATAACGGTAAGTTTATGCTCATTCCATACTTCCCGAGCGCCAGCAATATTCTGATAGCAAACAAGACACTGATAGAATCCAAAGGCTTTACGCTGCCCACCCCCGGTTCAATCATTGATGATCCCGACAATTCCAACTGGACATGGGATGAGTTCAAGAAAATTGCGGTGGGCGTCACATCGATTGATGCTGCTGATGATGCTGATAGCATATACGGTTTTGCATCAGGCAGCGTGGATCCTGTCGGAATGATGTTCCAGCAGGGAGGAAAGCTTTATAACGATACGGTTACGGCAATTGAATTTGACAAGGACGACAAGATTAAAACAGGATTGGAATTCTGGCGTTCGCTTGTGACCGACGGAGCTATGAGAAATCCGAATTCGAGAGCAAACCACGGCACAATTATCACTTCCGAATTTTATACAGGCAACGTCGGAATGATCTTCACAACCTCTTCAAATTTGACAACAATGACAACTAAGGCTAAAGAAGCGGGTTTTGAAATCGAGGTTATGCCTTTTCCTAAAAAGACATCCTTTTTTACAAATCAAGGCGGTTCGGGTATAATTATTCTTGACAATAAACCTCAGAAAGAAATTGAGGCCTGCGCAGACTTCTTAAGGTGGCTTACACAGCCGGGGAATGTTGCGTATATGTGCTCAAAGTCCGGTTATCTGCCGGTCAACCCCAAAGCTACCGATGAGCCTGAACTGCTTACTATCTATGAAGAAATACCTGCATTGAAGACGGCCGCGGAATATATGATGTTCGGAATCAGGTCTCCGCAGGGGAAAGCAAAAGCGGCTGCCGACAAGAAAGTTAACGATTATGCCAAGCAGATTTGGTCAGAGCCTGACAAGTCAATCGACGCAATCGTTACCGAACTGATAAATGAAGCTGATTATGAGATAGAGGCAAATAAGTAATGCGAAAAGATGATGGCCCAATCACTTTTTCGGTGATAGGTTTGGGTGGACGCGGAAGCGTCTACCTAAACGCATTGGAAGAGAGTTTTAAAGGAAACTATACCCTTGCGGCGATAGCCGAACCTGCAAAGTTAAAGCAGGTGTGGATAAAGGAAAAGTACAATCTTCCGGAGAACCGGATTTTTGACACCGACGAAGCCTTTCTTGAACAAGAAAGGATCTCGGATGTGGTTATTGTGTCGACACAGGATAAACTCCATAAAAGTGAAGTAATAAAGCTTCTTGACAAAGGATATGATATCATATTGGAAAAGCCCATCTCCACAAATCTTGACGATGTTGTGGAAATATACGGCCATGCAAAGAAGCATCCCCGTCAGATTGTTGTGGTGTGTCATGTACTTAGATACACCTTGTTTTTCAACACAATAAAGAACATTATTGAGTCAAGGGAGATTGGCGATGTGATGACAATAGCCCACAATGAGAACATCGGCTATTATCACTTTGCACACAGCTATGTGAGAGGATCATGGAATAATTCCGCCGTCAGCGCCCCTCTTATTGTGACAAAGAGCTGCCACGACATGGATATTCTGCTCTATCTTCTTGGCGGTAAGCATGCAAAACGAGTTTCATCCTTCGGCGAATTATCATATTTTAACAAAAAGAATTTTGACGGGGATAAAATGGCGGATTACTGTGTGGATTGCAAGGTTGAAAACGATTGTCCATATTCCGCCATGAAGATTTATAGAGGGAATAAAATCAAGTCGGTTGTATTCGACCTGTCGGACATGAAAAAAATACGCAAAAATCTCGGTTCTTCAAGATTTGGGCGCTGCGTTTTTCACTGTGACAACAATGTAGTGGACCATCAATCTACGATTATAGAGTTTGACAATGGCATAACCGCAGCCTTTTCGCTAAGCGCTTTCACAGCCAAGGTTAACAGGACCCTGAAGGTTACCTGCGAAAGAGGAGAGATAAGAGCAGCTGAAAAGCCTTATGTAGTCGAGGTTAGCAATTTTCTGACAGGTGAAACCAGGAAAATCGATTTAAATATCACAGAAAGCGGACATGGCGGCGGGGATAAGAGATTTATCGCGGATTTTATGCGGGCGTACCAAAATGGTGAAATGTTCGCTTCGACGCTGGAACAGTCTATTGAATCACATGTTATGGCATTCCTTGCAGAAAAGTCAAGGACAGAGGGCGGAATTCCGCAAACCGTTTCCGGTCACTATATAAAAACTTTAATCAAAACACCCGTTAAGAACTCTGCTTCTAATGGATTTGAAGGATAATGTAAAATGGATATCGAATATGAAGCGGCTCAAATATCAAGACGAATAGGTGGGTTTATCATTGATTTTATTGCAGTCTTTTTGCTGTGGTATCTTCTCACTCAAAGTGATTTGAATAAGGTAAATTCGGTAATGAAAACTCTGGATCCCGGCATAGATGGATCGGCGGATATTTTTGCCGAGGAGGTTATCAGATTATACGTCGCTTTTATTCTCAAACTCATTTTTGTGAAAACCCTGTATTACACGTTTGTACCTGCTGTCATCGGCAGGGGAAAAACAATCGGCAAGTTAGCCTTCGGAATAAGCATGCTTGATGCCGAAACATTAAAAGAGGTTGCTCCTGTAAAGCTGATGTTAAGAGAGTTTGTGCTCAGGTGCCTCTTTGAGACGCTTTTTGTCATTCCGGCTTTCGTATCGGTTTTCCTGGTGCTTCTAACGAAAAAAGCAACGGCAATTCATGACCTTTGGGCAAAAACAGTGGTGATCAGGGATTCGTCCTTTATTTATGATGAAGATGAATGAGTATGTTTCTGCTGCCTCTTCGGAATACGCCGGAAAATCTTAACGGAAATCGGAAGGTGAAAAATGAACGAAAAAAAGGTTATATACATTAATTTGGACGGGTTTTCATACTCGTATTTTGAGATGCTGAGAAAAAACGGCGGCGCACAGGGCTTTTGTGAACTGGCACGTGAAGGGATACTCTTCAAAAACTTGCGCAGCGGTCTGGTTTCAATCACAAATCCGATGCAGAGTTCGATTTTGTCAGGAGCCTGGAGCAACAAGACTCACAATTTTTATCAGCACTATGATCCTGAAACGAGGAAAGTCGTCAAGCACTACCGCACATTTGACGCCGAAAACATAGCCGAAGTTTTTATTAACAACAATAAAAAAGCAGTGGCTATACACCAGTTCATGTTGGAAAATAATCCCTGCAGGGAGGGCGAGTTTGACCGTGCGTATATAAAATCCGGCATTTCCCGCAGTACCTATACGGAGCGCTTTGCTATATTAAAGAAGTTGGTGCTGAAGGAACCTGTAAAATCAGGTGAGGTATATTTCACATATGACGAATTTCCAGACTTTGTGGCATTGTACATCGACGATCTGGATTCTCTTGGCCACAACAACGACTATGACGGATATCCAAAAAGGCGTACGCCTGAAGAAAGGTATGCCGACATAGAAAAACGACTAAAAGGCATTCAATCGGAGATAGTTTCCTTTGTAGACTTATGTAAGACAGAGGGAATTTATAAACAACTCCTGATCCTGATAACAACGGATCACGGCATGACTCCTTTTTTTGGAAAATCAAAGCTGCCGGATCTTATACGAGAGATCAATGCATTGGGAATAAGAGCGGATACTCCCTATACCGTTGATAACAAAACGCAGATTGTAGCGCTGCCTTATACGATCGAATGCGCGCTGTATTATCAAAAATCACTGCTGGCTGAGAAAGAAGACATGCTTACAACACTTCTTAATTCACTTAATTATGCAGAGAGAGTATTCACAAAACCGCAAATGATTAGTGAGTTTGGCTTTGACGAAAGGGGACCCTGTTTTTTGCTGTCGCCAAAATACGGTATGCATTTTTATCACCGCGATTTAGACGAATCATATTATGGTGCGGGCCACGATTCCTTCAACGAAACCTCGCAGCATATTTTCGGTTTGCTTCTCGGCGAAAATGTTTTACCCTCGGAATATGATGAAAAGGTATATGCCATAGACCTTCTTCCCGGAGTGTTAAAGCATGCCAACGGGCTTAAAATGAAAGACGCGACAGGAAGAGTTTTTGAAAATTGGTTTATCAAACGCCCCTAAGATTGCCTCTATAGGCGGGAGATAAACCGATTACAGCTTCAGTGGCGGGTACAATCCCCCACTGAAGGGGCGTTTGATAAAACGCTCGCGGCACGTTGCACACAAAACGCGTTATGTAGGCGCTAAAGCGCCCGCGTTTTGGCACGCAATTTGCTCAAGCGCTCATTGAAATAAATTAAAATTGAAGCCTATTGAGGTGGGGAACATCTTATCCCTCGTTAAAATTTTATGAGGAAGCGGTTATTACCAATCCCTCATTTTTTTGCATAAATTTTATACAATTTACAGATAAATCTAAAGGATTCCTGTATAAATATGTGGTAAAATAGCAGAAGAGAGGTGATATAAGTGTTTCATAGTTTCCCGATTGGAAAAATTAATTCACTGAGCCCGATGGAACTTGATGCTCTTCGGTATATTAATAATAACAAGAGCGATGTTTTGACGCTTTCAATTCAGGAACTTGCCAGAAAGCTCTTTGTTTCGACGACTACAATAATAAGGCTTTGTAAGAAGCTTGATCTGGAAGGGTACAGCCACTTGAAATATTTTATCAGGGAACTGCTTTCAAACGAGAAGCTCAGTGAAGAAACCATTCCCTCACTGTCGCTGGAGGAGATCATAGCCGAAGAGCTTTCTGATATTGAAAAGACAGCACGAGGGATTGATGGCCAGGCTGTTCGAGATATTGCTGAGTTTATGCAACAGGATACTCAGATACATTTTTTCGCCAAAGGTTTGACGAACATTGTATTTGACTATGCCGCCCGCCATTTGCTTTCGCTGTCCAGACACGTCATACGCTATGAAGACACGCATATAGCATATGTGCAGGCAGGGAATATGGACGGAAAAGATATCATATTTTTAGGTTCGCTAAGCGGCGAGACGGAGCAGGTTGTCAGAGTCGCACAAATAGCTAAGTCCAGGGGAGCAAAAGTTGTCACCTTTACAGCGGCGTCCTCCTCACAGTTGTATAAAATCGGTGATTATAATTTTCTCCTTGTAAATAATGCAAAAACGACACTTGATGTGGATACAAAGTCGCGATGCCAGCTGATGTTTATTCTCAACGCTATTGTCAAATCGTATGTACAGTCTGATTGGCATAGGAGTTCTATGACAAGGGACTGTTAAATTTTTCTTAAAACCATTTTTCGCTCTCCCGTTCTTAGCATAGAAAAGTGTCGTAGTGTGAGGTCTCCATATCCCGGGTCGCTCAGTTACTCGCTTTAAGACTGATAATAGCAGTATGGCTTCGTAGTATGTCGCCCTGCGTCATTGAAATCATCCGAACCACCCGTTGTGTTAACCTGACTGTACGTCCGAATAGTAACAATGAGACATTATCATAAATAAAATCTAAAAAGATGTTTCTTTTCCATAATTCAATCCTGTGTTAGAATATATAAGTTGAACTAAATATACATCAATTCCGGAGGGCAAAATGAATTTTAGTATTGTGTTTGATCAGGTTTTAGTTCTTATGATCATTTTGATTGTGGGAGTCGTAGCCGGAAAGGCCGGAATCATAGCCGACGGTGTTTCAAAAAAACTTTCCGAGCTGCTTTTATATGTCACAGCCCCTATGTTGGTACTGGGAGCTTTTTTCTTTGAATATTCCGCTGAAAAAATGCGGAACGGGCTGCTTGTGTTTCTCATGGCCTCTGCTTTTTTTCTGATTACAATTGTTTTATCTCTTTTCATATATAGAAAAAGCAATGCCAGGATTAAGCCAATTATGAGGTTTACAGCAGTTTTCTCAAACTGTGGTTTTATGGGTCTTCCGATGATGAAGGTTTTATACGGGATGGACGGCGTTTTTTTAGGTTCTTTCTATATTGTTGCGTTTTATCTTTTCATCTGGACATTTGGAATAACCATGTTCAGTGAGATAAAGGGAAGAGAAGAAATAAAAAGTACTATGAAAAAAGCTCTTCTTAATCCGGCCATGATTGCGGTTTATGTTGGTGTGATTATATTTGTTTTCAGAATTCCCGTTCCGGGTGTGGTGAAAGAAGCCGCAGGGTATATCGGGGATATGACGATGCCGTTGTCAATGCTTATTATTGGTTCTTTGGTGAGTTCAGTCAAGTTTGGCATACTGCTGAACGATATAAAGGCTTATTACGCCAGTGCTGTGAGGCTTGTATTGATGCCGCTCATTGCGTATTGCATCTTCCGCTTTGCGGGCATGCCCTCGTTGCCTGTGGCCATCGTAGTTACAGCTCTTGCCATGCCTATAGCGGCAAACACAACAATATTCGCGGAATTATTTGACAAGGATGCGCTATTCGCGTCAAAGGCTGTTATTCTGTCAACAGTTTTTTCAATTATTACTATACCTCTGATTGTATCTATTCTTTGAGTTAATATATTAATAATAGCGAGGATTAAAGATGGATAAAAAATTTTACAGAATTATTGATATGCATACACATATTTTCCCCGATAAAATTGCCGAAAAAGCCGTTTCCAGCATTGGGAGATACTATCATCTTGATATGTGGGGGCAGGGAACCGTCAGTGCTCTTCTGGAAAGCGGGGAAAAAATCGGAGTAAGCAAATATATAGTCCATTCATCCGCTACTCATGTAGAGCAGGTTATATCCATAAACAATTTTGTATCGGATACGATTAAAAACCACAGCTGTTTGGTTGGTTTTGGAACACTGCATTCGTCCATGGAGAACCCCGCTGCGGAAATTAACAGAATGATAGGGTTAGGACTTAAAGGGATAAAGCTGCATCCGGAATTTCAGCATTTCAGAATTGACGATGAAGAAATGATGCCTGTTTACAAAGCAATAGAAGGCAGATTACCGCTTTTAATACATATGGGCGATGAAAACCAGGATTCCTCAAGCCCGTTAAGGCTTTCCCGAGTGCTGGACAGATTTCCTGAACTGGTAGTTATCGCTGCTCACTTTGGGGGGTATCGCATGTGGGAGGATTCCATGCGGTATTTGGTGGGTAGAAACCTCTATATGGATACCTGCAGTTCACTTGCTTTCCTCGATCCCGACATAGCTGTCGGTATGATACGGCGGCATGGTACGGATAAATTCCTGTTTGGTACGGACTATCCCATGTGGGACCATGAAGAAGAATTAAAGCGGTTTCTGCGGCTTGGACTTACCGAAGAAGAAAGGATAGCCATACTCTCAGGAAATGCTGAAATATTATTAAATTCAATGAGCATTTGCGCGAATTGTACACCAAAACGCGGGTGCTAGAGCGCATGCCGATTGCGTTTTGTGTGCAATGCGCCGCGAGCGTTTTATCCTATAACTTTTCTTTCGGAATTACTTTTAATAAGGCAGGCGCAATCAGAATTGTAATGACTATACCCGTTACAAACTGAACCAGATTCATTGGTATGCTGAAAACAGGAGAAATCGCATTACCATATAGTATTGTTTCGGCTATATAGTATCCGATTATCATGCATGAACCGGCGCTCATCATTCCCAGAATCATGCTCGGATCAAGATATGTTTTTTTCTGTTTTTTGGTAAACCAGTATATCATGGCAAAAACCAATATAAAAAAAGCAAAGATAGCCGCAGTTAATTTCCATTGTATCTGTGAAGCTAACTGTACTATGTTCTCGGGAGAATCTTCCAGGGCTGCGGACAGGTTATCAACTGAATGCTTTAATGTATGGGATAAGGCGTTTTTTACAAATGTAAAAAAACCTATCCAGATAACCAGTGTTACACCCGCAGAGATTACGGTTTGCTTTTTGGTTTTATGTCTGATAACAATACCCATAATAAGTGCCATAAGGGCTTTTACAATAAGGGTTGGTATAGCCCATTGCGCGAAAGGAGATAAAAGATCGGCCAGCATTGATCCTATACCGGAAGCAAAGGCTCCGTAAAACGGACCCAATACAATAACCGAAAGGAAGATAAAGCCGTCACCGAAATGGATATATCCGTTAGTTGTAGGTATTTTTATAACACTGGTCGCTAAAAAAACGAGAGCGGTCATAAGGCCGGTCAATACAATTCTCATGGATGGTTTGTTCAAGGAGTTCACCCCATTTAATCTATATTTCCTGATTTAATCATGATATAATATATCACATAACTGACCACTTAAAAAGTGACAGTTTTATTAAAAACGAAGGGGACAGTTAGAATGCTTTTGGAAACTGCCTGGTATAATTATCATGATGAAACGGATTCGCCCAAATATGTCCGTTTGTATTTTTGTATACGCAGGGAAATAGAGAGAGGGAATATTCCTTCCCACTACCGGCTGCCATCAATCCGGCAAATATCCGGTGAATTGGGCCTTAGTAAAACAACCGTTGAAAATGCTTATAACCAGCTTAATGTTGAAGGATATATTTATAGTATTCCCCAGAAAGGGTATTTCACGTCGCAGATGGATAAGTCTTTTTTATATTCTGCGCAATCGGGCAGAAGAGAAAAAGAGGGATTTGTAAAAACAATTAGAAACCCGAAGTATATGGATGAGGAATTATTTGATTTTCACGAATGGAAGAAAACATATTCCCGTGTTTTAGAGGGATTCTGCGGAAGACTGCTTCAGGAAGGAAATCCGCAGGGGGAGACGGAACTACGGGATGCTTTATGCGTCTATGCTTATAGGGCCAGAGGCATTCAATGCAATCCGGATCAGATTGTAATCGGTGCCGGGGTTCAGACTTTGCTGCACATTATTTGCGATATCACCGAAGAAGTAGTTGATAAGAAGGTTGCTTTTGAGGAACCGGGATTTACAGATGTCCGATACATTTTTCAAAGACGTGGGTTTTGTTTGTATCCTGTTGAACTGGAAGAGGATGGTATTAATATACAATACCTTTTTGATAAGAAGGTGTCTTTATGTTTCATCAGCCCGTCACATCAGTATCCCACAGGATTGGTTATGCCTATACAGAAAAGGATGGAGCTTTTATACTGGGCAGCGCAGGTAAACGGGTATATAATGGAGGATGATTACGACAGCGAACTTCGTTTCTCAGGAAGGCCGGTCCCTTCATTATTCAGTCTGGATAATCGCGATAGAGTTATATATATCGGTTCTTTTTCAACTGCTCTGATGCCTTCATTAAGGATAAGTTATATGATTTTGCCTGATTTGCTTATGAAAAACTATAAAAAATGCAACCTTAACTACCGCTCTACAGTTTCTGCTGCCGAACAATTGACATTGGCATTATTTATAAACGGGGGACACTATGAAAAACATCTTCGCAAAATGAGGAAGAAGTGTTCCGAAAGATTGAGGGCAATACTCCGTGAAGCCGAACCATATAAGGGAATTTTTAATGTATATTCCTCCGATACAGGTACTTTTGTTTTGCTTGAGTCAAATAACGGTAGGATTACTGAAATAATAAAGAATAATGGTATGAAAATGGGATTGGGAATAAGAAATATCTGGGGAAGATATTTTGTGCTCCAATTTGGAAACATACCTGAAAATTTGATGGGGAAACTAATGAAGGAAATTTCATATGAAAAATAAACAAAAACCATAAGTTTTAAAACAGAATTCAGTATATTATTCCCTATGGTTTGCGTTTGATTATTTTTTTTGTTATTATATATATAACGAAACACATAATTTAGCTATTAATGAATTTCCAACGCGTCCTTCTTTGCAGTATTAAAGGTCAATTTTTGCAGTAACCGTATTTTCATGGAATCAGTATTCCTTTATTCGGGTGCGGCAGTATTAGAAGCATATATATGAAAGTGAGGTTGAAAGATGACTTATTCAAAAGACATAGTCCTGAATGATCGTTTTGAACAGCTTAAGAGCGAAATAGCCGATTATGAAGCGGTAAAAGCCGATATCCTTACGGGCGTTGAGGACTATGAAAAAGTCAGGTATCAGAAAAAGCTTATACTGAATTATTTCAATGCTACGGAAGATAACTATAATGATTACCGGTGGCAGATGGAAAACCGTATTATAAATTCAGAGGGGCTGGCTGAACTGATTCAATTGCCTGAAGAGGAAATCAGGCATATTAATGAAGTATCGGGGAAATATCGTTTTGCCGTATCTCCCTACTACCTGTCGGTTATCGACCCCGGAAATACGGCATGTCCGATAAAAAAGCAGTCCATTCCATCGGTATCCGAACTGGATGACATAGGGGAGCTGGATCCTATGGATGAAAAAGGACACGCCATTCATGAAATTATAACGCGTCGCTATCCGGACAGGCTTATTATTAAAGTGACAAATGTCTGCGGAATGTTCTGCAGGTTCTGCCAGAGAAGGCGTATGATCGGTGAATCCGATACTGTTGTTCCGCGCCATAAAATAAAAAACGCCATCGATTATGTCCGGGAACAAAAAGAAATAAGAGATGTATTAATTACCGGAGGGGATGCGTTTTTACCGTCTGATGAATTGATTGACTGGATGATGGGTGAACTCAGGAAAATACCCCATCTTGAAATCATCCGGCTGGGCACCAGAACTCCGGTTACACTGCCTCAGAGAGTTACAAAAAATCTTGTAAACATACTGAAAAAGTATCATCCTGTGTTTGTAAATACGCAGTTCAATCATCCCCGGGAGATAACACCCGAGGCGAAGCAGGTATGCGAAATGCTGGCCGATGCAGGTATTCCTGTCGGTAACCAGATGGTATTACTCAAGGGAGTTAACGATGACAAGTTTGTGGTCCGGAAGCTGAATCAGGAGCTTTTAAAAATAAGAGTCCGGCCATATTACATTTTCCATCCGAAAAAAGTGAAGGGAACAAGCCAGTTTTGGGTCAGGATTGAAGAAGGAATGGAAATAATGGAGAGCCTTAGAGGCAGAACTTCCGGTCTGGCGATTCCAACATATATAATAAACGGGCCTAAAGGGTTGGGAAAAACACCCATCCTGCCGAATTATCTGATGTGTCTCGGAAAAGATAAGGTTGCCTTCAGAAACTGGCAGGGTGAATACTTCGAGGTGGAAAATTACGGGTAATCTGAGCTTATGAATTAATTAAAACCATGTACCTGACGAGGCAGTCTGCATAGAAACTGCCTTGCTCAGTTGTGTAATAAAATGATTCTTGCAATCATTCCTTTCAGGAATTATGATATAATATCCTCGCAAACGAGGATATTATATGCCTCCGGCGGAATTGATGCGCGTGCATAATTTTTTTCTTCGCAAAAAATGCACATGCGCGATTATATCATGCAATTTCTTCGAAATTCATGATATAATATGTAGAATTGAATATACTATACACCTGAACAGGAGATGAAATGATGGATAGAGTAGAGATCAGACGTCTATTTAAGGATACGTCCGAATATGTGAAGCAGGAACAGTTTATTTGCGGATGGGTTCGTACTATCCGTGTATCCAAAGCATTTGGATTTATTGAGTTAAACGACGGTTCCTGTTTTCAAAACCTTCAGATTGTATTTGAAAATGCACTTCCCAATTTTGATGAAATTTCCAGATTGAATGTTGGAAGCAGTATACATGTAACAGGAATTTTGGTTGAAACACCTGAAGCCAAACAGCCGTTTGAGGTCAAGGCAACAAAGATTGGGATTGAAGGAGCATCCACTCCCGAATACCCGCTTCAAAAGAAACGGCATACCTTTGAATACTTAAGAACCATTGCTCATTTAAGACCGAGAACCAATACATTTTCAGCTGTTTTCAGAGTCCGTTCCCTGCTTGCCCATGCCATTCATAAATTTTTTCAGGAAAACGGATTCGTTTATGTCCATACTCCGATCATTACCGGCAGTGACTGTGAAGGCGCCGGTGAAATGTTCAGGGTAACCACTCTCGATATGGATAACCTTCCCAGAGACGAAAAGGGAGCGGTGGATTTCTCACAGGATTTCTTCGGTAAGGGGACGAACCTTACGGTCAGCGGACAACTGGCCGGTGAAACTTATTGCATGGCTTTTGGTAAAATATATACATTCGGTCCGACCTTCCGGGCGGAAAACAGTAATACGGCCCGTCATGCCGCAGAATTCTGGATGATTGAACCGGAAATTGCCTTTGCTGATTTATATGATGATATGCGGCTTGCGGAAGCCATGCTGAAATATGTAATACAGGATGTAATGGAAAATGCGGAAGCGGATATGGATTTCTTTAACCGGTTCGTGGACAAGGAGTTGTTTGAAAGACTCCTGCATGTCAGAACGGCAAGCTTTGAACACATTACCTATACGGAAGCGATCAAACAGCTTCAAAAGGTTTCGCATCAATTTCAGTACCCCGTGTCCTGGGGATCCGATTTGCAGACCGAGCATGAACGGTATCTGACCGAACAATACTTTAAAAAGCCCCTTTTTGTTACGGACTACCCAAAAGATATAAAAGCCTTCTATATGCGTTTGAATGAAGATGAAAAAACAGTTGCAGCAATGGATTTGCTAGTGCCGGGTGTCGGTGAGATAATAGGAGGCAGCCAGCGTGAGGAGCGCATGGAAGTCCTTGAAAGAAGGATTAAGGACATGGGCCTTTGTATGGATGATTATTGGTGGTATATGGAGCTTCGCAAATACGGAGGTACGAAACACGCAGGTTTTGGCCTCGGGTTTGAACGTGCTTTGATGTACATTACAGGTATACAGAATATCCGTGATGTGATCCCATTTCCCCGTACGGTAAATCACGCCGAATTTTAACCGGATGAATTGAGATAAGGTATAAAAGCCGTAAAAAAGTAGTTTACATACTACTTTTTTATTGCCATGTAATACATCCCGCGTTATAATAGACATCATATTAAGGTTAATGAAACTGAGATGTTTTTCATATTCATTTCTTTTATTAAAAACCGCTATAAAATGGAGGACAGTTATGGTTAATTTGAATGAAAATTATTTAAAACTTCCCGGCAATTATTTGTTTGCGGAAATTGCCCGGAGGGTTAAGGATTTTAAAAAAGAAAAGCCCGGTGTGGATATCATTTCGCTGGGCATTGGTGACGTAACCAAACCGCTGGTACCGGTGGTTGTTAAAGCGCTCCATAAAGCTGTGGATGAGATGTCTGAGGCCGAAACATTCAGAGGCTATGGTCCTGAACAGGGGTATGATTTTCTGGCGAACAAAATTATAAATCATGATTTTAACACCCGTGGAGTTGAATTGTCCAGGGACGAAGTTTTCATCAGTGACGGTGCGAAAAGTGATACAGGGAATATACAGGAGATATTTGGCCTTGACAATAGCATTGCCGTCACCGATCCGGTTTATCCCGTATATGTGGACAGCAATGCGATGGCAGGAAGGACAGGGGATTACGATATATCAACGGGAAAATGGACAAAGCTTGTTTATCTTCCCTGCAGCGCTGAAAACGGGTTTGTTCCGGCATTGCCCGAAAAGAAAGCCGATATTATCTATTTGTGTTATCCGAACAATCCCACAGGAACCACTTTAAATAAGGAACAGTTGCAGCTCTGGGTGGATTACGCCAGGGAAAATAAATCCGTCATTCTTTTTGATGCGGCGTATGAGGCTTATATTCAGGAAGACGGCATTCCGCACAGTATCTATGAAATTGACGGGGCAAAAGAGGTTGCCGTTGAATTCAGAAGCTTTTCAAAGAGCGCGGCTTTTACCGGCACACGATGTGCTTATGCGGTAGTTCCAAAGAGCCTTAAAGCTTATACCCGATCAGGGGAAGCGATTGATGTAAACCGGCTCTGGAACAGAAGACAAACCACAAAGTTTAACGGCACGCCATATATTATACAAAGGGGTGCAGAAGCCGTATATTCACAGGAGGGTCAGCGTCAGATCCGTGAAGTCATTGCATTTTATATGGAGAACGCCCGGATCATCCGGGAGGGGTTAACCGAAATGGGGATGACAGTTTTTGGCGGAATAAACGCGCCTTACATCTGGCTTAAAATACCCGAAGGTTATAATTCATGGCAGTTTTTTGACAGGCTTCTTCATGAAGTGTTTGTTGCAGGCACACCAGGAGTAGGCTTTGGGCCAAGCGGACAGGGGTATTTCAGGCTGACTGCCTTCGGTAGCCGTGAAAACACACGAAAGGCGATTGAACGGGTTAAGAGTTTAAAATTCTAATCCGGTCATACTATATAAACCCTGCTGTATGCAAAACTCTGGTTGCAAAAAGTGGGAATATATGCTATTATTCTATTAAAAAAGATAAAAGTGAGGTAATCCAATGCCAGCTAATGCTTAACTTGAAGCAATTGAATATTAACTAAATGATGCGAACTCTATGATCTGTTGAAGGTCTTGTTGTCGTATCCTTTGGTTGAATCATGTTAAGAATAGCGGTACTGCAATCTTACTTTAATTTTAAATGTGTCTAATACCTACATGCGTTGGTAGTAGAATAGGTGAAGAGTTGCCGTGCTTAACTGCACGGTTTTTTATTGTTTTTTATCACCATATGTATTATGTAGAAAAACTCATATTTTGAGCTGAAAGAAAATTGCTTTTGCTATTTACTTTCAGCTCTTTTTATTGAGTGGTTTGAAGAAAGGAGGTATCTGTATGCCTGCAGCTAACCTGTCATACCTGATGAAATAGCAGGGGTGGACAGTAAACGTTCCTCCCCAAAATACAGGAGGGCGGGAACATGTCAAAGATGACATATAAATGGATATTGAATGATACTTCAAATGATAGCTCCGTTGTGAGATATTGTCATAACTGTGGCAGAAAGATGAGTTTCAGAGACACTAAGAAAAGAAGGCGTAACGTCAATGGTAAAACAATATTTGAATATGCCATATATAAATGTGAAAAAGATCATACATGGAACTTATTGGTGAACACATATAAGGCGGTAAAAAATATGGAGCTTCCTCAATTGGAAGACCGGATCCCCGAAATGTGCAACTTAGATATTATTAGTTTAAAAGAACACATAAATCAAGGGATCAGAGAAATTGTGATTTTTTTGGAAGAGGTAACCGGGAAGTGGAGAATTGATAAGCTGCTGGGGGATAGGATTCAGGACGTGAGCAGGACGAAGGTTTGTGAACTTATCCGTCAAGGGAGAGTACTACTTGATGGAAAAGATGTAAAACCAGATGTTATTTTAAAAAAGCAGCAGACAATTACCATTATTTGTTGAACCGTTTTCATAAATCTATATATACTCCGGGAAATTCGAGGACATACTATCAAGTAAATATTCAATTCAAGAACCGTCCTTGAATTTCCCTTGTGGTCTGCATACCTCAGTTTTAGCTGTTACAGACCACTAGAGTAATGGTAAATTGTCTAGGTTATCATTTTTCTTATCATTGGGATCACTTCTTAAAAATTCGCGTCCATTTTTTGCACGACCGACATTCACACCTTCAATCCGTCCTTCATGCACCATGGAGATTGCTTGATCTACGGGATATATATTTCCGTCATCAAGCATAACATCTGTGATATCTCCATCAGGGTTTTTCTTTACCTTTGTAATTTTAGTAGTAGATTTATCCATATAGCTTCCTCCAATCCTTGCAATTTAATAAGTATTTTGCCATTTTACGCTGTGTTTTATGCATAATTTCATGATGAAGTATGGGAAAATATTCATGAGTTTTTCCATATTCAGCAGAGATCATACCGCGGCAAAGCCGCAAGAATTCAGAACCCAGAATTCAATATTCAGAAT